>UQSX01000011.1 GCA_900543715.1 uncultured Blautia sp. | reverse complement strand
ATACGGTGTAAAAAACATCTTACCTAACAATGTAAAAAAGTGCTTGACATTTGCACTGTCCTCCAGGTGACAGAGCATGAGCTTTTCACCGGAAGCGAGGATACAAACCGGAGGGTTTCTGAAAAGCTTGCCCAGAAGTATAGGAGGCTGACCAGAAATTACCGGATCATCCAGTATGTGATCTACGGAGGGATCTTAGCAGGATGCGGGATCGGAAACCTGATATCATCTCATACCCTGGACTGGTTTTTTATCGCCTTGGCCGGTGTGCTGATGGCGGCATCCCTGACACTGGTGCCGGCCCTTGCGGCTCTGGATTCCAGAACAGAAAATTATAAGCTGCCTCTGGCCTTCGGTTCTTTTACGCTTTTTCTGGAGGTTTTACTGCTGGCATGCTGTATTTCTGCCAATTATATTGAGACAGACACTCAGGGGACTGGCTTTGTACCGGCATAAAGCCCTTCTTTATCTTTCGGCAGAAACGGTTTTTCTTCTCCTTCTCCTGTTTGTGGTGGCCCTGCAGGGAGATCTGAGGGTTTTTTGGACCATCAGCCTTCCAAATGCTCTGGTATGTCTGGCCCTTCCCTGGGGCATTATGGCCGGGGCCCGATATCTCCCCGTAAATGGCTGGCTGAGAGCCTCCTGTGTCTCAGTCTGGATGGGAATATGGCTTTGGCTTGCCCCGGCAGTCTTTGAGATGATCATGCTTCCGGTATATGGAGAATCGGATAAACCCTATGCGCTGGCGATACCCTTTGATTTCACAAGATGGGATCTTCCTTATAAAGCATGGAACATTATTATGATCATCCTGATGGTGCTGGGAGCGGCAGCAGTATTCTTCGGGTATATGGGCTTGAGAAAGGAGAAAAAGAGAAGACAAAAGTGAGCGCTGATTGTGAAAAGTTTATTTTACCATATAAGACTTTTTACCAATCCGGTATCTGCATTATAGGGAAATGTAGAAAAACAGGAAATAGAATAAATGATTTTCCCCCAGTAATTATTGACTTTTAAAAAAGAATGTGATATTTTAAACGAAATCATAATCCTGTGAGGGAGTAGGAAGCGTATCACGAAGATGCGTGGCAAGTCAACATACTGGCGCTTCGCCTGGCTTGTCTTAAATTGCGAGACTCATGTACCTGTATAGCGATAGGCGGAGTCTCTGTATCATAAGGAAAGAAATAGAAGGCTCATATCGTGCCTTCTATTTTTTTGCGTGATAAATCAGATAAAAGAAGCCTTGGCAGGAAATGACAGCAGAAAAGATGCAAGAAAAGAGAGGAGATAAGAGATGGATATTATTACATTATTTTCCCTGGCTGTGGGGCTGGCGATGGATGCCTTTGCTGTTTCTATCTGCAAGGGTCTGGCGCAGGAAAAACTGTCGGCAAAACATATGGTGATCGCCGGACTGTGGTTTGGGGGATTCCAGGCGTTGATGCCTACTTTGGGATATTTTCTGGGAAGCCAGTTTCGGGATAAGATCACGGCAGTGGATCATTGGATTGCTTTTATCCTTCTGGGATTTATCGGTGTGAATATGATCCGGGAGTCTATGGATAAAGAGGAAGTCTGTCCGGAGGGAAGCATGGGGGTAAAATCCATGTTTCCCCTGGCGGTGGCTACGAGTATTGACGCACTGGCGGTAGGGGTTACCTTTGCCTTCCTGCAGGTGAATATCGTTCTGGCAGCGGGATTGATCGGGGTAATCACCTTTATCATGTCTGCTATAGGAGTTAAAGTCGGAAACATTTTTGGAGCCAGATATAAGTCCAGAGCAGAACTGGCAGGCGGTATTATTCTGGTGATCCTGGGAGTACGAATTCTTCTGGAGCATCTGGGAATATTGTAAAATTTCTCTATACAAAACAGAGTCCATTAGTTATAATGGTAGGGCAGAAATACAGTTGGCACAGACACAAGCCAAAGACAGGACACACAATATATAGAGGATGCATATGATCAAAAATACTGAGACTTGGAGAAAAAAAGAACATACAGAAGAAAAGCTTCCGGAAATACATACAGATGAGGAGTACGAGGCAAGACTTCTTAGGATATTGGAGAGAAGAAGAGCGGAAAAGCAGCGCCAGATGAAAAGAAGGAAGATGATCCGCCGTCTGCCTTTTGCCGCTCTGATTGTTCTGGCGCTGGTACTGGTGGGAATGGGCGCTTATATGCTGGCGGACAGGATACAGACCAGCCGCTTTCAGAACTCTGTAGAGGAACTTACCAGGGAAGGGGAAATCCAGGCCCAGAAGCAGCCCGTGATGTCAGGGGCTGATGTGGAAAAGATGGCATCAAGTACCTCTGTGGCAGGATGGCAGACAAATGAACAGGGAAAATGGTATCAAAACGAGGATGGTACTACATATCAGAGCGGCTGGAAAGAGATTGACGGAGCCACCTATTATTTCGATGAAAACGGTTACGTCATTACCGGCTGGGAGGAAATTGACGGGAAAGACTGTTATTTCGATGAGAACGGAGTCTATGACAGCACCAAGGAACCGCCGCTGGTGGCACTGACCTTTGATGATGGACCGGGGCAATATACGGATGAGCTTTTGGACTGTCTGGAGGAAAATAATGCAAAGGCTACTTTCTATATGCTGGGACAGAACGTAGAGAAATATCCGGATGTGGTGAAACGCATGAATGACCTGGGGATGGAGCTGGCCAACCATACATATGATCATCAAAATCTGACAAAACTCAGCGAGAGCCAGATTACGGAGGAAATCCAAAAGACCAGTACTCTGATCCAGGAAGCAGCAGGAGTCCTTCCTGATACTCTCAGACCTCCTGGAGGCAGCTATAACGAGACGGTGCAGAATCTGGCAGGAATGCCAATTGTAAAATGGAGCATTGATACAAAGGACTGGAAGACGAAAAGCGAGGATCAGACCTATCAGTGTGTAATGGATAATGTTCAGGACGGTTCTATCGTCCTTATGCATGATATTCATGAGTGGTCTGTGAATGCTGCCCTCAGACTGATACCGGATCTGCTGGAACAAGGCTATAAGCTGGTTACTGTTCAGGAATTGGCCCAGGACAAAGGCATCGCTTTGGAAAACGGAAAAGTATATGAGTTTTTAGGAGAAGGCACACAGATGGTAGAATAAGTAATTCTGCCATCTGTGTTTTTATAAAATTCTAGTCTCAAAGAGGAGACGGACAGTCGGCTTGCAGGCTGTACCGGCTATACTTTGGAGGGTTTTCTGAAGAAATTTCCGTACCACAGAAGAAACAAAAGAAAGCCGCCCGTACAGAAAATGCCTCCTGCTCCAAAAGCAAAAGCAAGGCTTTTCTGAGCCAGATAACCGAACACAGGCTCTAATGCAGCACTGGTCAGTTCTAAAAACATGGCCTGAAGACTTAGAGCGGCAGCACGGTGAGAGGTAGAAATCTCTCGGTTTTGAAGCTCTGACTGAAGAGGCTGAAAGAGGGACACGAAACTCTGGATTCCCAGGATACATATGGCAGTACATACAGGACTGTGAGTAAAAGCCAGTACAAAACACAGGAGTGCCGGGCACAAGAAACAACCGGCAGAAAACAAAGGGATCCCAAACTTTTTTGTAAGGCAGTCAGACCAGGGACTTATTATGCCTGCAATCTGGGTCAAAATATACAGCAAGGCAATGGTTCCGGCAGACAGACCGCAGGCAATGTATTGGGGCTGATTTAAAAATACAGTGATATATTGTCGGGTTTCTGTCAGAAGACCTGCACTGGAGAGAAAAAGCAAAAAGGATGGACTGACCAGGCATAAGACATTTGGGGAAAGCTTAAGAGAAAGTTTTCGGGCCTTTCCCGAAGGCTTTTCCGCTCTTTGGGGATCCGGTTTTCTGAGAAACAAAGCAAGGATAAAGGCAAGCCCATAGGCAGCAGCAGTCAAGAAGGCTGCTCTGCGCCAGTGGTTTTCTAAAAAGATGGAGAAGCAGACAGCGGCAGCCAGAAGCCCGCTGGTTCCCATGCCTTCGTAAATACCAAAGACTTTTTGGGACTTTCCTTCAGGGGCATACAAATACAGGAGGGTAATATCTACTCCAGATAACCCGGAGACTGCAATGCTCAGAAAAATACGTTCTAAAAGGAAATCTTGGAAGGTCCAGGCTTCCCAGAAAATAATTTTGGAAACAAAATACATAAGACAGCACAGGCTCATGGTCAGCTGGTAGCCAATCTTGTCTGCCAGAATCCCCCAGGGAATTTCCAGCGCAAAGCATAAGAAAAGGGATATGCTCTCTATAACAGAAATCTGAAAAAGGGTCAGCCCGGCATCCTGGCGGTATAAAACCGCTGCAGGGCTGTAAAACACCATTCCCTGTAAGAAAGCAATCCCGTATAATAGACAGAGATTTCTTTTCATGATATTCTATTATCCTTTCTATATACAATTTGATGTCAATAAAACAAGAGTCTGTCAAAATATGCGGCAAGTGTTCGTTATTTGATAAGACTCTGGCAAACTGGCATCAAATAGGTTTGGAAAAGATAAAAAGATACATCTTAAAATCTCCTTGTGACATTAGAATGAAATAAGTATAGTCTCTTTTATAGAGAAAGTCAATATTGGGAAAAGATGAGCAAAAATCCCTTAGCGGACTGTTTGGAACAGGGAGTCCGACTAAGGGATCTTTTCTTCTCATTCGCCGGGGGACCTAAAAGGGTATTAGTCCACAGCCCCCGGTTTTTATAAGGCAGGGAAGGTGTTATCAGCCTTCGTGGTAAGCCTTTAAGTACATTTCTTTCATTTCGCTCATCAGCGGATATCTTGGGTTGGCGCCGGTACACTGGTCGTTGAAGGCGTTCTCAACCATCTCATCTAATGTTGCCATGAAATCTTCTTCAGTGATTCCATATTCTTTGATGGTTCTCTTGATGCCTACTTTTGCTTTCAGATCAGCGATGGCTTTGATGAAGTTTTCAAATACTTCATCATCGTCTTTACCCTGGATGCCTACGAAACGTGCCATTTCACAGTATCTTTCCTTAGCGTGTGGATATGGATACTGTGAGAAAGTTCCCATCTTTGTAGGAGCCGGATCTGCGTTGTAGCGCATTACATGCTCGATGAGAAGAGCATTTGCGATACCGTGTGGCAGGTGATGGTAAGCCCCAAGTTTGTGAGCCATGGAGTGGCAGATCCCCAGGAAAGCGTTGGAGAACGCCATACCGGCAAGGGTAGAAGCATTTGCCATTCTCTCTCTGGCAATAGGATCCGCTGCGCCTTTTTCGTAAGCAGAAGGCAGGTAGTCAAAGATTAATTTGGCAGCCTTTAATGCCATACCGTCTGTGAAGTCTGTAGCCATAATAGAAGCGTAGGCCTCTAACGCATGGGTCAGAGCATCAATACCGGAAGCGCTGGTCAGTCCCTTTGGCTGGGTCATCATAAAGTCTGTATCAACGATGGCCATGTTAGGCATTAATTCATAGTCTGCGATAGGCCATTTTGTTCCGGTGGTTGCATCGGTGATAATGGCAAAAGGTGTTACCTCAGAACCTGTACCGGAAGATGTAGGAATGGCAACCATCATGGCTTTTATGCCCATTTTCGGGAATACATAGACTCTCTTGCGGATATCCATGAAATCCATAGCCAGATCTTCAAACTTGCATTCCGGATGTTCATACATCAGCCACATGATCTTGGCTGCGTCCATTGCGGAACCGCCGCCCAGAGCAATGATAGTATCTGGTCCGAAGTCTTTTAACTGTTCCAGACCTTTCTGTGCACACTGAAGAGTGGGGTCCGGAGCTACATCAAAGAAGCAGTCATACTGGATTCCCATTTCGTCCAGCTTGTCAGTGATTGGTTTTGTATAACCGCTCTGATATAAGAATGTATCGGTAACAATGAATGCTTTTTTCTTGCCGTAAACAGTTCTCAGCTCGTCTAAAGCTACAGGCAGACAGCCCTTTTTGAAATAAACCTTCTCAGGTGTTCTGAACCACAGCATGTTTTCTCTCCTTTCGGCAACGGTCTTAGTGTTGAGCAGATGCTTTACTCCTACGTTTTCAGATACAGAGTTTCCGCCGTAGGAACCGCAGCCCAGAGTCAGTGACGGAGCCAGCTTGAAGTTGTAAAGATCACCAATGCCGCCGTGGGAAGAAGGTGTATTTACCAGAATACGGCAGGTCTTCATGCGGTCTGCAAATTTGTCCAGTTTCTCTGTCTGTGAAGGATGTACATAAATAGAAGCTGTATGTCCGTATCCACCGTCTTTCACCAGCTGGTCGGCCATATCAAGGGCTGTATCAAAGTCTTTTGCTTTATACAGGGCCAGGACCGGAGAAAGTTTTTCATGGGCAAAAGGCTCAGAGATATCCACAGAAGTAACCTCGCCGATAAGAATTTTTGTGGCTTTTGGAACAGAGATTCCGGCCAGCTCAGCGATCACAGAAGCGGGCTGACCAACGATCTTGGCATTTACGGTGCCGGCTTCAGTAAGGATGATCTTGCGGACTTTGTCCAGTTCTTCACTATTTAAAACATGGCAGCCTCTCTTGACAAATTCAGCTTTCACCTTATCGTATATATCTGCAATGGCAGTTACGGACTGCTCAGAAGCACAGATCATGCCGTTGTCAAAGGTTTTGGAATGGATCACAGAGTATACGGCAGTCTGAATATCACAGGTGCTGTCCATGATAACCGGAACATTACCGGGACCTACGCCGATAGCCGGTTTTCCGGAAGAATAAGCAGCCTTTACCATTCCGGGACCGCCGGTAGCCAGGATCACATCTGCAGAACGCATCAGCTCATTGGAAAGTTCCAGAGTAGGTTCTTCCACCCAGCCGATGATTCCTTCCGGAGCCCCTGCCTTTACAGCAGCTTCCAGAACAACCTTTGCAGCCTCAATGGTACATTTCTTTGCACGGGGATGAGGGCTGATGATAATGGCGTTTCTTGTCTTTAAGCAGATCAGACATTTGAAAATAGCGGTAGAAGTAGGATTGGTGGTAGGGATAACTGCTCCTACGATTCCCACGGGCTCCGCAATCTTTTTGATACCGTAAGATTTGTCTTCTTCCACAACACCGCAGGTTTTCACTCTTTTATAGGCATTGTATGTATACTCTGCTGCGTAGTGGTTTTTGATAACCTTATCTTCCAGAACACCCATGCCGGTTTCTTCGCAGGCCATTCTGGCCAGGGGGATACGCTGTTTGTTTGCTGCCATAGCGGCCTCGAAAAAGATCTTGTCTACCTGCTCCTGAGTATAGGAAGCAAACTTTTTCTGGGCCTCACGCATAGAAGCGATTTTTGCCTGAAGGGCTTCTACGCTGTTGACGGTTTCCGGTACATTGCTTTCTGTTTTTTTAGCCATGGGAAATCCTCCTTAAAAAATGTAAAATGTGTTTTATATAACAGAGAGGGCCTCTGTTGATATTGATAATTATTTAACAATTTCTGAGGTTATTATAAAGTATTGTTAAAAAAATGTCAATATGTTAAAGGGAAAAATTTTTAATTTATTTGGTGATTTATACATAGTTATTTTACTATATTTCTAAGAAAAAATAAAGAAAAAAGATTGTTAAATATATAATTATCTGAAAAAATGGAAAATTAAGAAAATAAGTATAATGTATTGTTTTTAATGCATGAAGGCTAAGTGAAATTTGATAAAAATTTGACAAAGAAATTTTGTGAAAAATGTACAGAAAAAGACTGGCATACAGTGAAAGACTCAGGATGAATCTGGTGCGTCCAGCTCTGTATGCCAGTCCTTATAGAGCAGCCTTTATACGGCAGGATATCAAATAAATTATTTTTTCATGCTTTCTCTTTTGCGAAGACGGGAGTCCAGGGTCTTTTTCCGGATGCGGAGAGACTCTGGAGTCACCTCCAGCAATTCGTCAGTATCAATGAACTCCAGGGCCTGCTCCAGACTGAGGATCCTTGGAGGGGTCAGCTTCAGAGCTTCATCTGCAGAGGAAGAGCGGGTATTGGTAAGATGTTTGGTCTTACATACATTCAGTTCAATGTCCTCCGGCTTTCCGCTCTGGCCGATGACCATGCCGCTGTAGACTTTTTCACCGGGACCGATGAAGAGGGTTCCTCTGTCCTGGGCAGAAAAGAGACCATAGGTTACGGCCTCTCCTGTTTCAAAGGCGATCAGAGATCCCTGCTTCCGGTATTGAATGTCTCCTTTATACGGAGCATAGCCGTCAAAGGCAGTATTCAGGATTCCGGCACCTTTAGTGGAGGTCAGGAAGTCTCCCCGGAAACCGATAAGACCCCTTGAAGGAATATGAAATTCCAGACGGGTGGTTCCATCGCTGGCAGGACTCATTCCCTGAAGCTCGCCTTTTCGTTCGCTGAGCTTCTGTATCACTGTGCCGGAGAACTCTTCTGGAACATCTACATAAGCGATTTCCATAGGCTCCAGCTTTCGCCCCCGTTCGTCTTCTTTGTATATGACTTCCGCCTTGCTTACAGCGAATTCGTAACCTTCTCGACGCATGTTTTCAATAAGTACGGAAAGATGAAGTTCTCCTCTTCCGGAAACTTTGAAGCAGTCAGTGCTGTCGGTGTCTTCTACCCGAAGACTTACATCTGTGTTCAGCTCCCGCATAAGACGTTCCCTTAAATGACGGGAAGTGACATATTTACCTTCCTGTCCGGCAAAAGGACTGTCATTTACCAGAAAATTCATGGAAATTGTAGGTTCTGAGATTTTCTGGAAGGGGATGGGCTCCGGATTTTCAGGGGAGCAAAGTGTATCTCCGATGTGGATATCTGCAATACCGGAGATTGCTACGATAGAGCCGATACCGGCCTCTTTCACTTCCACTTTGTTCAGACCATCGAATTCATAGAGCTTGCTGATCTTTACTTTTTTCATTTTATCAGGGTCGTGGTGGTTGCACAGCATGACCTCCTGATTTACCCGGATGGTTCCGTTTTCTACCTTGCCTACACCGATACGGCCTACATATTCATTATAGTCAATGGTGCTGATCAGTACCTGAGTGGGAGCTTCGGGATCTCCTGTGGGGGCAGGGATATATTTCAGAATAGTTTCAAAAAGGGGTTCCATGCTTTCGGGAGTATCGCCCAGGTCCAGTACGGCATGGCCGGTCTTGGCTGAGGCGTACAGGAAAGGACAGTCAAGCTGTTCGTCTGAAGCATCCAGATCCATAAGCAGTTCCAGAACCTCGTCGATCACTTCGCTGGGGCGGGCCTCGGGCCGGTCGATCTTATTGATACATACGATTACATGGAGATCCAGGTCCAGAGCTTTTTTCAGGACAAATTTTGTCTGAGGCATGGCCCCTTCAAAGGCGTCTACCAGAAGGATGACGCCGTCTACCATTTTCAGCACACGTTCAACCTCACCGCCAAAATCTGCATGGCCGGGAGTATCAATGATATTGATCTTGGTACCCTTATAATGTACGGCAGTGTTCTTGGAAAGAATGGTGATTCCTCTTTCCCGTTCCAGATCATTAGAGTCCATAACTCTTTCACGGACTTCCTGATTCTCACGGAAGACGCCGCTTTGACGGAGAAGCTGGTCTACCAGAGTGGTTTTTCCGTGGTCAACGTGGGCGATGATAGCCACGTTGCGAATATCTTCTCTTGTTGTTTTCATATATGACAGTAACCTCTTTTCTTTATAAATAGGAGTTTTTTCCTGAAAATCCGGAAATTATTCTATCACACTTAAATATAAGTATCAATAGAGGAATCTCCTGAAAATCCAGGGGTTCTTCTGCCTCATATCTGGAATATTTTCCAGAAAGGGAAAGAAAAAATAAAAAATCTTGTTCTAAAAGTCCCCCCCTGCGAATAAACATGATATAGACAAGATACCAGAAAGAGGAAGGGGAATAAATCATGGCAGATAAAATAATTGAAAATAATCAGGTGTCTATAATGGGAAAGGTAGCGTCCAGCTTTACCTTCAGTCATCAAGTATTTGGGGAAGGATTTTACCTGGTGGATATCCTTGTAAAAAGACTCAGCGATTCAGAGGACAGGATCCCGCTTATGGTTTCCGAACGTCTGGTGGATGTGAGCCAGGATTATGAAGGAGAATACATTATGGTACAGGGACAGTTCCGATCATACAATCGCCACGAAGAGAAGAAGAACAGACTGGTCCTTTCTGTATTTGTGAGGGAGCTTTCTTTTGTAGAGGAAGCAGATGAGTCCATAAAGACCAATCAGATCTTCCTGGACGGCTATATCTGTAAGCCGCCGGTCTACCGGAAAACACCTTTGGGAAGGGAAATCGCAGATCTGCTTCTGGCGGTGAACCGTCCCTATGGAAAATCGGATTACATACCTTGTATATGCTGGGGAAGGAATGCCCGGTATGCTTCCGCCTTTGAAGTGGGAGGCCATGTCCTGCTGTGGGGAAGGATTCAGAGCAGGGAATATATTAAGAAACTGGGGGAAAATGAAACGGAGAAGAGGACTGCTTATGAGGTGTCGGTAAGCAAACTAGAATATGCGGATTAGTGTATGAACACTGGTCCGCAGACTCCGGCCTTTACAGTTTTTGCAGTTGTTTTATTGCAATATTTTCACAGGTGTAGTAATATATACACAACTCTTAGTTAATTGAAACCGAAAAAGTCAGTCTGTAAGAGGTGTATTATTATGGATGAGAAAGGATTGATACAGATTTACTGCGGTCCCGGAAAGGGAAAGACCAGCGTGGCCATAGGGCAGGCGGTAAGGGCTGTTGGCCATGGAAAAAGAGCTATCGTGATCCAGTTTTTAAAGGGGAAGGCAACGACTCAGCTGGACTATCTCTCTGCTCTGGAACCGGATATCCGTCTGTTCAGGTTTGAAAAGAAGGATAAATATTATGAAGATCTGACAGAAGAGGAAAAGCAGGAGGAAAATCTGAATATCCGAAACGGATTGAATTTTGCCAGAAAAGTGCTGATTACAGAGGAGTGTGAGCTGCTGATCCTGGACGAGATCCTGAGCGCTCTGGAGTTGGGAATCGTTTCAGAGGATGAGGTAATAGGGCTCATAGAGGCAAAAGATGACGAGACAGAACTGATCCTTACTGGTACGGCAACCACGGAAGCTTTAAAAGACGCAGCAGACAGAGTGGTTTCTCTGGAGGTTATCAAGTAGTTTCATATTTAGTATAAAGAACATAAGAGAACAGCAGAAGGAGGAAGAGATATGGCTATTTTTAAAGGTGCAGGTGTAGCGATCGTCACACCGATGAAAGAAAACGGAGATGTAAATTTTGAGAAGCTCGGGGAAATCCTGGAAGAGCAGATTGCGGCAGGAACCGATGCGGTAATCATCTGCGGGACCACCGGAGAATCTTCTACTCTCTCTCATGAGGAACATATGGAGACGATCCGGTATACCATTGATAAGGTAAATAAGAGGATTCCCGTAGTGGCAGGGACAGGCTCCAACTGCACAGAAACTGCCATTATGATGTCCCAGGAAGCAGAACGTATGGGAGCAGACGGCCTTCTGCTTGTCAGCCCATATTATAATAAGGCAACACAGAAAGGGCTGATCGCTCATTATACTGCTATTGCAGAGTCTGTAAAGCTGCCGATTATTCTTTACAATATTGCAGGACGTACAGGCATTAATATCGAGCCTAAGACTCTGCAGTATCTGGCAGAAAATGTAGAGAATATCGTAGCTGTAAAGGAAGCATCAGGAAACATTTCCCAAATTGCGGATATTGCCGCTATGACAAAAGGAAAATTGGATATCTATTCCGGAAACGATGACCAGATCACACCGATCATGGCTTTGGGCGGAATCGGCGTAATTTCCGTATTGTCCAATATTGCTCCGAGATATACCCATGATCTTGCTATGAGCTATCTTGAAGGCGATGTGCAGAAGAGCTGTGAAATGCAGTTAAAGGCACTGCCTCTGGTGCGGGCGCTGTTTTCCGAGGTGAATCCGATTCCGGTAAAAGCGGCTATGAATCTGATGGGCAAAGAGGTTGGGCCTCTGCGCATGCCTCTTACAGAAATGGAAGAAGGACACAAGGAAGTCTTAAAGCAGGCAATGCTTGACTTTGGACTGGAGCTTGCATAAAGTATAAACAGGCAGAGATACAGAAGAAAAGAGGAAAAAAATGGTCAAGATTATTATGAATGGCTGCAACGGCCATATGGGCAGGGTGATTGCAGGGCTGGTGGAACAGGACCCGGAGATGGAAATGGCAGCCGGAATTGATCTGGAAGATAAAGGGTTCTATGCATGTCCGGTGTTCACGGACATTGAAAGATGTGATGTGCCGGCTGATGTTATGATTGATTTTTCATCGGCAAAGGCTACAGACGGGGTGCTGGAATATTGCAGGAGCAGAAAGCTGCCCCTGGTCCTGTGTACCACAGGGCTGTCCGAGGAGCAGCTGAAAAAAGTGGAAGAGACTGCCAGGGAGACAGCAGTTCTGCGTTCTGCCAATATGTCTCTGGGGATCAATACGCTGCTGAAGCTGATCCAGGAGGCGGCCAAGGTACTGGCAACAGCTGGGTTTGATATGGAAATCGTGGAACGTCATCACAATCTGAAGGTGGATGCACCCAGCGGAACGGCTCTGGCTCTGGCGGACAGTCTTAACGAGGCTATGGACAACCAATACCATTATGTCTATGACAGGAGTCAGAAGAGAGAAAAAAGAGACGCAAAAGAGATTGGCCTTTCCGCAGTGAGAGGCGGAACTATCGTAGGAGATCATGAAGTGATCTTTGCCGGTCCCGATGAAGTTATTGAGTTTAAGCATACGGCTTATTCAAAGACTGTGTTTGCCAAGGGCGCTGTGGAGGCCGCCAAATTTCTGAAGGGAAAAGCTCCAGGCATGTATAATATGAGCCACGTGATCAACTCCGGAAAATAAAAAGAATATGTAAAAAACATGAGAACAGGTTTTATGAAAGTGGGAAAAAGACAGCAGTTTTTTCGAGATTTCATGAAGCCTGTTTTTGTTATGCTTTTTTCTGAATAAAAAAGAGACAGACTGTGCATATTAAAAGCAGATCAAGAAGAAAAGGAGAAACAGATATGAAAGCCAAAGATATAAAGAAATTCGTCCTTTGTCTGCTGGCCGCGGTAATCCTCACCGGAGGCGCTGCCTGCGGAAATGATAATAATGCGGACAATAATGGGGGCACTGTTGCAGAGGATTCAACGAAAGATGACGGCGTGGCCGGGGACGCAGGAGAGGCTCTGAAAGACGGGGCTGAAAACCTGGGAGACGATATCGAAGACGGGGTGGAAAGGGCAGGAGATTCCATAAAGGATAATGCTGAGAACGCCACAGAGAACAGATAGATTTTTTGGTAACAGTTCAGCTTTGCGAATGGCGCAGGCTGAACTGTTACAATTTTTGAAATCAGAGAAAACGCTAAAATTTGTCTGTATTCTCCATACAATTTTAGAGCTGTGTTACTATACATAGAAATCCCTTAAAATTTTCTAAAAACAGTTGAACTGGAAATATGATATTGGTATAATAATGTTACATTACAAGAAAAACTCTTGTAAAATACACGTAAAGGGGTTGGACATAATGAAGTTTGTAATTAGCGGAAAGAATATTGATGTTACAGAGGGCCTGAGAAAAGCAGTAGAGGATAAACTTGGAAAGCTGGAAAGATACTTCACGTCTGACACAGAGGTTATTGTCACACTAAGTGTGGAGAAAGAGCGGCAGAAGATTGAGGTGACTATTCCTGTGAAAGGAAATATCATCCGTTCCGAGCAGGTCAGCAGCGACATGTATGTTTCCATTGACTTAGTGGAGGAGATCATTGAGAGACAGCTGAGAAAGTACAAAAATAAGATTATCGATAAAAAACAGAGCGGTACAGGTTTTCAGCCTGAATTTGTGGAGCAGGATTACGAAGATGATACTAACGAGATCAAGATCATCCGTACGAAAAAATTCGGGTTCAAACCAATGTATCCTGAGGATGCATGCGTACAGATGGAATTGCTGGGCCACAACTTCTTCGTATTTTTAAATGCAGAAACAGAAGAAGTAAATGTGGTTTACAAAAGAAAAGGAAATACTTATGGACTGATCGAGCCGGATTTCGGCTGATTACGGCAGTTGGATGAAAGTCATGAGGAGTCTCTCCGTAAAGCGGAATGCTTTGGGAGGGACTCCTTTTTGCGTGTGAAAGATAAGCAAAAAATTGTTCAAAAAGCCCTAAAAATACTTCTTTCTTTTCTGTAAAAGGAAAGGTAGAATAACAATTAGTAAAACACATCGTGCAAAAGGAGGAGAATTTATGCGAAATGTGATTAACCTGAACCAGGACTGGAAGTTTATTCAGCAGGATGCAGGGCTTCCTGAGAGCCTGCCGGCAGACTGGCAGACCGTACAGCTGCCCCATTCCTGGAATGCCATTGACGGACAGGATGGAAATGGTTCATACGACAGAGGAAGATATTGGTATGCGAAGACTTTCGAGACACCCAAACAGCCTCTGGCAGGAGGAAGAGTATATGTAGAAGTTCTGGCAGCAGGCCAGCAGGCTACTGTATACGTAAACGGTACTGAAGCCACCTATCATGAAGGGGGATATTCTATTTTCCGTGCAGATATCACTTCTCTCTGCAAAGAAGAAGGAGAAAACCTTCTGGTAATTGCCTGCAGCAATGAATACAAAGACAGCGTATATCCTCAGTCAGCAGACTTTACTTTCTACGGCGGACTTTACAGAGGCGTGAATCTGATCAGTGTGCCGGATGCGCATTTTGATCTGGAATATTATGGAGGTCCGGGTATCCAGGTAACACCAAAGCCATGTGACTGCGGCGGCGCAGCCTTTGAAATTACCTCTTATGTGAAAAATATCGACGAGAACTTTACTGTATTGTATTCCATTACAGATGCAGAAGGAAAGGAAGTTGCCAGCGGCTGCCGTCCGGCTGACAGCACAGGAATCACTCTTTATGTACCGGATGCACAGAGATGGGAGATCGACAGTCCATATCTCTATACCGTAAAAGCAACTCTTCAGAGAAGAAACGAGGCATACGACGAGATTTCTGCAAAAGTCGGTGTCCGCAGCTTCTCCTGTGATCCAGACAAAGGATTTATCATCAACGGAAAAGAAACACCTCTCCGCGGTGTAAGCCGTCATCAGGACATGCTTTACAAAGGAAATGCTCTGACAAGAGAAGACCATTACAGAGACGCAGCACTGATCAAAGAGCTGGGAGCGAATACGATCCGTCTGGCTCATTATCAGCATTCTCAGGATTTCTATGACGCCTGCGACGAAATGGGATTTGTAGTTTGGGCTGAGATCCCGTTCATCAGTGTGTTCAATAAAGATCCGGAGGCTCATCAGAACTGCATCAGCCAGTTAAAAGAGCTGATCATCCAGAATTATAACCATCCGTCTATCTGTTTCTGGGGCATCTCCAATGAGATCCTGATCGGCGGCATTTCCGAGAAGCTGGTGGAAAATCATAAAGAACTGAACGCTCTGGCAAAAGAGCTGGATCCAACACGTCTTACAACCATTGCCCATGTAACCATGACTCCGGTAGAAAGTCCAATGCATGGCATCACCGATGTAGAGAGCTACAATCACTACTTTGGCTGGTATGGCGGAAAGATGGAAGATAACGGCCCATGGTTCGATAACTTCCATAAGGTTCATCCAGACATCTGTGTAGGTGTTTCTGAATATGGCTGTGAAGGCATTATCACCTATCACGGACCAAATCCTGCATGCAAGGACTACAGTGAAGAATACCAGGCACTGTATCATGAGCATATGGCAAAAGTTCTGGACGAGCGTCCATGGCTCTGGTCCAGCCATGTATGGAACATGTTTGATTTCGGCTGTGCTGCAAGAAACGAAGGCGGCGTGGCAGGACGCAACAACAAGGGGCTGATGACTATTGACAGAAAGACCAAGAAAGACAGCTACTATATTTATAAAGCATACTGGAATAAAGAGCCCATGATTCATCTCTGCGGCAAACGTTACGCTCAGAGAGCCGGAGAAACTACTCAGATCCGGGTTTATTCCAATCTTCCTACAGTTACTCTGTATCTTAATGGAGAAAAGGTGGGAGAGCAGACCGCAGAGAAGGTATTCGTATTTGACGTAGCTCTGGCAGATGGATTTAACACCATTGTGGCAGAAGCCGGAGACCTGAAAGATACCATGACTCTTGAAAAAGTAGAGAAAGAGCCTTCCATCTATGTGCTTCCGGAAGTTAACGAGAGAGCAGAAGGTGTTGCAAACTGGTTTAAAGCGGTGGGAGATCTGGACTTAAAGGCTCCTATGGAATTTCCAGAGGGAATGTACAGCATCAAAGATACCATGGAAGAACTGGCAAAAAATGAAGAAGCTGTCAAAATTGCTGCTACTGCCTTCAAACTGACTATGAACATGACTGTTAAGCCGGGAGAAGGTATGTGGGATATGATGAAATCTATGACTCTGGAAAAAGTAGGAGAGATGGCTGGTTCTCTTGCTCCAGAAGGATTTATGGAAAGCATTAATGCTCAGCTGAATAAGATTAAAAAAGATTAAATAGTGAAAATACCTTTGTAAATTGTTCTGACAGACGGTTTTTAAAGGTCATTCCTCCAGGGATATCTCAGCAGGACTATATAAATGCAGGGATATCCCTGTTTTTGTGGCTGTGAAAGGCTCTTTGTTCTTGTGTTCATAAAGGGAAAGTGTTACAATAACCTTTGACAGTTTAAAAAATGGATAGTTATAGGAGTGCAATGCATGAATGTAATTGAGAAAATGTTTGGAACCCACAGTGAGAGAGAGCTGAAAAGAATCAAATCTACTGTGGATAAGATCGAGTCTCTCAGGCCCCAGATGCAGGCATTGAGCGATGAAGAGCTGAGAGGCAAGACCAGAGAATATAAAAACCGCCTTCAGGAAGGGGAAACTTTAGACGATCTGCTTCCTGAAGCTTTTGCCACTGTCCGGGAGGCTGCAAAGCGTGTCCTGGGAATGGAACACTACCGGGTGCAGCTTATCGGCGGTATTATCCTTCATCAGGGACGTATCGCAGAGATGAAGACCGGTGAAGGAAAAACCCTGGTATCTACCCTTCCTGCTTACTTAAACGCACTGGAAGGAAAGGGCGTACACATTGTAACCGTCAACGATTACCTGGCAAACCGTGATGCCGAGTGGATGGGAAAGGTTCATGAGTTTCTGGGACTTACCGTAGGCGTGGTTCTGAACTCCATGAAGAATGATGAGAGAAGAGCCCAGTATGCCTGCGATATCACTTATGTGACCAATAACGAGCTGGGATTCGATTACCTCCGTGACAATATGGTAATCTATAAAGAACAGCTGGTACAGAGAGATCTGAACTATGCCATCATCGATGAGGTAGACTCTGTACTTATCGACGAAGCCCGTACCCCTCTGATCATTTCCGGACAGAGCGGAAAATCCACCAAACTCTATGAAGTCTGTGACATTTTGGCAAGACAGCTGGAGCGTGGAGAGGCCAGCGGCGAGGTTACTAAGATGACCGCCATTATGGGTGAAGAGATCACAGAGACAGGCGATTTCATTGTTAATGAGAAGGACAAGATCGTAAACCTGACAGAACAGGGTGTTCATAAGGTGGAAAACTTTTTCCATATTGAAAACCTGGCGGATCCGGAAAACCTGGAGATCCAGCACAATATTATCCTGGCCCTTCGGGCTCATAACCTGATGTTCAGGGATCAGGACTATGTGGTGAAGGATGACGAGGTTCTGATCGTAGATGAATTTACCGGACGTATCATGCCGGGCCGCCGTTACTCCGATGGACTTCATCAGGCCATAGAGGCGAAAGAGCATGTAAAGGTGCGCAGAGAGAGCAAAACTCTGGCAACTATTACTTTCCAGAACTTCTTTAACAAGTATAAGAAAAAAGCAGGTATGACAGGTACGGCTCTTACCGAGGAGAAAGAGTTCCGCGATATCTATGGAATGGACGTTGTGGAGATCCCTACTAATAAACCTATTGCCCGTGTGGATCTGGAAGATGCCGTTTACATGACAAAGAAAGAAAAGTTCCGGGCTGTAGTGGAAGCCGTAAAGGAAGCTCACGCAAAACAGCAGCCGGTTCTGGTAGGTACGATTACCATTGAGACTTCAGAACTTTTAAGCCGTATGCTGAAAAGAGAAGGTATTCAGCATCAGGTGCTGAACGCCAAATTCCATGAGATGGAGGCGGAAATCGTAGCCCATGCCGGTGAGGCGGGAAATGTGACCATTGCCACCAATATGGCAGGCCGTGGTACGGATATTAAGCTGGACGAGGTGTCCAGAGAAGCCGGAGGCTTAAAGATCATCGGTACAGAAAGACATGAATCCAGACGTATCGACAATCAGCTGCGAGGCCGTTCCGGACGTCAGGGAGACCCAGGTGAATCCAGATTCTATCTGTCTCTGGAGGATGACCTGATGCGCCTCTTCGGTTCTGAAAAGCTGATGAATGTGTTTAAGTCCCTTGGTGTGGCGGAAAATGAGCAGATTGAGCATAAAATGCTTTCCAGCGCCATTGAGAAAGCCCAGAAGAAGATCGAGGGCAACAACTATGGCATCCGTAAGAACCTGCTGGAGTATGACCAGGTAAATAACGAACAGAGAGAAATCATTTATAAAGAGCGCCGGAGAGTTCTGGACGGCGAAAATATGCGGGATGCTATCTACAAGATGATCACAGATACAGTGGAACATGCTGTAGATATGGTATTTTCTGATGACGTGGACCAGGAAGAATGGGATATGAATGAAATGAATTCTGTTCTCCGGCCTATTATTCCTTTACAGCCCATTACCCGTGAGGATATTAAGGGTATGAAGAAAAACCAGGTGAAACAGAAGCTGAAAGAAGAGGCTGTAAAGCTCTACGAAGAAAAAGAAGCAGAATTTCCCGAGGCAGAACAGCTGCGTGAGCTGGAGCGTGTGATCCTTCTGAAGGTTATTGACCAGAAATGGATGGATCATATCGACGATATGGACCAGCTCCGTCAGGGTATCGGCCTTCAGGCTTACGGCCAGAGAGATCCCAAGGTAGAGTATAAACTTCAGGCATATGAAATGTTCGACAGTATGATCGCTGCCATTCAGGAGACAACCCTGCGGCTTCTGTACCATGTACGTCTGGAGCAGAAGGTAGAAAGAGAGCAGGTAGCCCAGGTGACAGGAACCAACAAAGATGATTCCGGTCCTAAGAAGCCTGTGCAGAAAACAGAGAAAAAAGTATATCCCAACGACCCCTGTCCCTGTGGAAGCGGCAAAAAATACAAACAGTGCTGCGGCAGGAAGAAGATCGGGTAACATCAGGGAGATTAGGCTCAGATAGGTAGAGAAAAGTAAGTAAACTGCTGTAGGTATAGGAGACTGTAACTGCAGCAGTTTGTCAGTTAAAGTCAAATGCGTGGAAAGCTGCAAAAGGAGGAAAGGTTATGGGACAGATGGTGGATTTTACCATGGAGCGGGAAGGACTGGTGAAGCCGGGAGACCGGGTGGAGCTGAAAGAAGACCAGGCCATTACCATGTCAGGAGTCATGTATTACTATACCATAAAGCCAGCGGTGGCAATGTCCAGTAATCTGAAGAAGCCCCTGACAAAACTTACAGGTACGGTACGCAAGGTAGAACCTCAGGTAAGTATCTATATGGTGACAGTTGAGGTTGATCAGTAAAAAAATAAGAAGGAGGAAACCAGAGTGGTTGAATTAGACGGCTTTAAGACCAGGGTCAACGGGTACGCCCAGCCTCTTGAAGAAGTGAGGGAGTCCCTGGATCTGGAAAATAAAGAGCAGAGAGTAGAGGAGCTGGAAAGAGAAATGGAGGCTCCCGGATTCTGGGACAATGCAGAACGTTCCCAGAAAATGATGAAGGAATTAAGCGCCTTAAAGAGCGATATGGAGATCTATCATAAGCTCCAGAATCAGAAAGAAGAGATCGAGCTGATGATCGATATGGGATATGAGGAGAATGACCCTTCTGTAATCCCTGACATTGAAGAAATGATGAAAGAATTTGAGGAAGAGTTTGAGAATATCCGGATCAAGACCCTGCTTTCAGGAGAATATGACAAATGCAGCGCTATCGTGACCCTTCATGCAGGGGCAGGCGGTACAGAATCCTGTGACTGGGCCAGCATGCTTTATAGAATGTATCTGCGGTGGGCAGACCGGCATGGATTTTCCACAGAAGTGCTGGACTATCTGGATGGTGAGGAGGCAGGCATCAAATCTGTTACCTTCCAGGTAAACGGAGAAAATGCCTATGGTTATCTGAAATCTGAGAAGGGGGTTCACCGTCTGGTACGTATCTCTCCTTTCAATGCAGCAGGAAAGCGACAGACATCCTTTGTCTCCTGTGACGTAATGCCGGATATTGAGGAAGACCTGGATGTGGAGATCAACCCGGATGATCTGAAGATCGATACCTACCGTTCCAGCGGCGCCGGCGGCCAGCATATTAATAAAACTTCATCTGCGGTGCGTATTACCCATATCCCTACGGGAATTGTGGTACAGTGCCAGAATGAACGTTCTCAATTCCAGAACAAAGACAAGGCTATGCAGATGCTGAAAGCCAAGCTGTATATGCTGAAGCAGCAGGAAAATGAGAAGAAGCTTTCCGGAATCCAGGGAGAGCTGACAGAGATCGGCTGGGGAAATCAGATCCGTTCTTATGTTATGCAGCCTTATACTATGGTTAAAGACCACAGGACCAACGAGGAAACTGGAAATGTAGACGCGGTAATGAACGGAAGCATCGACAATTTTATCAATGCTTATCTGAAATGGTCCGCTCTGGGAAAAAAGGAAAAATAGTTGCCTAAAAAGATAAAGTATGGTACTATCTTTTGTGGACGTACAAATGTATTTTTGAAAAGAACAAAGGGGAGACCTATGGCAGATCACAATAAATATTACGTAGTAACAGAAAAGGCGGTGCCAGATGTCCTTCTGAAAGTAGTAGAAGCAAAAAAACTTTTGGATACCCAAAAGCTGGATACCGTACAGGAGGCAGTGGAAGCAGTGGGGATAAGCAGAAGCTCCTTCTATAAATATAAAGATGATATCTTTCCTTTTAAAGAGAAAACCAAAGGAGAGAATATTACTTTTATCCTTCAGATGGATGATGAACCAGGGCTGCTTTCTGCAGTGCTTGCAGCTATTGCCCAGTTTCACGGGAATATCCTGACTATACATCAGAGTATCCCTATGAACGGCGTGGCGGGACTGACCTTAAGCGTGGCAATCCTTCCCACAGAAGGGGACGCTGCAGCAATGGTAGAAAATATAGAGCATATTAAAGGTGTGCATTATCTGAAAATATTAGGAAGAGAATAGGCAGAGGAGAAGATTATGATTCAAATTGCAGTGTTAGGATACGGCACCGTTGGCTCCGGTGTTGTGGAAGTATTGGATACCAACAAGGAGAGTATTAAGAAGAGAGCCGGAGAGGAAATCTCCATTAAATACGTACTGGATCTCAGGGACTTCCCGGGAAGCCCTATTGAAAATATTCTGGTACATGATTTTGAGACTATTATCAATGACCCGGAAGTTCAGATCGTGGTAGAGGTTATGGGAGGGGTTGAACCTGCCTATACTTTTTCAAAGAGAGCCCTGGAAGCCGGAAAATCTGTGTGTACCTCCAATAAAGAGCTGGTGGCCAGACATGGACTGGAGCTTATCGAGATTGCCAAGGCCCATAAAGTAAACTATATGTTTGAGGCAAGCTGCGGAGGCGGAATTCCCATTATCCGTCCCCTCAACTCTTCTCTTACGGCAGATGAAATTGACGAGATCACCGGAATCCTTAATGGAACCACCAACTATATCCTGACAGAAATGGGAGATAGGTACGCAGACTTTGAGGGCGTATTAAAGGAAGCTCAGGAAAAAGGCTATGCAGAGCGGAATCCGGAAGCAGATGTAGAAGGGTATGATGCCTGCAGAAAGATTGCCATACTCTCTTCTCTGGCCTATGGGGCTCATGTGAATTATGAGAATATTTATACCGAGGGAATCACCAAAATCACGGCAGAAGATATGAAGTATGCAAGCCTTCTGGGAATGAAGGTAAAACTGCTGGCTACCAGCAAGCGGAAAGGTGAAAAATTCTACGCTATGGTATGCCCGGAACTGGTGGGAAAGAACAGCCCTCTTTACAGCGTAAATGGTGTGTTTAATGCTATTTTTGTCCATGGCAATGTGCTGGGAGACGCTATGTTTTATGGAAGCGGAGCAGGAAAGCTGCCTACAGCCAGCGCAGTTGTGGGAGATGTAGTAGACTGTGCAAAGCATCCGGGAAAGACTGTAGTAACCTACTGGAGCAGCAAGGTTCTGGATCAGGTTGACATAAAGGATGTGGAGCATAGGTTCTTTGTAAGAGTGAAGGGTAATCTTCAGGAAGATAAAGAGAAGATAGAAGTGCTTTTTGGAAAAGCTGAATTTATAGGCGTTCCAGGTCTTGAAGGGGAATTCGGGTTTGTTACAGAATTGATGAGTGAGAGAACATTTGACGAAAAAGCGGCTGCTCTGCCTGAAATCCAGGGCAGGATCCGTATCAGAGCATAAGAGGTAAGAGAGAATGAAATATATTGTGGTTTTAGGAGACGGTATGGCAGATGAGCCCTTAAAAGAGCTGGAAGGGAAAACTCCTTTGGCCTATGGGGCCACTCCTGTAATGGACAGTCTGGCACAACTGGGAGAAATGGGAATGGTAAAGAATGTGCCAAAAGGCATGGCGCCGGGAAGTGATACGGCGAACCTGTCTGTGCTGGGATATGATCCAGAGCGTTACTATTCCGGAAGATCCCCTCTGGAGGCCCTGAATATCGGAGTGGATATGAAGGAGGGAGATGTAGCCATACGGGCAAACCTTGTAACTTTATCCCAGGAAGAGGAAAACTATGAGGAAAAGAGGATCCTGGACCACAGTGCAGATGAGATTACCACTGAAGAAGCGGAAATACTGCTGGAGGCGGTGAAAAAAGAGCTGGAGAATGAAATCTTTCAGTTTTATCCGGGAACCAGTTATCGCCATTGCCTAATCTGGAAACAGGGAATGACGGTGCCTCTTACTCCACCTCATGATATACGGGGAAAGAAGATACAGGAGTATCTTCCAGAAGAACCTCTGCTTCTTAAAATGCAGAAAAAGAGTTATGAGATTTTGAAAGAGCATCCTGTGAATCTGGCCAGAATGGAAAAAGGACTGAACCCCGGCAACAGTCTGTGGTTCTGGGGAGCAGGAACAAAACCTTCTCTGGATTCCTTTGAGGAGAAGTTTCATAAAAAAGGAGCTATGATCTCAGCAGTAGATCTTTTAAAAGGAATTGCTGTGGGAACCAGAATGAAAAATATTTCTGTGGAAGGTGCCAACGGAGGACTGGACACTAACTATGAAGGAAAAGCAGATGCAGCTCTGAAAGCCCTGCTGGAGGATGACTGTGATTTTGTGTATGTTCATGTGGAGGCTCCTGACGAGATGGGACATCAGGGAAGCATAGAGAAGAAGATCAAGGCTATTGAGTATCTGGACGGAAGAGTTGTGGGAAGAATCAAAGAGGGAATGGATGCCTCAGGAGAAGACTACCGGATGCTGGTGCTGCCGGATCATCCTACGCCCATATCTGTGAAGACCCATACTGCCAACCCTGTACCCTATGTGCTTTATGACAGCAGAAATCAGGAGAAAAAGGAAGGCCTTTCTTACAGCGAGGCAGAAGCCCAAAAAACAGGAAAAATGGTGGAAAAAGGACATGAACTGATCTGGCACCTGCTGGAAAAATAAATAGGTTTTCGGTTTAATTTAAGGAGCTGTAGCGTTAGACATATGTCTAACGCTACAGCTCCTTTTCGATTTACATATAGTTAAAAGGCTGTTCCTGCATGGGCGGTTCTTCTTTTGGTCTGGGATTGTCTATTTCTCCGGTTACATCCATATAAAAATGAGCCATAGTGTTGGCAATATAAGGCTCCAGCCAGAGGAGGCCAATATAACAGGTGAAGACGCAGGCAATAGTCAGAGGAATAAAGCTCAGGGTAATATAGAAATATCTGCCTTTGTTTCCTTTCATCAGACGGAAACTTATCTTCAGGGACTCTATAGCTCCCATCTCCGGATTGTCCAGAAGGAGATAATTGGACAGGCCAAAGAAGAGAGAAAGTATAAGGCCTATCAAAGACTGTACCAGAGAAGCTGCCAGGGAGAAAAACAGAGATTCCATGGTTTCTGTCCGATAGCTGAGTACAGTCAGAGGAAGAGACGGAAGGACTTCTGCCAGAAGCAGGATCAGGTTTACAGTTAAAAACCTGTCCGGCTGCATGGTAAAGGGAAGAATCAAATCCTTCAGCTCAAAGGCCTCTTTTCGGTTGATATTCAGATGCATCTTCATATTACCTGCCTGAAGAAGGGAAACAAAAAGATTTACAATATAAATCATAATCTGACAGGTGACGATGCTCAGCACGCTGTAAGGTGACAAAAGTGCCGTGATTACCAGAGTAGGGATAATGGAACAGATAAAAATAAGCAGGTAGGCGGCAACGGGAAGTCCCCATTGTCCGTTTAAGGCCTCTCTGGACAAGGCCTTTAAATCTGATGATGAACGTCTCATAAAGATATCTCCAATCTGAAAAATGTTTACGTGGATATGGAATCTGTAGTATAATTTTCTATTATCATTTCTGACAGGAAAGGCGGGGAAAACATGAAGCAGAACAGAAACCCACAGCAGGAAAAGGGCATTTATATCTGCGGCCTGATATTGCTGGGGCTGCTGGCCTTCTGGCTGGGAGCAGAGCATTTTCTGGGATTGAAGTTTTCCCTTCCGCCCTGCCTGTTCCACAGCCTTACGGGACTGTACTGCCCGGGCTGCGGAGGCACAAGAGCCTTCCGGCTTCTGCTTTCAGGGCATATCCTTCAGTCTTTTCTGTACCATCCAGCGGTAGTCCTTACAGCCGTTCTCTATGTATGGTTTATGGTTTCCCACACAGCAGAAATCTTGTCAAAAGGGCGGCTGAAAATTGGTCTTCCCTATACAGATAAATTTCTATACCTGGAGGTCGTTGTGATCATCCTCCAGTGTATCATAAAAAACTTTGCAAAAATCTTCTGGGGGACAGGAATCCTTTAAATATAATTGTCCCCTGTTCCGGAGTCTGGTTCCTGGTACTCAGGGAAGTAGTCTCCATCGGGGTAAGAATATCCTGGATAACTGTCACCGCCGTTAAAATAATCGTAATAGTCTTCAAAAAAATCATCATAGGCATCATCGCCGTTGTCATAATAAGGCGTATCCGGCTGAGAGTAGGAATCTGAACCGTAATCAGAAATTCCGCCGGTGTATTTCTCAATAAAATCATAGAGTTCCTGCTCTGTTATTGTATCAGAAGTAAGCAGATCCATGTAATCCTGGAAAAAGCTTCTGCCCATAGGTGAAGAGAATACCATAACAGAGACCAGGATTCCCAGAGTCAGCAGAATGGACAGCAGGGCTGTGGAAATAGCCATGCCCGCCTTGGCAGGGCCGGGACGGGAAAACTTCCCTTTGGACAGACAGGAAAATAAGATTCCAAGTCCGGCAAAAGGAATGGATATAAAGGGAAAACAGCACAAAGAGACAAGAGCCAGGATTCCCATAACCAGAGAAAGGGTAGCAAAGTTCTGGCTCCCGTCATAATACCGGGGAGGCGGAGCAGGTGCCGGATCCTCCGGACGATAAGGCTGATAGTAGTTGCCTTCTGTTGGATTGTCCATAAGTTAGAACCTCGTTTCTGTAGTGTTTTTCCCTATTTTAGCATGTATGGGTAAAGGGGGCAAGACCTCCTTGATTTTTAGGAAAATACGTGTTAGAGTTTTATGGGTTAAAGAATCAAAAGAAAGGGACAGTTATTATATGGATATTATTCAGAAAATCACCCAGGAATTAAAAGTAGAAAAATGGCAGGTAGAAGCTGCTGTTAAGTTGATAGATGAAGGAAATACGATCCCCTTTATTTCCAGATACCGGAAAGAAGTCACCGGGGCTTTAAACGATGAACAGCTCCGTAACCTTTCCGAGCGACTGAACTATCTGAGAAATCTGGAGGATAAGAAAAACCAGGTACTTTCCAGTATTGAAGAACAGGGAAAACTGACAGAAGAATTAAAAAAACAGATTCTGGAAGCAGAGACCCTGGTGGTAGTGGAAGACCTTTACCGGCCTTATCGTCCAAAGAGAAGGACAAGAGCTACCATTGCAAAAGAAAAAGGACTGGAGCCTTTGGCAAATATCCTGCTCCTGCAGATGACACAGAAGACCATGGAAGAAGAGGCAGCAGCCTTTGTCTCTGAAGAAAAGGAAGTAAAAACGCCTCAGGAAGCTCTGGCAGGAGCTATGGATATTGTGGCAGAAAGTATCTCTGATGAGGCAGACTACCGTATCCGTATCCGGAAGATGACCATGAAATCCGGACTTCTGGTATCTTCAGCGAAAAAGCCTGAGGAATCTACAGTCTATGATATGTATTATGAATATGAGGAACCGGTTTCTAAGGTGGCAGGCCATAGAGTCCTGGCCATCAACCGGGGAGAAAAGGAAAAGATCCTTACGGTAAAAATCCAGGCCCCGGAAGAAGATATCCTCCGGTATCTGGAAAAGCAGGTGATCACAAGGGATAATCCCAACACTACGGAAACCCTGAAGACTATAGTGGAAGACAGTTACCGCCGCCTTATCGCTCCTGCTATCGAAAGGGAGATTCGCAGCGATCTTACAGAAAAGGCCGAGGACGGAGCCATCAAAGTGTTTAAGAAAAATCTGGAACAGCTTCTTATGCAGCCTCCCATCGAGGGGCAGGTGGTCCTGGGCTGGGACCCGGCTTTCCGTACCGGCTGTAAGCTGGCGGCGGTAGACCCTACAGGAAAAGTTCTGGATACAACGGTGATCTATCCTACGGCTCCTACTACACCGGCAAAAATTGCCGCAGCAAAGGAAACTCTGAAAAAACTGATCAAAAAGTATCACATTACCCTGTTCTCTGTGGGAAATGGAACTGCCAGCAGAGAGTCTGAACAGGTTATTGTGGAGCTTTTAAAGGAAATTCCGGAGAAAGTCCAGTATGTGATCACCAACGAGGCTGGAGCTTCTGTATATTCTGCCAGCAAGCTGGCTACAGAGGAATTCCCCAACTTTGATGTGGGCCAGAGAAGTGCGGCTTCTATTGCCAGAAGACTTCAGGATCCGCTGGCAGAGCTGGTAAAGATCGATCCGAAATCCATAGGTGTTGGTCAGTATCAGCACGATATGAACCAGAAAAAACTGGGAGAGGCCCTTTCCGGAGTGGTGGAGGACTGTGTAAACCGGGTAGGAGTGGATCTGAACACAGCCTCTGTTTCTCTCCTGGAGTATGTATCCGGGATCAGTAAGGCCATTGCTAAAAATATTGTGGCCTACCGGGAAGAAAACGGACGTTTTGAAGACAGAAAAGACCTCTTAAAAGTGGCAAAACTGGGACCAAAGGCTTTCGAGCAGTGTGCAGGTTTTCTGAAAATCCGGGGCGGAAAAAATCCTCTGGATGGCACCAGCGTTCATCCGGAAAGCTATGAGGCAGCAGAAAAGTTCCTGGCTCAGATGGGAATGAAGCCAGAGGATATCTTCAGCGGCCCGGCGGTATATTATGTGAAGGACTACGGCCAGATGGCCAAAAAACTGGGAGTGGGAGAGATGACCCTCCGGGATATCGTAAAAGAACTGACAAAACCCGGCCGTGACCCAAGAGAGGAAATGCCAAGACCGATCCTCCGCACAGACGTGCTGGAGATGAAGGATCTGAAAGAGGGCATGATCCTGAAAGGGACGGTCCGGAATGTTATCGACTTCGGTGCTTTTGTGGATATCGGCGTTCATCAGGACGGTCTGGTGCACATTTCCCAGATGACAGACCGGTATATCAAACACCCTCTGGAAGCGGTAAGTGTAGGGGACATTGTTGAGGTTAAGGTATTATCGGTAGATATGAAGAAAAAGAGAATTTCTCTTACCATGAAAGGTATCCATTAAAGGAGATCCTTCCATGGAGAGATTTCCCCATCAGCGGGTATAAATTACTTTAAAGAAGAAAGAAGGGCTTAACATGAATGCAAATCGGGAAAGAATTGCAAAACTTCAGCAGGAAATGAAGGCTGAAGGAATGGACATGTATTTAGTGCCTACTGCAGACTTTCATCAGTCTGAGTATGTGGGAGATTATTTTAAGGCAAGAGCCTGGCTTTCCGGCTTTACCGGTTCAGCAGGTACCCTTGTGGTGACACAGGATCAGGCCTGCCTGTGGACAGATGGAAGATATTTCATCCAGGCGGCGAAACAGCTGGAAGATACCGGAGTTTCCCTGATGAAAATGGGGGAGGAAGGAGTTCCCACAGTGGATGCGTTTATCCAGGAAAATCTGCCCGAGAAAGGTTGTCTTGGCTGCGATGGAAGGACTATCAGCGTTTCCGAAGGAAAGGAGTATGAGAAACTTCTTGACGGCAAAGAAGCAGTGCTGAAATGCGGCGTTGACCTTGCAGGAAAAATCTGGACAGACCGTCCGGAAATGTCCAGAGAGCCGGTGTATGTCCTTGATGTGAAGTACGCCGGAAAGTCCCGGGAGGAAAAGATCGCTCAGGTCAGAGAAGAAATGGAGAAAGCCGGAGCGGATATCCATGTGCTCTCCAGCCTGGATGACATTGTATGGCTGCTGAATATCCGGGGAAATGATATCGAATATAATCCGGTAGTGCTCTCCTATATGATCCTGACCATGGATCAGGTGCATTTTTACGTTCAGGAAGAGGCGGTGCCTTCTGAGGTCAGGAAGGAGCTGGAAGAGGCGGGAGTAGCCCTTCACCCCTATTTCCAGGTATACGAAGATGTGAAAAAAATAGATCCTGCCAGGAAGGTTATGCTGGAAGAGACCTGTACCAACTATACTCTTTATAAAAATATTCCCCAGGGGACAGAATTTGTTTTCCGGGCCAATCCTGCAGCCATTTTCAAGGGAAATAAGAATGCCGTGGAAATGGAAAATCTGAAGATTGCCCATATCAAAGACGCCAGAGCAATGTGCCGGTTTATTTATTGGCTGAAGAACAATGTGCCGGGCGGAGAGGTTACAGAATACAGTGCTTCCATGAAGAGCCGGGAATTCCGGATGGAAGATCCGGATTGTCTGGATCTGAGCTTTGAGACTATCTGCGCCTACGGGCCAAATGCAGCTATGTGCCATTATGCGCCTACAGAAAATAACTGCGCAAAAGTAGAGCCCAAAGGTTTCTTTCTTATTGACTCCGGCGGCCAGTACTGGCAGGGAACCACGGATATAACCAGAACCATCGCAGTGGGCGAGCTGACACAGGAGCAGAAAGAGCATTTTACTTTGGTACTTCAGGGCCATATCCGTATGGCTATGGCCAGATTCCAGTACGGCTGCAGCGGAGCCAATCTGGATATACTGGTACGAGGACCTTTGTGGGAGCATGGCCTGGACTTCAATCACGGTACGGGACATGGCGTGGGATATCTCCTGAATGTTCATGAAGGTCCCCAGAATATTAATTGGAAGATCCGTTCCGGGGGCAGGAGAGGGAATGCCACACCTCTGGAAGAAGGGATGCTTACCTCTGACGAACCGGGACTGTATCTGGAAGGGGAATACGGAATCCGTACAGAAAATCTCCTGCTGTGCAAGAAGGCAGAGAAAAACTCCTACGGACAATTTATGGAATTTGAAACGGTTACTCTGGTACCCTATGAGAGAGAGGCCATTCTTACGGAAATGCTTACCAAAAAAGAATTGGACTGGCTCAATGCTTACCATAAAAAGGTCTATGAAACGATCGGACCTATGCTGAACGAGGAAGAAAAGGCCTGGCTGAAAGAAGCTGCGGCTCCTCTTAACTAACGCATATTTTGCATAATGACTTGTCTGAAAATAAAAATATCACCTATAAAAAACAGGACTTTGCAGGTTCTGTTTTTTTGCCTAAAACTCCTTGGAATAGAGATGTTTTTTTCACAGATTCATGCATTGACATAGGTGGAAAAAGAGCCTTATAATGTAATTAGTTCGGACACGAACTGTTGGGGACACGAACTAATTCAGTGAGGTGAGTAAATGGAAAAAAAGGAGTCAAAGCAGAAAAGTCCCAAGGATACAGAAGATGCGGGAAGGATCATTAACATCGTTTCCCATCAGCTGAAAAGGACGATTTTTTTCTACACCTGGAAGGATTGTGGGCTGACTACCATGCAGAACCGTATATTGCATTATATCCTTATGAAGTCTTTGGAACGGCCGGTATATCAGAAAGATATAGAGAAGGAGTTCCGGATCAGTAAGTCCACAGTCACAGAGGTCCTCCAGCTTATGGAAAAGAACGGCTTCATCACCAGAGAGTCTTCCAAAAAAGACGGCAGGATGAAGCGGCTGCTCCCCACTCAGAAGGCCCTGACGATCCGTCAGGAAGTTATGGAAAATATCCGCACTGTGGAGAATAAGCTGAAAGCGGGGATCCGGGAGGAGGACTACAGGACCTGTCTCAAGGTTTTGAAGAAGATGTCCGAAAATCTATCAAAAGAAGAGAACAATATGAAAGGAAGGGAAGAAATGTATGAATAGGAAACTGCTTCAATCTGTACGGGAATACAAGAAGGAATCTATTATGACGCCGATTCTCGTAATCTTTGAAGTTTTTATGGAAGTGCTGATTCCGCTTCTCATGGCCAGGATCATTGATGTAGGTATTGCCAACGGAGATATGGGATACATACTGAGTATCGGTGTGGTTCTGGTTATTATGGCTATGGTATCCCTGTTTTTCGGCGCAATGGCAGGAAGGACAGGAGCGATCGCTTCCTCAGGATATGCCAAGAACCTGCGGCATGATATTTTCTATAAAATACAGGAATTTTCATTTAAAAACATTGATCACTTTTCAACTTCCAGTCTGGTTACCAGGCTGACAACGGATATTACCAACATCCAGATGGCGTATATGATGACCATCCGAATGCTGGTCAGAGCGCCTATCATGATCATCTTATCTCTGGTCATGACGCTGACGATCAATGCAGATATTGCTCTTATGCTGCTGATCACTGTGCCGATCCTGGGCGGGGCCCTGATCTTTATTGCAAAGAAAGCCCATCCTCATTTTATCCAGGTATTTGACGAATATGATGTTCTGAATAATACGGTTCAGGAAAATGTTAATGCGGCCAGAGTAGTAAAGGCTTATGTAAGAGCAGAACATGAGGACGAAAAGTTCCATAAAATATCCGGGATTGTCTATAAACTGTTTACTGCTGCAGAGAAGATCGTAGCCTGGAACAACCCGGTGATGATGTTTACCATGTATCTGGTAGTTCTTTGCATGGTTTATATCGGCGGACGCAGCATTGTCTTCGGAGCCATGGAAACCGGAGAGCTTACCAGCGTTATCGTTTATGCTATTCAGATCTTAAGTTCTCTTATGATCGTGTCTTTCGTTTTTGTACTGATCATGATCGCAGAAGCTTCTACAGACCGTATCACAGAGGTACTTAACGAAGTGCCGGAAATGGCAGATAAGGCAGACGCCAAAACAGAGGTTTCAAACGGAGATATTGATTTTGAAAATGTAGATTTCAGCTATGCAGGAGAAGGAGGTAATCTTTCTCTGAAGAATATCAATCTCCATATTAAATCCGGACAGATGGTAGGAATCATCGGAGGTACCGGAAGTGCCAAGTCAACACTTGTACAGATGATCCCCAGACTTTATGATGTTACCAAAGGTGCGGTAAAAGTAGGGGGCATAGACGTAAGAGATTACAAGCTGGAGTCTCTTCGTGATCAGGTATCTGTGGTACTGCAGAAAAATGTGCTCTTTACAGGTTCTATCTATGATAATATCCGCTGGGGTGATGAGAATGCCACAGATGAGGAAGTACAGAGAGTCTGTCGCCTGGCTCAGGCAGACAGTTTTGTTCAGGAATTTCCGGACAAATATGATACGATGATCGTAGAAGGCGGAAATAACGTTTCCGGAGGCCAGAAGCAAAGATTGTGTATTGCCAGGGCGTTACTGAAAAAACCTAAAGTCCTGATCCTGGATGACTCTACCAGTGCGGTAGATACCAAGACCGATGCTATGATCCGGAAAGCTTTCCGGGAAGAAATTCCGGATACAACAAAGATCATCATTGCCCAGAGAATTTCTTCGGTGGAAGACGCAGATCTGATCATTGTAATGGATGACGGAAAGATCAATGGCATGGGAACATCTGAAGAGCTTCTGAAGACAAATGCTATTTACCAGGAAATCTATCAGTCACAGGTTAAGGGAGGTGAAGAGAATGAGTAAGACAAACGATAAACCAAAGGTAAGCGCAGGGACCATTAAAACAGCAGGCAGGCTGATGAAATACGTGACAGGTCCTTATAAAGTACAGTTTATCATTGTGTTGATCTGTATACTTATGACTTCTGTTTCCACGATAGCAGTATCCCTGTCACTGAGATTCCTGCTGGACGATTTTATCCTCCCGCTGGTAGGACAGCAGGATCCGAATTTCAGCGAGCTGTATAAGGCAATGGCTGTACTGGCATGTATTTTTATCCTGGGCGTTATTGCAAGTTTTGTCTACAACCGGATGATGGTTATTATCGGACAGGGCGTCCTGAAAAAAGTAAGAGATGAGATGTTTGAACATATGCAGACCCTTCCCATCCGGTATTTTGACCAGAATACTAACGGATCAATCATGAGTCTGTACACCAACGATACAGATACCCTGAGACAGATGATCAACCAGTCCATTCCTCAGGTGCTGATGTCCAGTTTTACCATCGTAGTAACTTTTATTTCTATGGTGGCGTTAAGCCCCATTCTTACTGTGCTGGCGGTGCTGGTGATCCTGCTGATGATCCTGGTAGCCAGATTTGTAGGAGGCAACAGCGGCAAGTATTTTATCCGCCAGCAGATTGACCTGGCAGATGTGACCGGATATGTAGAAGAGCATATGAACGGTCAGAGGGTTATCAAGGTCTTCAACCATGAAAGAAAGACAGAAGAAGAATTTGATAAATTAAATGAGCGCCTTTATGAAAGCGCTTCTTCTGCTCATACTTTTGCAAGTATGATGGGACCTATCATCGGTAATATGGGAAACCTGCAGTTCGTGCTCACAGCCATCTTCGGCGGCGTTCTTTCCGTAGCAGGAGTCGGCGGCATCACACTGGGAGTTATGGCTTCTTATCTTCAGTTTACCAGAAGTTTTACACAGCCGTTTATGCAGATTGCCCAGCAGTTTAACTCTATCATCATGGCTCTGGCAGGTGCAGAACGTATCTTCCATATGATCGATGAGGAGCCGGAGGTAGACGACGGATATGTAACTCTTGTAAATGCCAGAAAGAATGCCGACGGAAGCCTTACTGAATGTAAGGAGCGTACAGGAGTATGGGCCTGGAAGCATCCTCATCAGGCTGACGGCAGCGTAACTTATACAGAATTAAAAGGTGACGTTAGATTCTTTGATATGTCTTTCGGATATACCGATGATCATATGGTACTCCATGATCTGACCCTTTACGCAAAGCCGGGGCAGAAGGTTGCCTTTGTAGGTTCTACCGGTGCAGGTAAAACCACGATTACAAACCTGATCAACCGTTTCTATGATGTGCAGGACGGTAAGATCCGCTACGACGGAATCAACATCAACAAGATCAAAAAGGCAGATCTCCGTCATTCTCTGGGAATCGTACTTCAGGATACCCACTTGTTTACCGGAACCATTATGGAAAACATCCGGTACGGAAAGCTGGATGCTACGGACGAAGAAGTCTATGCTGCAGCCAGACTGGCCCATGCGGATCAGTTTATCAATATGCTTCCAAAAGGATATGGTACAGTACTTACCGGTGACGGTGAAGAACTGTCTCAGGGACAGCGTCAGCTGCTGGCTATTGCCAGAGCCGCCATCGCAGACCCGCCGGTATTGATTCTGGACGAGGCAACTTCCAGTATCGATACCCGTACAGAGCGTATCGTGCAGCAGGGTATGGATAACCTGATGAAGGGACGTACCGTATTCGTTATTGCTCACAGACTGTCCACTATCCGGAATAGTGATGCCATCATGGTTCTGGAACACGGACGGATCATCGAGAGAGGTACCCATAAAGAGCTGCTGGCTATGAAGGGAACCTACTATCAGTTGTATACTGGAAAACTGGAACTGTCATAGTTATTTATAGACGGGATGGAAGCCCCCTGTGTTTTCTTGCTCAGTCTGCGCTGGTTTGATTCTGAGGTCTCAAACCATGCTCGACAAATTCGCAGAAAACACAGGGGGCTTTCTGCGTGTATAGAAAATGTGAGGTGGAGTCTGGGCTGGCTTGAGGAAATTTTGCTGGAATTGGGAGGGGTGATGGGGTATACTTAGGGGAAAGAGGTGAGTGCATGAGGTTTAAACCATTGCCTATTGGCGTAGATGATTTTGAAAAGATCAGAGAACAGGGATATTATTATGCAGATAAGACGCTGTTGATCAAGGAGCTTCTGGAAAATACTTATACTGCTGGAGAGGCCCCGAAGGTCGTAAATATAGAGGAACAGCTTTGCAGTTTTAAATGGAAACGGGTCTTCGAGATGGAAAGGAAACGGCAGTATAAAAGCAGAGTTGGAAAAATGCCTTGGAATGTGATCTGCCTGAAAAGAGAAGGATGAAACGGAAAAGACAGATGAGGAGAACTACCATGACGGGAAGATTTCGAAACTGGCTGGATGATCGCCTTAACAATCTAAAGATCAAAAAAAAATTGTTTTTGCTGTATTTTTACTGTATGATACTTCCATTGGTATTGACGGATGCAGTGATCATCGGGTTGATCGTCAAAAGAGAATATGATACGAAACAGGAAACAAGCAGAGGCATCGTCAGCGCTGTGAAATATAGTTTAAACAGCGCTGCAGAGGAGACGGTCATGCTTTCCAAGAATATTTACTTTAACAAGTATATCAATGAGTTTCTGAATACAGAATTTCAATCGACGCTGGATTATTATAATCAGTATCAGGAACTGCTGAAAGACTCTCTTTTTGACAGCTCGCTGGGAACCAGCAATTCCATTATCCGGATGTATGCAGATAACGGCACCATCGTCAACGGCGGACGATTCTGGCGTATGGAATCTGTGGAAGAGGAAAAATGGTATCGGGATTTTATGGATTCCGGACAGAACATGCAGATGTATTTTTACTATGAGGATGCAGGGCCGACCAACCCAAGTCCGGTGAAAAAGCTGTCTTTTGTACGGAAACTGGACCGATATAAGCGGGATAAGTACAATAAGCTCCTGAGAATAGATCTGGATTATAATGCCATCAACCAGGGAATGACAATGGCGAATTATGGAGGTGATGTGTACGTCTGCTCCGAAACGGGACAGATTCTGCTATCCAATACCGGATTGGGCAACAGCAGTCAGAATTATTCTTATATCAGCAGCGTGGGGTATAGAAGCGGGGAATATACGGAAAGAATGGCGTTTTACGGACAGGAACTGACTATCTATGTGATGCCTTACAGCAGCGGTGTGGGAGAGGTTATGATTAAAAGCTTTCCGATTCTGGTACTGATGCTTCTGATAAATGTATTGTTTCCATGGATTTTTATGAATGCGCTTCGGAGAAATTTTGTGGAACGCATCGGCTTTCTGAGCCGGATTTTCAACTACAGCGTGGAAGGACGTCTGGAAGAAATTAAAAGTATCCATGGAACGGATGAAATTGCCTCTCTTATGCGTAATTACAATATTATGGCCCAAAAGACCAATTCCCTGATCGAAACAGTTTATAAAAGCAGGCTGAAACAGCAGGAGATGAATATTGCAAGACAGAAAGCGGAACTGCTGGCCCTCCATGGGCAGATAAATCCTCATTTCCTTTTTAATGTACTGGAGAATATCCGGATGCGCAGCGTATTGAAACAAGAGTATGAGACTGCAGATATGATCGAGCAGCTTGCTGTTATGGAACGACAGTATGTAGAGTGGGGAACGGATATGGTAACTATAGGAGAAGAAAAGAAATTTGTAGAAGCTTATCTGAGATTGCAGAAATATCGTTTTGGAGACCGCCTTTCCTATTCCATAGAAATCCAGGAGGAATGTGCAGGCTATAAAATTCCGAAACTTTCTCTTGTGACTTTCGCAGAAAATTCCTGTGTACACGGGATTGAAGATAAGGCGGCGAAAAGCTGGATTTTTGTGAAAGCATATCGGCAGGAAGAAAAGCTTTACTTGGAAGTGGAAGATACAGGAAGCGGTATGCCGGAGTCCTATCTCTATTATCTGCGTGAGAGAATGGAAAACGCAAATATTGAGATGCTTCGGGAAAAAGGAAGAGTAGGTGTGATCAACGCATGCCTGAGGCTGAAGATGCAGACAGATGGGAATATTCATTTTTCACTGGAAAGCGAGAAAATGGTGGGAACCATTGTGACAATATCAGCGCCTGTGAAATATTTTAGGGAGGGGGATAAAGATGCTGAAGGTACTGTTAGTAGATGATGAGCCTTTTATCGCACAGGGGCTTTCTGTGCTGATAGACTGGGAAAAGTGGGGATATGAAATTGCAGGAATGGTTTATAATGGAAAAGAAGCTCTGGATTTTCTGAAAACCAAAGAAGTAGATCTGATCCTGGCAGATGTTAAGATGCCGGTGATGGATGGTATCACGCTTTTGAAAAAAATCAGAGAAGAGAGTGTGTCGGAGGCATTTTTTGTGATCGTCAGCGGCTATGGAGAGTTTTCCTATGCTCAGCAGGCGATCAAATATAAATGTACAGATTATATTTTAAAGCCGGTGCAGAAAGAACAGCTTTCGGAACTTCTGGAGAGGGTGAACCAGCTGTATAACAAAAGAGAGAATGAGAGATCTCAGGAAGAAAAAATGAAACAGGCATATTTTGCACGGTATATGCAGTCCATTTTATTGGGAAGGGGAGACAGGGAAGCCGTAGAGTACATATCCCAGAAAGTAGAAGCGCCTGAAGGGCTTCGCTATGTCTGCCTGGCATTGGAAAGCGGAGAAAAGATTATGGAACCGCAGACCATCAGGTGTGCGCAGAAAGGTGTTTATGCCAGATGCAGACAATACCTGGGAGATGCAGACGGCTATTTTGTTTTTATGGATCTGGCAGGAAGAGAAGAGTGGTTTGATATTGGGATACTCTATGATGTACATTTAGCCGAAAAAGCAAATATGACAGAAGAGAGATTCCTGAGAACACTTCTGGATAATGTGAGAGATGGTATTGAGATATCGGTCACAGCTTATGTAGGTGATAAGGTAGAAAAAGTAGAAGACATTTACCGTTCTTTTCATACAGCGATCATGGCTCTCAGCTTTCAGAATTTTGATGCATCTGAGCGTATCCGGTATTATTCAGAAAGAAAAACAGAGGAAAGCGGCAAGATCATAAGTGAAGAGATCATAGAAGAATTGCTGAAAGCAGTAGAAGAAAACCACCGGGATAAAATAAAGAGTATTGTAGAGCAGGTCTTCTATGAAATAAACGGTGCAGATATGGAACCGGGAATGATACGTATCAATATGAATTATCTCCTTGTACGGCTGACCCATTTGGGACTGGCCCAGGATGACAGTGTAGACCAAAACGAGATTATTTCTTATATTAGGGAGAATGCTTTTGATACCAGAATGGTTCGGGGAAGCCGGGAAAATTTTGAAACCTTTATGCTGGAATATGCGGACTATCTTTGTGAACTCCGAAAAAATACACCTGGAAGTGTGCTGGCGAAAGTTGAGAAAGAAATCCGGGAGAATTATCACGAGAATATTACCTTAAAGGAATTGAGTAAAAAATATTATGTAAATAGCGCCTATCTAGGCCAGATGTTTCGAAAGCAATACGGGATTCCATTTAAAGAATATCTGAACAATTACCGGATTGAAAAAGCGGCAGAATATCTTCTGCGGACGGATAACAAGATTTATGCAGTAGCAGAACAGGTGGGATACCGGGATCTGGATTATTTTATTAACCGTTTTATTTCTATAAAAGGCTGTACACCTACAAGTTATAGGAAAAAAAATCGGAATCATGCATAATCAACAAGAGATAAAAGACAGGATATGGTTTGGAAAAAGAACTAAACTTTGTCCTGCCTTTTTCTTATTTTTGTCAGGTTGTAACAAAAAGAAGAAAAAGATAGAATAATGCTATCAAAATTGAAGGAGGAAGCAAAATGAAGAAAAAGCAGATGCTGGCAGCTCTTATGGGAGCTGCAATGCTCTCCACGCTTTTAGCTGGCTGTGGCGGCGGGGACAAAGAGGGCAGTTCTGAGGAGGGAGGAGTAAAAGAATTTACAGCCTTTTTTGCAGTTCCCGGAACGGAGATAAATGATGACAATGAGATTCAACAGAAAATTGCAGAAATTACTGGTGCAAAGTGCAAGGAAACATGGCTGACCGGACAGACGGCAGAAGAGGCTGTGGGAACTATGATCGCCGGGGGAGAATATCCGGATTTTATTGACGGTGGAGACGGTATGGCACAGCTATATGATGCAGGCGCATTGGTAGCTTTAGATGATTATATTGACGATTATCCGAATATCAAGGAATACTTGACTGATCAGGAATGGGATAAGCTTCGTCAGGAGGACGGACATATCTATTGGATCCAGCAGTTCCAGAACATTTACGGGGAAGAAAAGGCAACGATCCATAATGATGAGGCATTTTGGATTCAGACCAGAGTTTTGGAATGGGCCGGTTATCCGGAAGTAAAGACTATGGATCAGTATTTTGATCTGATCGAAGCCTATCAGGAAGCAAATCCGACCATGGAAGATGGTACTGAGAATATTCCATATACCATACTTTGTGAGGACTGGAGATATTTCTGTCTGGAGAATGCACCTCAGTTCCTGGACGGTTATCCAAATGACGGATCAGTTATCGTAGATCCTGAGGAATTAAAGGTGATCGATTATAATACGACACCTACGGCAGTGAAATACTTCCAGAAGCTGAATGAAGAATATCATAAAGGCATTGTAGATCCGGAATCCTTTACACAGACCTATGATGAGTATATCGCGAAACTTTCCACAGGACGTGTACTGGGCATGATCGACCAGTGGTGGAACTTTGCCTATAATGTAAATGATTCCTTAAAGCAGCAGGGACTGGACGAGCAGGGCTGCGATTATGTTCCTCTTCCAATCACTATTGAGGAAGGGATCCAGAATAAGTGGCACTGCTCCGGCAGTGTGTTGAATGAGGCCAGCGGTCTTGCAATCACAACAAGCTGTGAGGATGTGGAGGGTGCCCTTCAGTTTATTGACGACCTTCTGAGCCAGGAGGTTCATGATCTGCGTTACTGGGGTGTAGAAGGAGAAGATTACGAGGTAGATGAAAACGGACTTTTCTACCGGACAGAAGAACAGAGACTTGAGGCATCTGATACTGCTTATAAGGCATCGCACCTGTGTACATATTCCTATTTTCCACAGTATGCAGGAACCAGCAGGGACGGTATTAACGCTATGCAGCCACAGTATCAGCCTACAGAATTTTTCGATGGATTAAGCGATGATGTAAAAAAATGCTTTGAAGCCTATGGCGCAGAAACCTATGTGGATATGCTGGGAACCAGCGAAGCTCCAGGTCCATGGTATCCGATGTATTCTTATTCCAACAATATGACTACCAGTACTCCTGGAGGTATGGCGCTGACAAAAATGGGAGAAATCAAGCATGAATATCTTCCAAAAGTTGTTATGGCAGAAGATTTTGATGCAGCCTGGGATGAATATATGGAGGCATATGAAAGCTGTGATCCCCAGGCATTCTTAGATGAGATGCAGGAGGAATTAGACAGAAGAATGGAAGAGGCTGCGAAGTATCAGTAAAGTGTAAAATTCTGAAAGAAATGGGCAGATGTCAGAGAAAGAAAAACAGGGCATCTGCCTGTTTTATAGAAAAGGAGTGAGATTATGGCTTCTATGGCGAAAAGGAGAAGAAAAGAAAATGTAGCGGAACCAACACCGAAGATTACGTGGAAGGAGATCAAAAGGCAGAAGGTTCTGATCTTCTGGTCATTGATCATCGTGATCTATGGGATTATTTTCTATTACCTCCCGCTGGGCGGCTGGGTGATGGCCTTTGAGGATTACAAACCTAAGGACGGGCTATTCCACTCCGCTTTTGTGGGACTTGCAAATTTTAAACAGCTGTTTTCTGATGTGACCTTTGTCCGGGTTATCAGAAATACTCTGGCAATGGGTGTGATCAACCTGGCGGCAACCTTTATCATGGCGATTGTGTTTGCTATTCTTTTAAATGAGGTACAGTCAAAAGGAGGTAAGAAAGTCGTTCAGACAATTTCCTACTTACCCCATTTCCTTTCCTGGATCATTGTAACAGGTATTCTGCATGATGCCCTGTCGGGATCTGGTATTATTAATGAACTTTTGGTAGGATTGCATCTGATTGATGAACCTATAAATTTCTTTGCTCATACAAAGTATTTCTGGCCTATCGTAGCGTTTGCCAATGTGTGGAAAGAGACTGGCTGGAATGCGATTATTTATCTGGCGGCTATCACATCTATTGATCCATCTCTCTATGAAGCGGCCAGTATGGACGGTGCCGGCCGCTGGGCCAAGATTAAACATGTAACTTTACCGGGTATTAAGCCTACAATCATTATCCTGCTTCTTATGAATGTGGGAAATGTATTAAATGCGGGCTTCGAGATCCAGTATCTGCTTGGAAATGGTTTGGTACAGAGTGTATCCCAGACGATTGACATTTATGTGCTGAAATGGGGCATCAGTCAGGGAGATTATGCGATCGGTACTGCCGCAGGTATTTTCAAGAGCTTTGTAAGTATTGTTCTGATCGTCATTGCTAATCAGATTGCGAAGCGTAATGGCGAAGAGAGGCTGTTTTAGGAGGTGCCGAAAATGAAAGAAGTAAAACAGAAAAAATCGAAAGCCCAGAAATCTGTGCCAGATAAGATTTTTGTTGTATTAAATACGCTGTTTATGATCGCATTTGTGGTCATTACCTTATATCCAGTGCTGAATACATTGGCTATTTCCCTGAATGATGGTACAGATGCTCTCCGGGGAGGCATCTATCTGCTGCCGAGAAAATTTACACTGAAGAACTATACTACAGTTCTTCAGAAAAATAATCTGCTTACCGGAGCTTATATAACGGTACTGCGAACTATATTCGGAACGGTTACAGCATTGTTTGCTAATGCAATCCTGGCTTTTATTGTCAGCAGAAAGCGCTTCTTATTTAAACGATCCTTATCGCTATTCTGGGTTATTACCATGTATGTGAACGGTGGTATGATTCCGGTATTCTTGCTGTATAAGAACCTGGGACTTACCAATAGTTTCTGGGTTTATGTGATTCCAGGAATGGTAAGTGCCTTTAACATGCTGGTTATCCGTACTTATATGGCAGGGATCCCAGACAGTCTGGAGGAATCTGCCCAGCTGGACGGTGCGGGATATATGACGATTTTTCTGAAGATCATATCTCCGCTGTGCAAGCCAGTATATGCTACAGTAGCCCTGTTTGTGGCGGTAGGACAGTGGAACTCCTGGTTCGATGCCATGCTGTACAACCGTATGAGCCCTGAATTTACAACTCTTCAGTACGAGCTGATGAAGCTGCTGTCTTCTGTAACAAATCAGGGAAGCTCTGCAGAGGCAATGAAAAATGCCATTGGAAGTGTTACGCCTACATCAGTCCGTGCGGCGGCAACGATTCTGACTATGCTGCCAATTATCTGTCTGTATCCATTCCTTCAGAGATATTTTGTGACAGGCCTGACTATTGGCGGGGTAAAAGAATAAGCAGTAAGTCTATAATAAACTGCTGCGTTAAGCTGATATTGAGAACAGACAGATTCTTTGTCATGCTTAATGCGGCAGTTTTATATTACTCTGGATCAGGAGGAGTATCCGGAAAAACAGAAAGGAGATAAAGAAAAGTGGAAGGAGCATTTTATACAGGAAAATATCGGAATTTTTTTGAAGAACAGGGATATGACAGGCAGGAGATCGACAGCCGACTTGAGAGAATCTTCCAAACAATATTTTATGGTCCGGAAGATGAAAGGTTTTATCAGGAATCAGGATCAGATATGGGATACCTGGAGGACACAGGAAATCATGATGTGCGTACAGAGGGAATGTCTTATGGCATGATGGTCTGTGTGCAGATGGATAAACAGGAAGAGTTTGACAGACTGTGGAAATGGGTATGCACTTATATGCGGATTCAGGAAGGACCTGGAAAAAATTATTTTATATGGTCCTGCGGCACAGATGGAACGCCTAATGCTGATGGTCCGGCGCCAGATGGGGAAGAATTTTTTGCAATGGCTCTTTTTTTTGCTGCTCATCGGTGGGGCGACAGGGAAGGGATTTTTGATTACAGCGGGGAAGCCAGGAAAATACTTCGGGAATGTATCCATAAGGGAGAACCGGGACATTCTGGTGAGCCTATGTGGAACCGGGACAACAAGCTGATTAAGTTTATTCCCGGTGTGGAATTTACAGACCCTTCTTATCATCTACCCCATTTCTATGAATTGTTTGCTTTGTGGGCAGATGAAAAAGACAGAATATTTTGGCGGGAAGCAGCGGGAAACAGCCGGGTATTTCTCCATCTGGCCTGCAATCCGGACACAGGACTCTCGGCGGAATACGCAGAATACGATGGCACACCCCATACGGGTACAGAAGTTCAGTTTGGACGTCATGACTGGTATTATAGTGACGCATACCGCACTATGGCTAATATCGGCCTGGATGCACTTTGGTTTCACCGAGATCCATGGCAGAAAGAAATCGCAGGAAGACTGCAGGAATTTTACTGTGTGAGAGAAAAAGACAGTTGGGACGGAGTTTTTCTTATAGACGGGACAAAACTTAAGGAAAAGGCACTACATCCGGTAGCTGTTATTGCGACAAATGCACAGGCTTCCCTGGCAGCTGACGGCCCTTATGCAGGTGAGTGTATAAAAAAATTCTGGAACACCTCACTTAGAAAAGGGAGTCGGCGTTATTATGATAATTTCCTATATCTGTTTGCATGGCTGGCACTAAGCGGGAATTACAGAATCTGGAAATAAGGTGCAGACCAGGCACTAATTATATGAGAAAAGAGTGGAAAGGACGGGATCATGAGAAATGGAAGGACCTAAAGCACCGAAAGATCCGGAGAAGAAACTGCCGGGATTTTATATTGTACGTGAGAAGGAGATTTTTGGTACAGAGCAGCCGGATAAAAGAGGGGGGCATTTTTTATACGAAAATGATGGAAGACTAATTAACAGCGCCCAGATTTCTGGAAATATTACAGATGAGAGAATACTGGAAGCATTGAAAACAGCAGAAGGATTCCGTAATCTGGTAAAGTGTATCGGTATCTGCGTAGAAGCAGGGAGAGCCTGTAAAGAACTGGAATTTGTTTTTCAGATGTATGGGAAAAAGGATATCTATGGCGGCGGAACTCTTATAACAGGAAGGATACCAGCAGACGGAGTGGAGCATTGGATTTCCCTGTCTGGTATTTCCTGGAGCGAGGATGACAAGGAGCCGGGGCAGATTCAGTTTTATTTTGATATACCGGAACAGACGGCTGTTGTCAGTGTTAAACTTTATGTGGGAGAGGAATGGGAGATACCAGATCAGGGAGAAGAGGAAGCAGTGGATCTTACTGGAAAAGCGGCGGAAACTATGATTGCTCATTCGCTGTTATCTTTGGGAAATCCTTATCGCTTGAAACGTGTCATAGAAAAAACAAAGCGGGGAGAGTGTGTTACCCTGGCTTATCTGGGAGGATCGATCACTCAGGGAGCAGGAGCTGTACCTGTTCACACAGAATGTTACGCCAGGAAATCCTGCGAGGCATTTGCGGAGAAATTTGGAACAGGGGACAATGTACGATACATAAAAGCCGGGGTTGGAGGAACGCCCTCGGAGCTTGGTATGATACGGTTTGAGCGAGATATTTTAAGACAGGGAGAACGGCCGGATCTGATAGTGGTAGAATTTGCAGTTAATGACGAAGGAGATGAGACAAAAGGTATCTGTTTCGAAAGTCTGGTAAGAAAGATTATAGGGCTGCCGTGGAATCCGGCAGTGGTACTTTTATTTTCTGTATTTGCCAATGACTGGAACCTTCAGACCCGGCTTGCGCCAGTGGGGGAACGTTACGGGCTGCCGATGGTCAGCGTATTAGATGCGGTATCGCCACAATTTTCTCTTAAAAGAGAAGAAGGCCGGGTGATTTCAAAAAACCAGTATTTTTATGATATGTTCCATCCTACAAATCTGGGACATACGATCATGGCAAAATGTCTGGGATATCTTTTTGACAAAGTGAATGAAGAGGGATATGGACAAGAAGACACAGATGGAAGCCTTCTGGAAAGAGAACCGGTCTATGGAAAGGACTTTGAAACAGTAAGGCTTTTAGATAAAAAGGAACTTTGCCAAAAGGCCAGGATTTCAGAAGGGAGCTTTTGCGGTACAGATCAGAAACTGCAGGAGGTTGAAATTGACATGGATATATATGGGACTCCACAGTTTCCTTATAACTGGCAGTATACCGGCCAGGCAGAAGAGACAGAGGCTTTCACACTGAAAATCTTATGCCGCGCATTGCTTTTGATTTTTAAAGATGAAGGAGAAACCGATACAGGCAAAGCGGATGTTTTTGTAGACGGCCATTATAAAATGACAGCAGATCCTAGGATAAATGGCTGGATACATTGCAATGCTGTAATCCTCTTTTCTGAGACGGAGAGCCGGGAACATATAGTAGAAATTTTACCAGCGCCGGGGGAAGAAAAGAAAAAATTTACAATTCTTGGATTTGGCTATGTATTATGATAGGAGAATGACAATGACAAAAGCAAAAAATCCTGTGTTGAGAGGATTCTATCCAGATCCTTCCATATGCAGAGTAGAAAATGACTTTTATTTAGTAAATTCCAGCTTTGCTTATTTTCCAGGAGTGCCGATTTTTCACAGCAGAGATTTGGCTCACTGGGAACAGCTGGGAAATGTTCTGGACCGGCCGTCTCAGCTTCTATTAGAGGGAGATGAAATATCCAGGGGTATTTTTGCGCCTACTTTACGCTTTCATGAGGATACCTTTTATCTGATTACTACAAATATTGATCAGGGAGGTAATTTTGTCGTTAAAGCAGACACTCCGAAAGGACCCTGGTCGGAACCTTATTATCTAGGTCCGCAAGCCCAAGGGATTGATCCCAGTCTTTTTTTTGATGAAGATGGCACCTGCTATTATGTAGGAACCAGACCGAATCAAAATGGAGTAAAGTATAATGGAGACTGGGAAATATGGATTCAGGAACTGGATTTAAAACAAATGAAACTTGTGGGAGAGAGCAGACGCATCTGGAAAGGATTTGCCCGTCATGTGATTTGGCCGGAAGGCCCTCATTTATATAAAAAGGACGGATATTACTATCTTATTTATGCGGAAGGCGGAACGGGATATGAACATTCTGTTATGGCTGCAAGAAGTAAGAGTCTTCAAAAAGACTTTGAGGGCTGTCCCAGAAATCCTGTCCTGACACATCGTCATTTGGGAAAAAAATATCCTATAACCTGCGCAGGTCATGGAGACTTATTTGATGATGAAAATGGAGAATGGTATATGGTTATGCTTGCCAGCCGTACTCTTTGCGGTGGAAGCAGTCTGGGAAGAGAGACTTTTTTGGCAAAAGTAGACTGGGAAGATGGATGGCCAGTTATCAGTCCGGGGAAAGGGATTCTGGAGAATCAGTTGGAGATTCCTTTGGAGGAATGCCGTTTTCCAAAAGAAATGGGAGAAGATGTGCTGTTTCATTTTTGGGGCGAGGAGCTGGATCAGCGTTTGCTGGGAGTATGCCAAAGATCTGAAGAAAATTATTCTTTAAAAGCAAGAAAAGGATATCTGCGCATCTATGCCAGTAAGACACAGGCAAAGGATTGTGCGGCCTTTTCATATTTGGGTGTACGCCAGTGTTCTTATTCTATGTACGTATCAACACAGATGGAATTTGAATTAGAAGCAGAAGGAGACGCAGCCGGACTTTTACTGTTTCAGAATCAGAAAAACCATTTGAAAATGGAAGTGATAAAAAAGGGAAAAACCTTTCTTTTTTGTGTGACGCAGGTGGTACAAGGGAAGGAAGAGGTTCTGGCAGAAAAACAGATAGAGAAAAAAAGACTGGAAATACATCTTAAAACAGAAAATCAGAAGGCGGGAATCTTTTTGGATCAGGGAAAAGGAAGAGTATCCGTAGCAGAAGGGATTTCTCTGGAGTATTACACTACAGAAGCATCTGGAGGATTTGTAGGCTGTACGGTTGGTCTATATGCATCTTCTTATGGAAAAGAAAGCAGCTCATGGGCAGACTTTCTATGGTTTTATGCTGCCGGCAGGTAAACACCCCGGTCCTTTTATGAATCCGGGGAAAACTCTGCCATTTTCCGGAACTGAGAAGGAGTACAGTTATGTATTTCTTTAAATGCCCGGTTAAAAGAGGAAAGATTGGAAAATCCGGACCGCATGGCAATCTCCAAGATAGAAAGAGAGGAATTTTCCAGTAGCTCTGTGGCCTTTGAAATACGCAGAGACGCAATATATTCCGGAAAGGACATCTGATAATATTCTTTAAAGATACGGGAAAAGTGATATTTGCTGAAACCGGCAAATGCAGCCGTCTCTTCCATAGTGAGCTTTCGGGTACAGTGTTCACATATATAGTCCGTAACCGCATCAAATTTTTGGTCATCGGCTTTTTGTCTGGAGGTTTTCTGGGCATAAAGCTGATTTTTTATAAGAAGGTTGTGATTTCCGATGATAATAAAAAATGCAGAAGAATTTCATACATATGAAGTTCTTTGAAAGGAAAATCTCTAGTGCTGATGTCCAGGAGCTTTAGGAGCAGGGGCAAAGGATTTTCTTCAAACAGAGAATCTTCCGTATGCAGGACAGAAAATCCGTATAAGATCTGGCGATAGCGGAGCAATAATCTCTACAAAATTGTGCCAATGGGTGGGGAAAGAAGTATAAAAATCCCCATAAGAAATATTAATAGTCATATTATGGCCGAAAAGCCAGGGCTCAGAAAGATCGGATTTAATCATGAGACTCTCCTTTGCTATTGGAAATATTGAATAGAACCGCAGAAAATGTAACTATAATATAGCAAAAATTGCGGTGGAAAAACAGAGGATTTTATAAAGAAAATGTGGATTGTCAGGTAAAACTTCTGAAGTATGGACTGGAACCGCTTTTTGATGGGCTGAAGGATTTTTTTGGAGAGCTTTTAAGATGCTTATGGTTAAGAATGAAAAAGAGAAAGCAAAAAAATATTGATAAAAAGCAAAAATCCAATAGAGCATTATTTATAAGAATGTTATATTGAAGATAACAAAAAAAACGGTACCGCAGAAATTTTAGGATAGACGAATCGGGGAGGAATTATGGATAGGTTAGAGCACAGAAAAGGGAAGGCAGTCCTGCATTTTCAGGACAGGGAAGGAAAACCTCTCGCAGGAAAAGCTGTGGAGGTCAGACAGAAAAAACAGGAATTTTTATTTGGCTGCAACGCCTTTGATACGTTAGAATTGTGCAGAGAAAACCTGGACGGCCAAAGAAGGGAAATCTTGCAGGAAAGAATGGAATTGTGGCTGGATCTTTTTAATTTTGCTACTCTTCCTTTTTACTGGGGACAGTATGAGCCAGAAGAGGGAAAAACCAATCAGCAGAATTTAATGGCGGCGGCACAGTTTTTGAAAAAGAAGGGCATCACTATCAAAGGCCATCCGCTTTGCTGGCATACCCAGACAGCCTCCTGGCTTCTGAATCTTAGCAATGAAGAAATCCTGGAGCGGCAGCTTATGCGGATTCGCCGCGATGTTGGCGCATTTAAGGGAACGATTGACGCTTGGGACGTAATAAATGAAGTAGTGATCATGCCGGTATTTGACAAATATGATAATGGGATCACCAGGATATGCAAAGACATGGGAAGGATCAAATTGGTCAAAAGGGTCTTTGAAGAAGCCAGAAAAAGTAATCCGGGGGCAATGCTGGTTATTAATGATTTTAATACCAGCCAGGCTTATGAGATATTGATAGAGGGCTGTCTTGAGGCGGGAGTTCCTATTTCGACTATCGGTATCCAATCCCATCAACATCAGGGGTATTGGGGAATAGAGAAGATACAGGAGGTTCTGGAGAGATTCTCTCACTTCGGACTGCCTTTGCACTTTACAGAAAACACCCTGATCTCGGGACATCTCATGCCTTCGGAAATCAAGGATCTCAATGACTATCAGATTCCTTACTGGCCTACTACCCCTGAGGGAGAAGAACGCCAGGCCAGAGAAGCGGTGGAGATGTACACGGTGCTTTTTGAATCCCCCTATGTCCAGGCGATCACAACCTGGGATTTCGACGACGATAATAAATGGCTGGGAGCTCCCTGCGGGCTGATCCGCAAGGACAATTCCCAGAAACCTGCCTATGTGGAATTAAAGAAAAAGATCAAGGAGGAGTGGATGACTTCCCTGAGTCTGGTCACAGACCCCCGGGGAAATTTGGAATTTACCGGATTTGCAGGAGAGTATGAAATCTCCTGTCTGGGAGAAACCAAAGAAATTTCGCTGAAAAGGACGCCAAAGGAAAATTATCAGGAAATGGTAATGGGGTAAAGCCGGCGCTTTTTATAAATACAGGGCTTGCCTGAGAAAGGAGAAAACACTATGCTGGGACTTATTACAAGCGCAAATCGGGGGCTTGGACTGGAACTGGTCCGGCTTGGGCTGGCACAGGGAGATTCTATACTCGCTGCATGCAGGAATACTGACGGAGAACAGATGACAGAACTTCTGACTTTCAAGACAGACTATCCGGAATTTTTGGAAATCCTGCAGATGGATGTGACAAAAGAAGAGGAAGTGAAAGAGGCGGCAGATAAGGTACGGAAAAAATATGGACATATAGATTTTCTGATTAATAATGCCGGCGTGCTTTTTGAAAAATGAAGATGCCGGGAGACTGTATCAGAGATCTGGATATTGATATGCTGAGAAGAAATTTGGAAGTAAATGTAGTAGGAACAGCTTTGGTGTGTAAATACTTTATAGAACAGCTATATCGGTCGGTATGTCCCTGCATCATGAATATTACTTCAGAAGCTGCGCATTTAAGCCCAAAGGGATATAATTATCCGGCCTATTCTGTGTCCAAATATGCGGCGAATATGTATACCCAAAAATTAAGGAACTTTTTGGAAGAAGAGAGAAGAGAATTGCATATGCGCATCTATATGATACATCCCGGACGTATGGATACTGCCATGGGGAAAGAAAATGCCCAGATACATCCGAAAGAGGCGGCAGAAGGAATCTATGCTATTTTGAGCGGACGGAAAGAAATTCTGCCTATGGAAATACCGTTTATTGATTATAAGGGACGCCCTATGCCTTGCTGACAGGATGGGGCAGTATGTAAGAAGTACCATATGGGAGAAATATAAAAAGAAAAAGGAGAAAGATTATGAGTGTAGTAGGATCAAATTTAGTTTGCCAGGTAGGGTTTATTGTAAAGGATATTTACGCTACGAAAAAGAAATGGGCAGAGTTTTTAGGAGTAGAAGAGCCGGAAGCAAATCTTTGCGGCGAATATGAGATCATGCAGACTGAGTATATGGGAGCGCCGGCACCGGAGGCCAACAGCCTTCTGGCATTCTTCGACGTAGGACCAGGGCTGCAGTTAGAACTTATCCAGCCAAATGAGGCTTCTTCCACTTGGCGGAATTATCTTAATGAACATGGAGAGGGAATCCATCATGTGGCCTTTAACATTCAGGGCATGAAAATGCCGGAGGCTGTAAAGAGATGTGAAGAATTTGGTATGACCTTAGAACAGAAGGGCGAGTATGGAGATGCGTCTGGAAGATATGTTTATATGAATGCGTATAAGGATCTGAAATGTATTATTGAACTTCTGGAAAGTGACAAATAAGAAAAGGCGGTAGATGATATGAAACTTGGACTATCCAGTTCTCTGGAACATAAAACACCGGAAGAATGGGCGGAAAATATGCAAAAAATCGGTTGCCAGGCAGTGAATTTTCCTGTGGATTACACTGCTCCTAAAGAGGTAATCCAAGCCTATGAACAGGCAGCAAAAGACCAGGGACTTGTGATTGCAGAAGTGGGAGCCTGGTGTAACCCGATCTCACCGGATCCGGAGATAAGAGAAAACGCACGGATAAGGTGCAGGGAGCAGCTTAGGTTAGCAGACAGGTTGGGGGCCTGTTGCTGTGTTAATGTTTCCGGCTCAAAAGGTGCTAGATGGGATGGACCATACAAAGAAAATCTGACTAAAGAAACCTGGAAGGATATGGTAAGGAGTATCCAGAACATCATAGATGAAGCAGATCCTCAGAATACTTTTTATACTATAGAACCAATGCCCTGGATGTATCCTATGGGACCAGATGAATATGTAAAGCTTATAGAGGATGTAGACAGAAAACATTTTGCAGTACATATGGATGTGTTTAACTGGATTATTTCCCCTGAAAGGTATTTCTATCATGAAGAATTTATGGAAGAATGCTTTGAAAAGCTGGGAAAATATATCAAGAGCTGCCATCTGAAAGATGTACTGCTGCGTCAGGAGTTTACCCTGCAGCTTCAGGAAACTGCCTGCGGAAAAGGCGGGATCAATCTGAAAAAGTATAAAGAATTGATCGATAGCGTGAACCCTGATATGCCGGCAATCCTGGAACATCTTGGAAGCGATCAGGAATATCTGGACAGCCTGAAGTTCATAAAAGAATACTATCAATAGAAAAATTATTTAAAAAAATACTGTATCTGATCTATAGAGACCGGATACAGTATTTTTATTACTATAAGCCTTTTGGACTGCCTTGCAGAACAAAAGCCATGCAGTCGGGAAGCATAGTAGAAAATATACCAGAAGCCCTTGGAAACCTGTCAGAACAGATTCTGCAGACGCCGCTCTGCCATATCCCAGTTGATCACGTGAAACCAGTCGTCAATATAAGCGGCACGAACATTATAGTGTTTCAGATAATAAGCATGTTCCCATACATCAAGATTCAAAAGAGGACATTCTCCTTGGTCCAGAGGCGTATCCTGATTTGCAGTCTGTGTGATCATCAGTTTCCCCCGGCAATGTACCAGCCAGACATAACCGGATCCAAAGACTGACAGGGCGGATTTTTTGAAACATTTTTTGAAATTTTCAAAACAGCCAAAATTTTTATTGATAAGCCCGGAGAAATAAACGCTGGGTGAAAGGCCGGCCTTATCCGCCATTCCTTCAAAAAAGAACCGATGGTTGTAAATGCCGCCGCTGTTATTCTTAAAGGAAACCCGGATATCAGCGGGAAGCCCGGACCAGCAGTACAGGATTTTTTCCAGAGACCAGTTTTGATAAGGGGGATTTTCTTTCATTAAGGAATTCAGATTGTCAATATAGGTCTGGAGATGTCGGTTATGGTGGAGAAACATGGTTTTTTTATCGATAAAGGGTTCAAGGGCATCATAATCATAGGGGAGGGGCGTGTTTACAAAAGGATAATAATGATTCATGGGAGACTCCTTGTGATGGAAAAACTTTATATACATTATAGTATCCCTCCGGGATGAAATTGGTGAAAAGTTGAATCTGCGATTTATATGAAAAATCTCTTGAAATAGGATATATAAAGGCATATAATATACTACAGAATAAAAAGAAATTCTTCGGGGCAGGGTGCGATTCCCTACCGGCGGTAACAGTCCGCGACCCGTATTTTACGGCTGAACCGGTGAGATTCCGGTACCGACAGTATAGTCTGGATGAGAGAAGAAATGATAATATTTCATTGTGGCTTTCATGGAGGATACCCCGAATAGGGGCGTCCTCTTTTTATGCGATACGTCCGACAAGCGGCGGGCTTTGTCTGAAGCTGTCCGCAGTATCCCAGCGGATAGGGAAGGGCTATTTCCTATCCGATCAGCAGGCCATATGAAGAAGAATTTCCTTTTATGAAAATCATGTAAAGGAGATAATGAAAATGAACAATGAAGCAGCAGTAAACAGAAAAATAAGGACACAGAACCGGTCAAAACTGAGGACTACCGTGCAGATCGGCATGCTTGGAGCAATCGCCTTAGTCCTGATGTTTTTTGAATTTCCGATTCCTTTTATTGCACCGCCTTTTATCAAAATGGATTTCTCTGAGATTCCGGTGCTGGTGGGAACTTTTGCAATGGGACCTTTAGCAGGTGTGCTTATCGAGCTCCTTAAGAACCTGCTGAATCTGGTGATCCATGGAACCACCACTATGGGCGTGGGAGAACTGTCTAATTTTATTATCGGCTGTGCCTTTGTAGTTCCGGCAGGCCTGTTTTACAGAAAGAAAAAGACAAGAGTCAATGCATTGAAAGGAATGGCAGCAGGTACTTTGCTGATGGCGGCTATGGGCTGTCTGACTAATGCTTTTATTATGTTCCCGTTATACAGCACTCTTATGGGGATTCCCATGGACAGCTTTATTGCCATGGGAACAGCAATCCATCCGGCCATTGACAATATGGTCTCATTTGTTATACTTTGTATGGTACCTTTTAATCTGTTAAAAGGTATCGTGATTTCATTTATTACCCTGCTTCTCTATAAGAGACTGCGGGTACTGTTAAAAGGAGAATAAGTATGGCAAAGATCAACGGCATTACCCAGAAGACCCGGAATCCTTTTGTGAATCTCTACGAGCTGGACAGAGAGTCAAAAACAGGAAAAAAAGGAAAGTATTATGTGGCTTCCAGGGCAAAAGATCAGGAAGCGCTGAAGCTACGGACAAGAAAAAACACCCCTGACGGAGTGATCATTTACAGCCTTTATGGGGAGAAGCAGGACCGGGTAGTGCTGGTGCGCCAGTATCGATACAGTATTGACGACTATATTTATGAATTTCCGGCAGGCCTGGTAGAGCCGGAGGAAAATTTCAAAGAAGCCGGGATCCGTGAGATGAAAGAGGAGACCGGGCTTACCTTTACTCCCATTGAAGTGGATCCTGCCTATGAGAAGCCTGCCTTTACCACCATCGGTCTTACCGATGAGTCCTGCGCCATTGTGTTTGGAATGGCGGAGGGCAGGATATCCAGAGAATTTCAGGAAGACACCGAAGAGATTGAAGTCGTTCTGGCAGACAGAGAGGAAGTCAGGAGAATTTTAAAAGAAGAAAATATTGCCATTATGTGCTCCTACATGCTGATGCATTTCCTTCATGATGAGAAACCCTTTGACTTCCTGAAAGAATTATAAAAAACAGAAGAAGCCGACTGTCCGGTATCGGCGGCGGCCAAATGAGTATAAATACTCGCCTGGCTCGTCACTTTATGGTATACTTAGGAAAAGCCGGAAGCAAAGAGGCTATGTCTGAAACGGCAGCAGCCTCTTTTTCAATCAGGCGAAAAGGGAGCGAACAACAGGTTTCATGAAATTAAAAAAATATGTGAAGAGCATTCTGGTATTTTTTATAACACTGATAGGGATCATCCTGGGCGTTTTTCTGGGAATCCGATTCCTCCAGTTCTTTATGCCTTTTGTTATCGGATGGATCATCTCCATGATCGCAAATCCTCTTGTCAGGATTCTGGAACGGCGGCTGAAAGTGGCCAGAAAGCATACTTCTATGCTGATCATCATAGGGGTTCTGGCCTTGGTGATAGCAGCGATCTATTTCCTGGGAGTAAGGATTGGACAAGAGACCAGAGCCTTTCTGGATCAGGCACCGGAAATGTATGCCGATTTCAGGGAAGACTTTCAGAGCGCCGGAAGGAACCTGGAGAGCATCATCAGCGAACTGCCGGAAAATATACAGGAAAGTCTGAAAGAAGTGCAGCAGGATATAGGGGATATTACCGGACAGGCTGTAGGAAGACTCAGTCAGCTGACGGTAGATAAGGCGGGGTCTTTCGCCCGAAATATCCCAAGCATACTCATATCCATTATTTTCAGTATTTTGTCTGCTTATTTTTTCATCGCAGACAGAGACAGGATCCTGGAATTCGGACGGGCCCATACCCCTCAGATCATCCAGGAAAAATGGCGGATGATGGCAGAAAGTTTTAAAACTGTATTTGGCGGATATTTTAAGGCACAGTTTAAGATCATGGCCGTTATCGGAGTGATTCTCTTTATAGGAATGCTTATACTGAGAGTAAGATTTGCTATTCTGGTGGCTATCCTGGTAGCTTTTCTGGATATGCTTCCTTTCCTGGGAACAGGAACAGTTCTGATTCCATGGGCAGTGTTTAAGCTGGTGTCCGGAGATATCCGTTATGCTCTGGGGCTGGTGATCCTATATCTGACTACCCAGCTGGTGCGCCGTATCATAGAGCCAAAGCTGGTAGGAGATTCCATCGGCATGAACCCTCTGGTCACTTTGATCTTTATGTATATCGGATACCGGATCGGCGGCGTTATCGGAATGATCCTGGCTGTGCCTGTAGGGGCCATTGTCCTGAATTTCTACAAGGCAGGGACCTTTGATGGTGTGCTCAATGGCCTGAAAGAGGCAGGGAGAGACTTGTTTCAATGGATGTATAGTGATAAGCCCTCATAGAAATAAGATTTTCAGGAACATTCCGGACAGAATAAAGAACCCGAATAAAAGCAGGAGCATAGTAAAGATCCAGGTAAAAAAAGTGTATACAGGCTGGTGTTTCCATTTCTCATGAAGGTGGCTCTTCGTCTCCCAGACTTCCCACAGGCAGAGCACAACTCCATGGTAAAGGGCGAAAAGCAGACTGGAAGGAGTGAGGCCATAGAATACGCCTAATACCCCCATAGTCAGAAAATACCCCAGACATTTTTGCAGAAGCGGGCAGGAAAACTGCCTGCTTTTTTTGAACCTTTTCAAAAGGGGACAGAAGATAAATTCCTTCAGCCAGTCAGTAAAAGTGATCTGCCATCTGTCCCAGAACTGCCGGATAGTGACGCTGAGAAAGGGTTTCTGAAAGTTGTTTTTTAATTCTGTGCCCAGAAGACAGGAACACCCGGCAGCGATCCTTGAAAAACCAGCCAGATAGAAAAAAAGACGGGCTCCGTAAAGGCAGGCGTAAAGGAGAATCCGACAGAATACAGGGGATTCCGGCATCCGGGATTCCAGGCTTTGAAGGGGCAGCGAAAGAATATGGGCGATAAAAAGAAGATAAAGGATCCCCCAGAAAAGTTCTTTCAGCCCTCTGACAAGAAGGCGGCGGTATGCTGAGACAGATGGTACATGGCCCCAGGTTTGGTGAAACTGTCTGCTGCTGTTTAAAGGCCCCAGGAAAAGACTGGGAAAGAAAAGAAGATATCCGGCACATTCCCCTGCAGGATATTCCTGTATCCGGCCTTTATATATATGTGCAAGGACCTGGATGGTCTTCAGGGAAAAACAGGCCGTTGCTGCATATAGGGGAAGATGTTTTCCCTGGATAAGAACAAAATTTTTCAGGATCATGGGAAAAAGGGAGAGCAGAAGAAAGAGGGGAAAGCCCCAGGTGCTGAAAAACTGCTTTTCCCTCCACAATATAGCGGTTTTAATCAGCAGTATGGACCAGAGAAAGGAACCAAGAAGATAAAAAAGCTGCAGGGGCCTGGAGCCGAAGACGATGAGCAGGATCAGAAAAGAGCCGGAAAGCCCGTAAAAATTCAGGCTTCTCTGCTGAAAGCCCAGAAGCACTGCCGGCAGCAGTATAAAAATAAGTGTAATGGCATAAGGCAGATATTGGATCAGATACAAAATATAGTCCCCCTCTTAGTAAGTTTCTAATTGTAGCTATTTAAACATGGATACATTAAAGATTCTTCCATGGAATCCGAAAGAAATTCTTAATTTTTGCATAAAAAGAACCGGAAACTGAAATTTTTCAGCTTCCGGTTCTTGAAAAGTCAGGAACAGATCTTTAAGATTCTCTCCGGGTGGTACCTCCATAACAATAAGTGACAGGAAGAAGAGAAAGAGTAGGAACTACCGTTCCCTGTCTTTTCTTCAGCAGTGTCTCCACACAAAGCCTGGCCAGTTCCTCTATAGGCTGACACATGGAGGAGACGAAAAGGGAGCTTTCGTCAATGCCGTATTTACGTATTCCGTCAAAGCCCAGAATCTGCACGTCTTCCGGAATTCGGAATCCCCGTTCCTTTAAGATCTTCATGACCAGATATGCATGACGGTCCGTATTTGCAAAGACACCGTCAAAGGTTAAGGCGCCATGGGAGTCGGTATGTTCCTGAATGAAGTTCTCCAGGGCCCTTCTTTCCTCTATGGCGTCTATCTGATCCAGATAATCGGGCTGGATCCCCAGTTCCTGGCAGGCGCTGAGATATCCCTCCATTCTTTTATCTGCTTCACCTGGAAATTTCGAGCGAAAACGAATAAATACCGGGTGATGACAGCCCAGTTCCAACAGCTTCTTTGTGCCGGCATAGCCGCCCTGGAAGTTATCGGAGGCGATCATGGGCACATCATGGTTTTCAAAGTAGCGGTCAAAGGAGACAAGAGGGATCCTGGCGGGTATGGCGTTGCTCACGTCGGTATAAGTCAGAGCGATGATTCCGTCCGTTTTACTTTGAGAGGCCAGATTCAGATAGCCGATTTCTTTTTCCGGTATGCCGTTGGCACAGCAGAGGATCAATTTATAGCCATGCTCATAAAGGTTTTTTTCTACATATTGGGTAAATGCTGCAAAAAAAGGATTTATAGTGTCCGGAACAATGAGGGTAATCAGCTTCGTCTCCTGGGTTTTCAGTCCTCTGGCATAAGTATTTACCTCATATCCCAGTTCTTTAATAGCCTTTTCTACTTTTTCTCTATTTTTTTCTCCTACGGTTATATGGTTGATCACTTTAGAAACTGTTCCCAGGGATACGCCGGCCCGGGCAGCAACATCTTTCATAGTAGGTGTGTGAGAAGGGGTCAAGATTCATCTCCTCCTTTTCTATAATAAATGTATTATAATAAGCTGATTTTAGTATACGCTATTATATGAAACGTTACAATGTGAAAAACAGACAAAAAATAAGCATAAAAACTGTAAATATGTACCGAATATCTAAAAAATCACGAAAAAGTATTGACTTAAAAAGGGAGAAAGAATATAGTTAAATCACAAAAAATGAAACGTTTCAAGTTGCAAAAAACAAAGGAGCAGGAAAAGAAAGGAGAGCTTTTTATGAAGGCACAGATTTATAGAAAGCCGCAGCAGACATTTTGGGAAAAGATATCAGGAAAACTGAAATATGTAAAGAAAAACTGGCAGTTATATCTGATCTTCTTATTACCGGCGCTGCTGCTTACGATTATTTTTAAATACCTGCCTATGGGCGGAGTATTGATCGCATTTGAAGATTACAATGTTATCGACGGCGTTTTAGGCAGCCCCTGGGTAGGACTGGAATATTTCCGGAGATTCTTATCTTCCCCGGATTTTATGAGCTATCTGATGAACACCCTGAAGCTGAGTGTATATGGGCTCTTGTGGGGATTCCCCGTACCGATCATCCTGGCGCTTCTTCTGAACAGGATCCGGAGAAAGGGGATACAGAAGAAGATCCAGCTTTTGATCTACGCACCGAATTTTATTTCTGTTATCGTTCTTTGCGGTATGGTAAGAATGTTCCTTTCTCCGGTGGGGCCTATTAACCAGGTGCTGGGAATTGACACCAACTGGATGACAATGCCATCCGCTTTTAGAACCATTTACATTGCCAGTGGTATCTGGCAGGCAGCAGGATGGTCTTCTATTATGTATACAGCAGCGTTATCCAATGCCAGCAAGGATCTGGAAGAGGCAGCCATTGTAGACGGTGCCAATATCCTTCAGCAGATCTGGTATGTGGAACTGCCGGCAATCAAAAATATTATCGTGATCCAGTTTATACTTCAGGCCGGAAACATTATGAGCATCGGATTTGAAAAGGCCTATGCACTGCAGACAGATATGAACCTTCCTGCTTCTGAGATTCTTTCTACCTATGTATATCGTATCGGTCTGTTAAACGGAGATTACGGATATTCAACCGCTGTGGGACTTTTTAACTCAGTGATCAACGTAATTCTGCTGATTATTGTAAACTTTGTTGTGTCCAGGCTTAATGAAGGCGAAGGACTGTAGGAGGGGAGAAAATGGAAAACCGTATTAAAATTAAACTGGGAACCTCGGATAAGGCAATCCTGGGTATAGGCTATACTTTGCTGGGAGTGTTTGTTCTGGCAATTGCGATTCCTCTTGTATATGTAGTGATTGCTTCCTTTATGGATCCCAATGTACTGAATAACCAGGGGATCAGTTTTAACTTTAAAGACTGGACAATAGACGCTTACCGCCGTGTTCTGGAAAATGACATGATCTGGAGAGGCTTTGCCAATTCTCTTTTTTACTCAGCGGCATTTACTCTGATCTCTGTATTTATTACTCTGCTGGCTGCTTATCCCATGTCAAAGAAGGAATTCGTAGGAAGAGGATTTTTCAATGTGATCTTTGTTATCACCATGTTCTTTAACGGCGGTATGATCCCTACCTTTATCCTGATCAATCAGCTGCACATGGTAAATACCATATGGGCAATCCTTCTCCCGGGAGCAGTAAACGTATGGAACCTGATCCTGGCCAGGACTTATTATCAGTCCACGCCGAAGGAGCTGAGAGAGGCATCCGCTATTGACGGCGCCAATGAGATCCAGCATTTCTTTAAAATATTAATGCCGGTGTGCAAACCGATCATCGCTGTACTGGCCCTGTATTCCTTTGTAGGAATGTGGAACAGTTACTTTGATGCGATGATCTACTTAAATGATGCAAACCTTCAGCCTCTTCAGCTGGTACTCCGTTCTATCCTGGTACAGAACACACCTCAGCCGGGTATGATCGCAGATATCCAGAGTACCGCAGAAATGGCAAAGGTTGCAGAACTTTTGAAATATGCTACTATTGTAGTATCCAGCCTTCCGCTGCTGGTTATGTATCCCTTCTTCCAGAAGTATTTCGACAGCGGCATTATGGTTGGCTCTGTAAAAGGTTGATGGAGGGATAGGATATGATGAATAAGAAAATAAGAAAATTAGCGGCATTATGTGTTTCCGCAGTTTCTGTACTTTCTCTGGCAGGCTGCGGAGGCGGCGGCCATCAGGCCGCTGATGTGGATCCAGATACGCCGGTAAGCCAGGTAGCTTTTCCCCTGGAAGAACAGGCTGAGCTTTCCTTTATTACCAGTGCGCCGGCTACCAGCACCCAGGATCCCAATGAGAGAATGATCTTTAAAAGGCTGGAAGAACAGACCAATGTGCATATAGACTGGACCTGCTTTGTGGCAGATCAGTTTGCAGATAAAAAGAACCTGGCACTGGCCCAGTTCGGAAATCTTCCTGACGGACTTTTTAATGCCGGCATGAGTGATTATGATCTGCTTCGCTATGCGAAACAGGGAATCATCATTCCTCTGGAAAATCTTATCGATAAATATATGCCGAACCTCCAGGCGGTTTTTGAAAAATACCCGGAATACCGGACTATGTGTACCGCTCCCGACGGACATATCTATTCTTTCCCCTGGATCGAACAGCTGGGGGAAGGAAAGGAAGCCATTCAGGCTATCGGAGATATCCCATATATCAACAAGAAATGGCTGGACTGTCTGGGGCTGGATATCCCTACTACCGTAGATGAACTGGAACAGGTGCTTATCGCTTTCAGAGATAACGCAGATAAGATCCAGGAAGAATGCGGAGTAGAGGGCGATGTGATCCCTATGTCCTTTATCATTAATAACGGCGACCAGGATCCGGCCATCCTGATCAACGGCTTTGGAGAAGGATATGGAGATACTGCAGACCATTTTGCAGTGACAGACGAAGGCGAAGTGATCTATACAGCCGTGCAGGAAGGCTATAAAGAAGGAATTGCATGGCTTCATAAACTGGTAGAGGAAGATCTGGTGGATCCGGAAGCCTTTACTCAGGAATGGTCTACCTACGTTGCAAAAGGTAAAAATCACAGATACGGCCTTTGCTTTACCTGGGATATCGCAAACATTGATAACTATGACGATTATGTAATGCTTCCGGCGCTTGCAGGCCCTGACGGACTGGTGAACATTACCAGACAGAATAACAGTGAGACCAGCGGTTTTGAGAGAGGCCGGTGTGTACTGACTACCAGCTGCAGAGATACCGCACTGGCGGCAGCCTGGATCGATCAGATGTATGCGCCTCTCCAGTCTGTGCAGAACAACTGGGGAACCTACGGTGAAGAGGGGAAACCCAATATCTTTGAAATGAGCATAAATTCTGAGGGCGGAGAAATGTTAAAACATGAAGATCTGGGAGACAACTCTCCGGTAGAAGTCCGGGAATCCCAGTCTGTAAACGGCCCTCTGGCAGTACTGAACGATTATTATGATGTGTATGTGACTCAGCCGGACGATGCAAAATGGCGTCTTGATAATATGCATGAAACCTATCTGGAAGACATGCACAGCCAGTATGTGTATCCAAATGTATTTATGAGTATTGACGACACGAATAAAGTATCTCAGTATGATACAGATATTAAGAAATATGCAGAACAGAAAAAAGCCGACTGGATCCTGAACGGCGGCATTGAGGAAGAATGGGACAGCTATCTGGAAAAGATGGAAGACTATGGTCTGTCAGATTACCTGGCTATCAAACAGAAGTACTTTGACCAGTATCAGGAGTCTCTGACCCAGGAAAATACAGCAGCCACCCAGGATACTCAGTCCTGAAAAGAATCTAGTGCCATATAGGAGGAAAAGCAGAATATGAGTATGGAAAGCAGAACAGAAGTCAGCGAAGCCTTAAAAAGGGCAAGAGCATATGCGCAGAAAAATATAACAGAAGAAATAAACCGGCAGAAGCCTTCTTTCCATTTATGCGCCCCCATAGGGTGGATTAATGATCCCAACGGATTTTCTGTTTATAAAGGAGAATACCATCTTTTTTATCAGTACTATCCTTATGCAAAGGCCTGGGGGCCTATGCACTGGGGACATAGTGTGTCGAAAGATCTGGTCAGCTGGAAAGACCTTCCGGCGGCTCTGGCCCCTGATAAAGATTATGATCATGCAGGCTGCTTTTCCGGCAGTGCTCTGGAATACCAGGGTCAGCATGTATTGTTATATACCGGCGTGGAAGAAAAAGAGACAGAAAATGGTAAAGAGATCCGCCAGACCCAGTGCCTGGCTATAGGAGACGGAGTGGACTATCAGAAAACAGAAGACAATCCGGTGATCTATCCTGATGGGCTTCCCCAGGGAAGCAGCCTGGAGGATTTCCGGGATCCCAAGATCTGGCAGGAGGGAGATACCTTCTATGCGGTTATGGGAAGCAGGAGCAGTGACGGCAGCGGCCAGATACCGGTATATACGTCACAGAATCTGCGAAACTGGAGCCTGGTAAGCATTTTGGATAAATGTGAAAACCGATATGGAAAAATGTGGGAGTGCCCGGACTTTTTCTTTCTTGACGACAAAGCTGTCCTCCTGACCTCCCCTCAGGATATGGAAGCGGAAGGCCTGGAATTCCACAGCGGAAACGGCACTCTCTGTATCATAGGAAACTGCAGCCGGAAAGATTTTATCCTTCACCGGGAGGCGGTACAGGCAATTGATTATGGGCTGGACTTTTATGCCCCTCAGACCACTCTTACTCCAGATGGCAGAAGAGTTATGATTGCCTGGCTCCAGTCCTGGGACAACTATCTTTCTCCGGAGCATTTAGCCTGGGGAGGCATGATGACCATACCCAGAGAACTTCAGATAAAAGGGGGAAGATTGTACCAGAACCCTATTCGGGAACTGGAGCAGTATCGCAGAGAAAAAATACAATATGACGGTGTGAAAATCCGGGAAAAACAGTCTCTGGAAGGAATCAAAGGACGGCAGATAGACCTTGCCCTGGAGATCAGAGGAGAAGCGTATGACAAGTTCAGAATCTATCTGGCTATGGATGAAAAACATCATACAGATGTGATCTATGACAGAAGAGAAGGTATCCTTACTTTTGACAGAAGGTATTCCGGAGACAGGAGAGACCGGATACATACCAGGGAAATGACAGTAGAGGAAAAAGATGGAAAGCTGAAGCTGCGGATCCTGGTAGATAAGTATTCTGTGGAGATCTTTGTCAATGACGGAGAGAAAGCCATGTCTTCTTTGACCTACACAGGACTGGAAGCAGAAGGTATCGCATTTGAGGCCAGAGGAGAAGGGGAAGTTTCCGTCTGCCAGTACAATATGGAAAAATCAGAGAAATAATTGCTATAATGAAGAAAGATCTCCGATAAAGCTTGCGAAAACAGGAAAAAAAAACTATAATTTATGACAATAATATGAATCAAGGAGCTAAGATTATGAGTGAAAAATTTGATGTGATCGCACTTGGAGAATTGCTGATTGATTTTACGGAAAATGGTGTCAGCGGTCAGGGAAATCCTATTTTTGAGGCCAATCCCGGAGGAGCGCCCTGTAATGTTCTTGCAATGCTGAATAAATTGGGAAAGAAAACTTCCTTCCTGGGAGTTGTGGGAAAAGATCAGTTCGGTGTTTCTTTAAGAGCAGCTCTGGAAGAACAGAATATTGATACCAGCCATCTGTATGAGGATCCGGAGGTACATACTACCCTGGCCTTTGTTCATACTTTTGAAGACGGAGACCGGGATTTCGCTTTCTACAGAAACCCTGGAGCCGATATGATGTTAAATGAAGATCAGATCGACGAAGAGTATATCACCTCTGCCAGAGCTTTCCACTACGGAACTTTGTCTATGACCCACGAGGGAGTAAGAAAGGCCACCAGAAAAGCCATTGACGTTGCCAAAAAGGCAGGGCTTCTCATCTCCTTTGACCCAAATCTCCGTCCTCCTCTTTGGAAGACCATGGAAGAAGCAAAGGAGCAGATCAGCTATGGATTATCTCAGTGTGATCTTCTGAAAATTTCCGAAGAAGAGCTGGAATTTATGACCGGTACAAAAGATATTAAAGAAGGTGCTCATATACTGCTGGAAAAATATCCGAACCTGAAGCTGATGAATGTGACTATGGGAAAGGAAGGGAGCATGGCCTTCCATGAAGGAAAAGAAGTTTTCCAGACGCCTTTTATCCAGGAAAAAACCATAGAAACCACAGGAGCGGGAGATACTTTCGGCGCCTGTGCCCTGAACTATGTGCTGGAGCATGGGATCCAGGGGCTGACAGAGGAAAATCTTCAGGAAATGCTCCGGTTTGCCAATGGAGCTTCTTCTATCGTGACCACCAAAAAAGGTGCCCTGCGGGTAATGCCCGAGAGAGCAGAGGTTGAAGCATTTATTAACAAGTAAAATCAACTAAAATTGTTAAGTATATCTAAAATGGAGAAAAATAGTCTTCGTTAAATTGTGTAAAGAATACAAAAAATATTGGTAAAAAAATCACAAACTTCAAAATATTCGTTGACAACTGCCAGTGATTGTGATAAATTAAAGCCAGGGTAAGAAATAGAGCTTACCAAAAAACAAGATTCTGATTACTGACGGATAAATGTGGAGTACCACAGGGGAATCAGAATTATAATGAAAGCCGACCGTCTGGGCAGCATTTGCGAGTAACAAATGTTGCCCTTTTTTCAACCGCAAAAGAGTTGAAAAAGGGGCGAGAGAAATCATTATTTTTTAAGGAGGATGTTGAACTATGGGATTCAAATCAGACATCGAAATCGCACAGGAATGTGTCATGGAGCCAATC
>UQSX01000010.1 GCA_900543715.1 uncultured Blautia sp. | reverse complement strand
TGTTCCGTCGGTAAAGCCTTCCGGCCTTTCTGCCAGGCAGTCCATAAGGAAGGAACGCAGCCGTGAAATCCTGGCCTGGCGGGAAGGATCTCTGATCAGATCGGTCAGTTCGTGCGGATCTGCGGCAAGATCAAAGTATTGCTCCTGACCGGTTACGGAATGCCAGATATATTTGTCTTCGGCTGTGACGATCCAGTGGTTCGAAAAGTCTCCGTAGGAATGTTCGCCGTGGAGCCAGGTCCGCTGGGTTTTCTGAGGATCTGCGGTAAGGGGCAGGAGACTTTCTCCGTCAACAGAGGAGGGGATCGGAGCGTGGGCAAGATCCAGTACCGTAGGCATAATATCACGAAGCTCTGCAATGCTGTGGCAGACGGAGCCGCCCCTGAGTTTCGGCAGAACATTTTTCCCAGGAGAGATGATCAGGGGGATATGGCAGCTGCCCTCATAAGGCCGTGATTTGCGGAACATATGGTGATCACAGAGCTCTTCGCCATGATCTGAGGTGAAGATAAACACGGTGTCGTCATAAAGTTCCTGTTCCACCAGGGCCAGGATCAGCCTCCCGATCTGGTGATCCAGATGAGTGATGCAGGCATAATATCCCGCCTGTGCCTGCCTTGCCAGTTCGGGATCCACAGGGCCTGTCTTTGAATCGAAAATCCTGCCTTCCTGTTTCAGATATTCCTCTGTCTCCCAGGATCCGATAAAGGGCGGGCGGAGACTTTTCCTATTATACAGATCAAAATAGTGCCGGGGAGGGTCAAAGGGCGGATGGGGGCGGAGATAGGAGGCCATCAGGAAAAAGGGTTTGCTCGGGTCCCGTCTCCTGAGAAAATCCAGGCTTCTGTCCGTAACCCAGTTGGTAGGATGGTATTTTTCTTCATAGATCCAGGGGCGGGACAGATAGCTGTTGCAGTCCAGTCCGGTGGCAGTCACATCTGCGTCGGCTCCCAGCTCCTGCTTCAACCAGTGAAAATAGTCATCTGCCACGAACTGGGATTCTCTATAGGGAACGCTGCCATAGCGGGCACTGTGGAGATATCCGTCATGGAGATCAACATTGTGGAATCCCAGATAATTGCGCAGAGGGTGAACGTGCATCTTTCCCACGCACTGGGTATAATAACCGGCTTTCGAAAGTTCTCCGGCCATGGTGTGACGATAATTCCAGGGGACTCTGTCTTCATAGCCTACCCGGCCGTGATGACTTTGCTCCCTGCCGGTGTGCAGTGCGGCGCGGGCAGCGATACAGCTGGGGCAGGCACTGTATGCCCGGTCAAAGACAACTCCCCGGGCAGCCAGGGTGTCGAGATATGGAGTTTTGACGTCTGGGTGTCCGGCATAGCCCAGGCAGTCTGCCCGGAGCTGATCTGTCATGATAAATACAATGTTAGGATTTGGCATATTGTGTACTCCTTCTATTAGAATCTGGCGAAGTCTTCCGGCGGCCTGCATGCTGCATATGCAGAGGGGGACGCTCGGAGATCGCCCTGATAGATGAGGCATATTCTGAGGGGGTCATCCCGGCCAGCTTTTTAAACTGACGGGAAAAATAGTGAATGGAAGAATAGCCTAAGGACTCTGCGATTTGTGTGAAGTTCATCTGCTCATCCCGGATCATCTGCTTCGCAGCCTCCACTTTCATGCGGGAATAATATTCAATGACCCCCTGCCCGCATTTTTCATGAAAGAGCTTTTGCAGACGGGAACGGCCGATGAGGTTGTCTGAACAGATACGGTCAATAGTCAGATGGGCTGCCAGATTTCCAGAAAGGTACTGGCTGATCTTTTCAAAGATAGTTTCATCTTCATTTTCTTTCATTGTTTTTTCCGGAACAGGAAAAGTGGTTTCTGCCCCTTTTTCCGGGAAACGTTTTCCTTTTTTTATCCAGCCGGTTCTGCAGCTGTCAGATGCGTATCGGCGGAAAAGTCCGATCAGAAACTGCTCCAGACAGGTGCGGATGACCTGCGCCGCTCCGGCAGGGGCATCGGGACGGACAGACAGGGAAGTCTGATAAGGGTCGTCAAGTCTGCCTATGAGAAATCCCCGGGCTTCCTGTACGATCTGTGCCAGAAGACGCCGGTCCGGATCGGTGATATGCAGGATCTTTCCCCGGAAAAATTCCATAAAGGGACTGGGCGAAGAGAAAGACACTACGATGAGGCAGGGAGCGGTTTTGCCTCCGGCCCGGACCCAATGGAATTCATTGGGCTGATGGAAGGCGATCTGCCCTCTCGTCAGTGAAAAAGAGCGTTCTCCTGCTCCAATGGTGACGTCTCCTTTGTCTACACAGACAAATTCCCAGAAAGGATGGGATTCTCCCGGAAAATAAAAGCTGTTCATATATTCAAAATAGTGAAGAGAGAAAAGCTGGTCGATTACAAGTTCACTTGACAGTGAAATTCCCCGGTAAGACATGGATTCTCCTCCTTTTTTCCATTCTGAAGCTCTGAGGCGTCCTCAGGGCGGATTTAGTTGCTATATACATCATAGCCTATATGGGCGGAAAATGCAAAGCAAACAGGCTGATTGTGCAAATCAAATAGAATATAGGATAAAGATTTCCGGCAGAATGTCCCGTACAATAAGAACAGAAACAGCAGGATGCACAGAGGAAAGGAAAAAAAGAATGGGACGTGTTTCAGAACTTCAGATAAGGGAAGCAATCGCAAATTTTAAATTTACAGGAAGGCTTACAGAACGCCGGATTTTTGGCAGCGGCCATATCAATGACACCTATCTGCTTACCTTTGAGATTGGCGATATGGGGGATATGAAGGTAATCCTTCAGAGGATGAACCGGGAGATCTTCACAAAACCAGTAGAACTGATGGAGAATATTGTGGGAGTAACCGCACACCTTCGGAAAAAGATCATCGAAAATGGAGGAAATCCGGAGAGGGAAACGCTGAATATTATTCCCGCAAAGGACGGCAAGGCGTATTTTGTGGATTCAAAAGGAGAGTACTGGAGATCCTACAAATTTATCACAGACGCCACATGCTATGACAGAGTGAAAAGCCCTGAAGACTTTTACGAGAGCGCCGTTGCTTTTGGAAATTTCCAGAGGCTCCTTGCAGACTATCCGGCGGAAACCCTCTATGAGACCATTGAAGGATTTCATGATACAAGAGCAAGATTTGAGGCATTCAAACAGGCGGTGGAGAAAGACGTCTGCGGCAGAGCGGACTCTGTGAGGAAAGAAATCCAGTTTGTTCTTGACCATGAGGATGTGACAAAAGTTTTCGGCGAGCTTCAGGAGAAAGGGGAAATACCTCTGAGGGTGACTCACAATGACACGAAGCTTAACAATATTATGATCGACAATGTGACCAGAAAGGGAATCTGTGTCATTGACCTGGATACAGTGATGCCGGGGCTTGCGATGAACGACTTCGGAGATTCCATCCGGTTCGGCGCCAGCACTGGGGCGGAGGATGAACGTGATCTGAGCAAGGTATCCTGCAGCATGGAGCTTTATGAAACCTATGTGAAAGGCTTTCTCAAAGGGTGCGGGGGAAGTCTGACGCCCAGGGAAATTGAGCTTCTTCCCATGGGAGCAAAGGTGATGACTTACGAATGCGGCATGCGTTTTTTGACCGATTACCTTGAAGGAGACCATTATTTTAAGATACAACGTGAAGGGCATAATCTGGACCGGGCAAGGACCCAGTTTAAACTGGTGGCGGATATGGAAGCAAAATGGGACCTGATGCAGGAGATTGTCCAAAAATATAACTGAATAATTGTTTTGTATTTGTTTTTGCTTCCCGTTTTTTATAGCATTCAGCAGAGTCCTGCTAAATAAGCTGCTTGACTTATAAGATTAAAGAGCTATAATGTTTCTTTGGAAACGGTTTCTAAAGAAACTACTTTAGACGTGAAAGAATCTGCTTAATGATTTAAAGAAAGGGAGAGGATGATGGGAAGGACTACAGAATTGTTTATTGGACTGCGGAACCTGTTCCGTTTGTATGATAAGATGCTGAAGAGAGTCTGCACAGAGCATGAGCTTACCCTGGCGGAAGCGGAAATCATCAGTTTTCTGCGGAACAATCCAGAAAAAAACACGGCGGCTGATATTGTGGAGCTGAGGATGATTTCCAAAGGTGCTGTGTCTAAAGGTGTAGAAGCTCTGATACAGAAATCACTGCTGGAACGGATCCCGGATACAGAAGACCGGAGAAGGATCCACCTGAAACTGAGACCTGAGGCGGAACCGGTGACGGAGAGCATTGATGAAGTGAGAGAAGAATTTCTGGAAACCATACTGGAAGGATTTACAAAAGAAGAACTGGAAACCTATATCCGGTTTTTCCACAGACTTTTTAAAAATACAAAAAATGCAATGGAAGGAAGAGCGAAATCATGAGGCATAAAGAACAAAGCACAGAAATGAATACAGATAAAGAGTTCCTTCGGACAGAACCATTGGGACGGCTGCTTCTTAAGCTGGCCCTTCCCACGGTAGCGGCCCAGCTAATCAATATGCTGTATAATATTGTGGACAGGATCTATATCGGACATATACCGGAAATCGGAGCCACGGCTCTGACGGGGGTAGGAGTATGTATGCCTCTGATCATGATCGTCTCAGCTTTTGCGGCTCTGGTGGGATATGGCGGCGCACCCCGGGCCTCCATTTTTATGGGAAAGCAGGATAAAGAGTCTGCGGAAAAGACTCTGGGAAACTGTTTTGTGCTCCAGATACTTATTTCTGTTGTGCTGACCATTGTACTGCTGATCTGGAACCGGGATTTCCTTATGGCTTTCGGAGCCAGCAAAAATACTATAGAATACGGAGTAAATTATATGAACATCTATGCCCTGGGAACCATCTTTGTAGAGATTACCCTGGGTATGAATGCTTTTATCACTGCCCAGGGATTTGCAAAAACAGGTATGCTTTCTGTTCTTATTGGCGCAGTGGCCAACATTATTCTGGATCCTATCTTTATCTTTGGCTTTCATATGGATGTGCGGGGAGCAGCTTTGGCTACGATTATTTCCCAGGCTCTTTCCTGTATCTGGGTAGTCAGCTTCCTCTGCGGGAAAAAAACCTTCCTGAAGATACGGAGAAGGAATCTCAGGCTTGTCCCCAAAATTATCATGCCCTGTCTGGCTCTGGGAGTCGCTACTTTTATCATGCAGGCCAGTGAAAGTGTGATCTCAGTATGCTTCAACAGTTCTTTGCAGAAATATGGAGGAGACATTGCTGTGGGGGCCATGACGATCCTTACCAGCGTTATGCAGTTTGCTATGCTTCCCCTTCAGGGACTGGGACAAGGAGCTCAGCCAATCATCAGTTACTGCTATGGCGCAGGAGACCGGGAAAGAGTCAAAGGGGCTTTCAAGCTTCTGCTGAAAGTCAGCCTTGGGTATTCCATCGTTCTGTGGATCCTGGTCATGCTGCTGCCGGGAGGATTTGCGGCAATGTTTACATCCGATCCGCAGCTGATGGATTATACCAGGACTGCCCTGCGGATCTATATGGGCTCCATGTTCCTGTTTGGGATCCAGATGGCTTGCCAGATGACCTTTAATGCTTTAGGAAAAGCAAAGGAGTCGATTGTGGTGGCTGTTATGAGAAAGTTTGTCCTTTTGATCCCGCTTATCTACATCATGCCGCAGATCCTTCGGTCTGATCAGACCATGGCAGTCTATATGGCAGAACCTATTGCAGACCTGCTGGCTGTGACTTTTACAGCGGTTCTGTTTTCTATCCAGTTTAAGAAGACCCTTGGAACTATGAAAAGGACGGTACAGAAAACAGCCGGCTGATCCAAGAAATTTGCTAATTCACCGGCAAAGCCGGTGCTTCCTCTGGCGGCAGTGCTGCTTTATGCAGAACTCCCAACCTTCGGGTATGGACCCGGAAACAAAAGGAATCTTCTGTAATCTGTCTGGGAGGTCTATAATGAAGACAGATTAAAAAAGCAGGAGGTATGGATCATGGAATATGCAGTTTTGAATAATGGATTGAAAATGCCAATGGAAGGAATCGGAACCTTTCTTCTTCAGCCTGCAGAGGCAGAAGAATCCGTATATCAGGCACTGAAAGCCGGATACCGTCTGGTAGATACCGCCAATGCCTACATGAATGAAAAAGGCGTGGGAAGAGGCATTAAGAAAAGCGGCGTGAAGAGAGAGGACATCTTCCTTGTGACAAAGCTGTGGCCTACAGAATATGAAGACGGAGCAAAAGCCATTGAGGATACGCTGAAGAGACTGGATACGGATTATGTGGATCTTCTGATCCTCCATCAGCCGGTAGGAAATTATCTGGCAGGATATAAGGCAATGGAAGAAGCCTATAAGGCCGGAAAGGTAAAGGCCCTGGGTCTTTCTAATTTCCCGCAGGAGCGGATCCAGGATGTGATCGATCACTGCGAGATCAAGCCTCAGATGGTACAGGTAGAGGCTCATCCTTATTATCCTCAGACAGAACTGAAAGCTTATCTGGCAAAATATGAGATGGTGCTGATGGCCTGGTATCCTCTTGGGCACGGAGACAAATCTCTTGTGGGTGAAGAAGTATTTACCAAACTTGCAGAAAAATACGGAAAGACCAATGCCCAGATTGTCCTCAGATGGCATGTACAGGCTGGCAATGTGATCATTCCAGGCTCTAAAAATGCAGACCATATTAAGGACAACTTTAACATCTTCGACTTTACATTGACAGATGGGGAGATGGCAGAGATCGGAAAGCTGGATAAGAACACCAGATATTACAATATGTCTCTGGAAGATGCAGCTAAGAACTATCTGTCTTTGCAGATTGATTTTAATGCTCAGGAGTAAGATAAAATATAACCATATTCCCCCCCTGGCAGCCTATGCCAGGGGATTTTGTATGGCCGCAGATTTTGCAGGTGACTATACATTTTTACAGAAAGCTCCCGGTCCGGCTTTGGGAGCATTTTTTTATATCCTCTAAAGTACCTGCTGCCACAATCCGGCCTCCTTCCAGACCGCCCCCAGGTCCCATGTCTATGATATAATCGGCATTTCTTATCACATCCAGATCATGTTCGATAACAATAACAGTAGCTCCCTGGCTGATCAGCGTCTGGAACACGCCCAGAAGTGTTTGGACATCCAGAGGGTGGAGGCCGATGGTAGGCTCGTCGAAAATGAAAACCGAGTCAGCCTGAGGCTTTCCCATTTCGCTGGCCAGCTTCAGCCGCTGGGCTTCCCCTCCGGAAAGACTGGGAGTTTCTTCTCCCAGAGTCAGATAGCCAAGGCCCAGATCCTGAAGGATCTGAAGACGCTGATGGACGGATTTCAGATCTTTACAGGCTTCCAGGGCCTGGGAAACGTCCATGGACATGAGCTGAGGCAGGGAATAGGAGGCCCCGGCTTTATTTATATACCGGATCAGCCCGGCTTCTTTGGAGTATCTGGAGCCTCGGCATTGGGGACAGGGAATCTCCACATCAGGAAGAAACTGTACGTCCAGGCTGATTACCCCGGTGCCGTCGCAGACCGGACAGCGGAGAGCTCCGGTGTTATAGGAGAAAGCCCCTGCCTTCCAGCCTTTCTCTTTGGCTGCGGGAGTTTTGGCAAAAGTTTTCCGCAGTTCGTCATGGATATTGGCATAGGTGGCTACCGTGGAGCGGACGTTAATACCAATAGGAGTGGCGTCGATCAGTTTCACCTGCTTTATATCCGGAGCTTCTACAGAACGCACATGGTCCGGCAGCTTCTTTTTCTTTGTCAGGGATTCCAGGCCGGGGACCAGGCTTTCCAGTACCAGGGTGGTCTTTCCGGAACCGGAGACTCCTGTGACCAGGGTAAGTCTGCCTTTTGGAAGGTCTACTTCCAGGGGCTTTACCGTATGGATGGCAAAGGTGGAAAGCTGGATCCTACCAAGAGCAAAAAGATCTTCTGCCTTTGTCCGGTCCCTTACAGATATAGCTGCTCCGGAGAGGAAGGGGCCGATTTTTGAAGCTGGATCCCGGGAAAGGTCCCGGACAGTTCCCTGGGCAATGACCTGTCCTCCCCGGGAACCGGCCTGGGGTCCCATCTCAATGATCCATTGGGCTTTGGAAAGCACCTGGGTGTCATGATCTACCAGGACCACAGAATTGCCGTCTGCAACCAGATCTTCCATAACATTGGTGAGTCCCACAATATTGGAAGGGTGAAGTCCGATAGAAGGCTCGTCCAGCACATACAGGACGCCGGTAGTCCGGTTCCGCACAGCCCGGGCAAGCTGCATGCGCTGCCGCTCTCCGGTGGATAGAGTAGAAGAAGCCCGGTCAAGGGTAAGATAGCCAAGGCCCAGATCCATCAGCCGTTTTCCACCATCCAGAAAGGACTGGCAGATACTTTCTGCCATAGGCCTCATTTCTTCCGGCAGAGAGCCGGGTACCTCTGCCACCCACCGGATAAGCTCCGCAAGGGTCATTTCACAGGCCTGATCCAGGGAGATATCCCGGAGCCTGGGCGCCCTTGCGGCTTCGGACAGCCGTGTGCCGCCGCAGTCGGGACAGATATCCTGTTTCAGAAATTTTTCCACCCGTTTCATTCCCTTTTCGTCTTTTACCTTTGCCAGGGCGTTTTCCACTGTATAGACAGCATTAAAATAAGTAAAATCCAGCTCTGTAGTCTGTTCAGAGTTCTTTGGACGGTAGAGGATATGCTTTTTTTCTGCAGGGCCGTCATAGACAATGGCCTTTTCTTCTTCGGTCAATTCCCGGAAGGGAATATCCGTCCGTACACCCATGGCCCGGCAGACATCGGTCATCAGAGACCACATGAGAGAATTCCAGGGAGCAACGGCCCCCTGGTCAATGGTCAGGGATTCATCAGGCACAAGAGAAGTGCGGTCTACCTTCTGCACAATGCCCGTCCCCCCGCAGGTCCGGCAGGCACCCTGACTGTTAAAGGCCAGTTCCTCAGCAGAAGGACCATAGAAATGCTCTCCGCATACCGGGCAGACCAGCTCCTGCTCAGCAGCTACCGCCAGGGTAGGCGGATGGTAATGGCCATTAGGACAGCGGTGGCTGGCAAGTCTGGAGAACATAAGCCGAAGACTGTTCAACAGTTCCGTACCGGTGCCGAAGGTACTGCGGATCCCGGGTACCCCTGGCCTTTGTCTCAGGGCCAGGGCAGCAGGAACGTAAAGAACTTCATCTACCTGCGCTTTAGAGGCCTGGGTCATCCTCCGCCGGGTATAGGTGGAAAGGGATTCCAGGTAACGGCGGGAGCCTTCTGCGTAGAGGACGCCCAGAGCCAGGGAAGATTTCCCGGAACCGGAAACCCCGGCGATTCCTACAATCTGATTCAGGGGGACATCTACATTTATATTTTTCAGATTGTGGACTTTGGCGCCACGGATTTTTATATATTTGATCAATAGAATTACTCCTCTCTAATTACAAATATTATATAGTTATGTAAACTAACAGCGGGAATATGTGGATCTTTAATTCTTCAGTAGGATTGAAAATAGTATAGAATATACGATGATAAAAGGCAAGAAAGGAGAAAAGCTGAAAATAAAAGAAATTTTTATTATAAAAAATATTGAAAAAAATTTTCAACTATGTTACCCTAGCATCAGAACACAACAGCAGGAGGCGAGAACATGGACCAGAACCATTTTATGCAGAACATTGAGGAAACCTATCATTCTTTTACAAAGGTGGAGAAAAAGGTGGCGGACTATGTTCTTCAGAATCCACGGCAGGTACTGTTTATGTCGATTACCGATCTGGCAGATGCCTGTCAGGTAGGAGAGACCAGTGTGTACCGGTTCTGCAGGACCATGAACCTTCAGGGATATCAGGAGTTTAAGATGCAGCTTTCTCTGGGAATGAGTGAACAGGACGAGGAATGGGCGCCCAGGGAAGACAATCAGAGCCTGGAAAAAACTCTGAAGGAATCTGCGGAAAGGCTTCTTCAGAAGCACACAGAGGCTCTGGAAGAAACTTACCGGCTTTTAAACCAGGAAAGTTTTGAGGGGTTTCTGGAGAGAATGGAGAAAGCCCGGAGGATTTTTTTCTTTGGCATCAGCGACAGCCAGCTGATCGCTCAGGAAGCAGGAAATAAGTTCATGAGTATATCAGGAAAAGCATACAGTATAGCAGACCCCCATATGCAGGCGGTTACAGCAGCCTCTATGACAGAGGGAGACTTTCTGGTGTTTCTTTCCTACTCCGGGGCCACCAAAGATAATATTTACACAGCAAAGATCGCCCGGCGGGCGGGAGCAGGGATCGGCTGTATCACCCGGTTCCAGAAATCTCCCCTCAGCGCTTACTGCGATGTGGTCCTTCAATCCGGGGCCAATGAAGGACCAATGGAGGGAGGGTCTGTATCTGCAAAGATCGGACAGATGTACCTCATAGATCTCCTTTACCAGGAATATCGGAGGAGAAACTATGAGACCAGCAGAAAATACAGAGAAAACGCCTCAAAAGCTGTTATGGATAAATTATTTTAAAAGGAGATAAAGAAAAATGAGGATTATCAAAGCCAGAGATTACGATGAGGTAAGCAGAAAAGCAGCAAATATTATTTTTTCTGTTATGACAGAGAAGCCTGACTGTGTGCTGGGACTTGCTACAGGCTCCAGTCCGGTAGGAATTTACAAAGAGCTGGTCCGCCGCTATGAGGAAGGAGATCTGGATTTTTCCAAAGTTACTACCGTGAACCTGGACGAATACAAAGGACTGGATAGAGAAGATCCCCAGAGCTATGCCTATTACATGAGAGAAAACCTTTTTTCCCATGTAAATATCCGTCCCGAAAAAACCTTTCTTCCTGACGGCAGAGAGGCAGACAGCCAGAAGGCCTGTGAAGCGTATAATCAGATCCTCCATCAGGCAGGGCAGCAGGACCTTCAGCTTCTGGGCATCGGACATGACGGCCATATCGGCTTTAATGAACCTGCAGATCATTTTCCAAAAGAGACCCACTGCGTAGATCTGGCGGAACCCACTATCGAAGCAAATGCCAGATTCTTTGAAAGCCGTGAGCAGGTTCCTACTCAGGCTTACACTATGGGCATCCAGAATATCATGGCCGCAAAACAGATACTTATGGTTGCTAATGGAAAAGGAAAGGCAAAAATCTTAAAAGAAGCATTTCAGGGACCGATCACCCCTCAGATTCCCGCTTCTATCCTCCAGCTCCATCCCAATGTTATCCTGGTAGCAGACGAAGAGGCGCTTTCGGAGATGGAAAGCTAAGGTATTAAGAATAAATTTTAGACTTTTTCTATCACTTATTTACACACTTCTTTGAATTTTTTGTTCTGGAGCTGTTGCATTAATCAAAATCGAGGATATTCCTGACATATGATTAATGCAACAGCTTCAATTTCTAGAATTTCCTATTTTATCCCATATTTATGAAATCAAGCCTTTAGAATTGTTAAGGTTTCGTTCAGGATCTATTTAGAATTTCCTGTCACAATAAGTTCCATCAAAGAAAACATCTTTGAAATACACAAGAAAAGGAGCTAAAAGAAATGGCAGCTAGAAAAACAGGAAAAGGAATTCTGAAACAAGGTATGATATTTTGCGTGGCTGGAGTTATGGCATTGGGAATGATCGCCTGCACAGGCGGAAAGAGCAAAGGAGCTGAGGAAGCCCAGCCAAAGAGCAAAGTAGAATCTTCCCAGTCAAAAGACGAGAAAGACGATAAAAAGCAGAAGAAACAGGATCTGCAGGAGGATAAGGCAAAGGAGGCTAAAGAAGCAGAAAAAGAAGCGGAAAACAAACAGAACCAGGAACAGCAGAATACAAAAGAGAACACAAAGGAAAAAACAGAAGAGAAAAAGACAGAGGATAACAAAACCGGAAAGAAAGCATCCGGAACGAAGAAAAGCAAAAATACTGCTAAATCAAATAAAAATACAAAAAAGAAAGGAAGCAGCAAAAAAACACAGAAATCCGGTAAGAGCAAAGTACAGAACAACACAGCAGGGAAGAGCTCCAAGAAAAACACTTCCATGTAAGAAATAAGAAAACAGGTATTTAACAGAAGCAGGAGGCTGGAGTAGTTCAAAAGTAGGAAAAGAAGAACTGCACGGCCTCTTTTCTGAGAGGAAAGGATATACAAAGAGATGAAAAATATACTGGAGTACTTAGAGCTGACTGCAGAAAAATACCCCTGGCGGACAGCCGTGGAAGACCCAAAGGGCTCTCTTACCTGGGGAGAACTGGAAGATCTGTCTAAGAGGATCGGTACTGCTGCAGGGAAAAGGATCGTCTTGGGAGATCCGGTAATGATCCTGGCGCCGAAAAGCCCTCTTGGGCTGGCTGCTATGTTCGGGGCTGTTTATGGAGGAGGATTCTATGTCAATGCAGATCCGGGACTTCCCGCTGAACGTCTTCGGGAAATTTTCCGGGTGCTTCAGCCGAAGCTGGTCCTGATCCATCCGGAGGAAATCCCTTTGATCAGACAGGCCGGATATGAAGGAGATTATTGTCTGATCCATGAAGCGGCCAGGGAAGAACGAGACGAAGGGCTCCTTGAGCAGCGGCGAAAAGCCGGAAGCAGTTCAGATATTCTTTATGGGATTTTTACATCCGGTTCTACAGGAACTCCGAAAGGAATTGTGGTCAGCCATAAAGCGGTGATCGATTTTATCACCCATTTTACGGAGATTTTTGGAATCAATGAAGAGGACCGGATCGGGAATCAGGCGCCTTTTGACTTTGACGTATCCGTAAAGGATATTTATTCTGCTGTAATGACAGGAGCAGCCCTGGTACTGATACCAAGGCAGATGTTTTCCGTTCCGGCAGCTCTTTTAGATTATTTATGTGAAAAAAAGACCACTGTGCTGATCTGGGCGGTATCTGCGCTGACGATGATCTCTGCCCTGGGCGGATTGAAATACCGGATCCCATCTGATGTGAGAAAGGTTATGTTCAGCGGCGAAGTCATGCCGGGAGGACAGCTGGCTCTTTGGCAGCAGGCGCTGCCGGGTGCAGAGTTTGTAAATCTCTACGGCCCTACGGAGATTACCTGCAACTGCACATATTTTTCAGTGAAGAAAATATGCGGGGAGGAAGAGAAACTTCCTATAGGTAAGGCATTCCCGGGAAGAAAGGTCTTTCTGCTGACAGAAGGAGGCCGGGAGATCCGGGAGCCGGAGCAGACCGGTGAGATCTGTGTGGCGGGAGAGTCTCTTTCCCTTGGATATTACCGTAATCCGGAAGAGACCGAAAAGAGCTTCCGGGAAAGGATTTCTCCTGAAGGAAAAACAGAGCGGTACTATAGGACCGGTGATCTGGGCTTTCTGGGAAAGGACGGGGAACTTTACTTCTCAGGGAGAAAGGATTTTCAGATTAAATTTAACGGACACAGGATTGAACTGGAGGAAATCGAAAGAATTCTGGACCAGATACCGGGAATTGAAAAAAGCTGCTGCGTAACAAATCAGAAGAAAACCTGCCTGGCGGCTTACTATATGGGAAAAACAACACCTAGAGAAGCCCGGATAGAGTTGAAAAAGCGGCTCCCTGTTTATATGGTGCCCAGGAAGATATTTCACACAGAAACTATGCCTCTTACAAAAAACGGAAAAACAGACCGAAAAGAATTACAGAGAAGACTGGAGGACAAAAGATGACAAAAAAGGAGCTGCTTGTCCAGGGGGCAGAAAAATACGGCACACCCCTGTACATATTTGACACAGACCGGGCGGCAGAACAGGTAAAGTCTTTCCGCAGGATCCTGGGCAAAGAGATCGGACTGTGCTACGCCATGAAAGCCAACCCTTTTCTGGTAAAACAGATGGCCGAACTTACAGACCGGATTGAGGTCTGCTCTATGGGTGAATTCTATATCTGCCGTGAAAAAGATATACCTGCGGAAAAGCTTTTTATCTCCGGCGTACTGAAGAAAAAAGAAGAGATATGGCAGATCCTGGATCACAGCCAGGGACAATGCTGCTGCAATGTGGAATCACCTGGACAGTTTTTTGCCATGGCAGAGTGGGGAGAAAAGAACAAAAAACCGGTTTCTCTTTACCTGAGGCTTGCCAGCGGCAGCCAGTTTGGAATGGATGAAAAGAAAATACGCAGCATTATCCGTACCAGAGATGCCTGGCCGTATGTAAAGATACAGGGGATCCATTATTTTTCCGGGACATTGAAAAAAGCCTGGAAGATGGAGAAAGAACTGAAATTTTTGGATGGTTTCCTTCATGAACTGGAGGAAGATCTGGGGTTCCATACAAAAGAGCTGGAATATGGACCGGGACTTTCTGTGCCTTATTTTCAGGGACAGGAAGACCAGACCCGGGAGGACCTGGAAGCGCTCTCCCAGGCTATAAAAAATATGAGCTGGAAAGGCAGAGTAACGCTGGAAATGGGAAGAGCCTTCGCAGCTTCCTGCGGAACTTACCTTACCCGTGTAGAAGATGTTAAGAAAAATCATGAGAAAAATATCTGTATCGTTGACGGCGGGATCCATCAGCTCCACTATGACGGACAGATCAGAGGGATGTATCAGCCCAGGATCCAGGTGCTGGAGAAAGCCGGAGGAAGAGAAAAAGAATGGAATGTATACGGCTCTTTGTGTACGGTCCATGATCTTCTGATACAGAACATACCGCTGAGAGGCTTGAAAAAAGGCAGCGTTCTTGCTTTTGAAAATGCAGGCGCTTATTCCCATATGGAAGGTATGGCACTGTTCCTGAGTCATGAACTGCCGGGAGCAGTATCCTACAGCAGGGAAAACGGCTGGAAGCAGATACGCAGGGAACAGCAGACTTATATATGGAATATGGAAAGTGAGGATAACAATGGAGAAAATAATTGAGATTTTAAGGGACATAGATGACAGCATTGAATGGGAAAAGGAACAGGGACTGATTGACCGCCGGCTGTTGGACTCTTTCGGGGTGATCTCTCTGGTTTCTGAGCTGGAAGACAGCTTTATGGTTGAAATCGAGGCGGGAGAAATGGTTCCGGAAAACTTTAATTCCGTAGAGGCGATTTACGAAATGATCCAGAGACTGCAGGAGAAATAAAAATGTCATATCATAATCCCGTATATCTGTTTTTATTTCTGCCGGCTGTACTGCTGGCTTATCAGCTGACACCCAGGAAAAGGAGATGGATCCTGCTGCTTTTTGCAGGCTATTTCTTTTTCTGGACCATAAGCGGAAAACTGGTGCTGTATCTTATCGGGACAACTTTTTTTACCCATTACATTGGTCTGTGGCTGGACCTCTTAAAAACCAGCTGCAAAGAGAAAGTGGAAAAGGAAAAAAAGCTGGAAAAAGGCAGAGAAAAAGCTGTCAGAACACAATACAGAAAAAAAGAAAGACTGGTGCTGGCACTGGGGGTCTGTACACTTCTCGGCGCATTGGCCTGTCTGAAATATTATAATTTTTTTGCTCAGAACGCAAACCTGATTCTGGAGCATGCAGGGCAGAGAGGCATTTTCCAGGTGAAAACCCTCCTTCTCCCTGTAGGAATCTCTTTTTATACCCTTCAGGCCATCAGTTATATGGCGGACGTTTATTGGGAAAAGATCCGTCCTCAGAGACATCTGGGAAAGCTGGCTCTGTTTCTCGGATTTTTTCCTCAGATCATGGAAGGTCCTATCAGTATGTACGGACAGACAGGAGAGGCCTTGTGGAAAGGCGAAGACCTTCGGGGAGAAAATCTGTCCGCAGGGTGCGCACGTATTCTGTGGGGGCTTTTCAAAAAGATGATCATTGCCGACCGGCTTTATGTGCTGGTAACGGCGGTTTTTGAACATTACCAGGACTATAACGGGAGTATCGTGGCTTTTGCGGCCATTGCATATACCCTTCAGTTATATATGGAATTTTCCGGCTGTATGGATATCGTCATAGGAAGCGGACGGCTTTTTGGAGTAACGCTCCCGGAAAATTTCTGCCGTCCCTTTGCATCAGAAAATGCGGCGCAATTCTGGCGCCGGTGGCATATTACCCTGGGCACATGGCTGAAGACCTATGTGTTTTATCCTTTGTCGGTATCCCGAATGGTAAAAAAATGGAACCGGTTTGGAAAAAAACATCTGGGAAAATATTTTACCCGTCTTGGCGCCACAGCGCTGTGCCTGTTCCCTGTGTGGCTCTGCAATGGCCTGTGGCATGGGGCAAGCTGGAACTATATTTTTTATGGCATGTATTATTTTGTTATACTGCTGGCAGGCAGCGCTCTGGAACCGGCCCGTGACCAGATGATACGGGCTTTCGGAATCAACCAGAATGCATTGTACTGGAAGATCCCCCGGATCCTGAAAACATGGGTGATCATTTTTGTGGGAGAGCTTTTTTTCCGTGCCAACGGACTGAAGGCAGGGATGACTATGTTTTTCAGTATTTTCAAAGACTTCCGCCTGGACACCCTGTGGGACGGGACCTTTCTCGGTTTCGGACTGGATAAAGGGGACTACATGGTGATCTTTGCGGGGATCCTCCTTGTGTCAGCTGCAGGTATCATAAAAGAAAGGGATCTGCTGAATGGAAAAGGACTTCAGGATATGAAAACTCCTTTTCGGTGGGCGGTATATTACGGACTGATCCTGGCCGTCCTTATCTTCGGAGCCTATGGGATCGGCTATCAGCAGGTGGATTTAATCTATGCAGGATTTTAAAAACAATTTAAGAAAAAGGGGGAGAGTGCTGCTCTTCTTTCTGATCCTTGCTTTGCTTTTAGGCGGAGTTTCCTGGAAAATGGGGAAGACGGCAGATGCCCATGAGAATTGGGTGCATTACCGGAATAAAAGTGCCCTTCTGCTCAGGAAAGAACCGAAAGACAGCATAGATGTGCTGATTCTTGGGGACAGCCTCAGCTACACGGCTTTTTCGCCTATGCAGATGTGGAATAAACATGGCATTGCCGCTTTCGTAGGAGGGCAGTCCGGACAGAATATCCAGGAAAGCTATTATATGCTGAAAACAGCTTTTGAGAATCAGAACCCCCGGCTGGTCCTTTTAGAAACCAACGTGATCTTTCGGCCTCAGAGGGGAAACAGCGGACTGACCATGACCCTGGCCGCTATGGGAAGCTATTACTTTCCTATATTTACCCATCATGACATCTGGAAATCCGTGCTTACAGATAAACAATATCCTGAGGAGAACTATAAAGGATTCCAGTTCCGGGAAGTAACGGCCCCTTACCGAGGCGGGGCATATATGAAAGAGACCAGTCAGAAAGAAGAAATCAGCAGTACTGTAGAGGACTATCTGGAAAAGATCCGGATGCTCTGTGCAAAAAACCAGGCAGAATTGGTACTGATCAGTACGCCTTCTCCAGCCAATTATAATTATAAAAAGCATAATACCCTGGAAGAGTATGCCCGGCAGAAGGGGCTGAAGTACGAAGATCTGAACCTGAAAGAGGAGGAGTTGGGAATCGACTGGGAAAGGGACAGCCTGGACAAAGGGGATCACCTGAATCTGTCCGGTGCCTGGAAAGTAACAGATTTTATCGGAACTTATCTTCATGAGAACTTTAATCTCCCTGACAGAAGAAAGGATGAGGCCTATGCTTCCTGGAATGAGCTGGGGAAAAAATACGAAGAAAGAGCAAAAGAAAAATTGGAAGCAATGAAAAAAGATGATAAGATAACAGGGGAAGAAGTAGATAACAGAAGGGAAAGGAGTTTACCGGTGTATGAGTAAAGAAAAAGTACTGATCATTGAAGATGATAAGGACATCAGGGAGGGGGTCCGGATTCTTCTGGAAAGCGAGAACTACAGGGTACAGGAGGCGGAAAACGGCAGGATGGGACTGGAGATGCTGGATCAGGAGACGGATCTGGTAATCCTTGATATAATGATGCCGGGAATTTCCGGGCTGCGTACCTGCGAAGAGATCCGGAAGGTCTCCAATGTGCCGGTGCTGTTCCTTACAGCAAAAGCCCAGGAGTCGGATAAGCTTATCGGTCTGATGGCCGGAGGAGACGACTATCTGCCCAAGCCATTTTCTTATGCGGAACTTCTGGGAAGAGTGAAGGCCCTTCTCCGCCGCTACAATATTTATATGGGACGGGTAAAACCGGAGGACGAAAAGAAGGATTCCTGGCTGGAGAGCCGGGGACTGAGAGTGCATCAGAAGTTTAACCAGGTCTTTGTCCGGGGAAAAGAGACAGATCTGTCAGAACTGGAATACCGGATCCTGCTGCTGATGATGGAATATCCAGGGAAGATTTTTTCTGCCCAGAACCTGTATGAAAGTGTGTGGGAAGAACCTTATTTTTATTCCTGCAACAGTACCATTATGGTACATATCCGAAAGCTGCGGGTGAAGATTGAGGAGGATCCTAAAAATCCAAAATATATCAAGACTATATGGGGAAAGGGCTACAAATTTGACACAGATTATGAGTAAAAAGAATTCGATTTATTTTCAGCTTCTCAGGCAGTTAGTCCTTTCGGCTGTTATATCTGTGGCGGTTTTTGCAGGACTGGACTATGCTGTAAGCTGCCTGATCAGCAGTTGTTTTGAAAATCCTCAGTATGTGGAGGGACAGAACAGAAAGTATGCCCAAAAGCTGCAGAAATATGTGGACAGGCAGGGGCTGAGTATGAAAGATGGAGAAGCCCTGAGCCAGTGGGTGAAAAAGCAGAACATTCTGTATGTCCAGATCTACAAGGACAACATTCTGGTCTTTGACTCTGCCTACCCTGATGAGGAGATATGGGAGGAAGAAATCGCAGCCCGGGATTATGAACTGGACTATCATTCTTCCGTAAACTTTTCTGATGGCACAGGAGAGGTCTATATGATCGGAGGCTACGCTTATCAGTACTATAATTATGCGCTGGCAGGGGAACTGCTGCTGTGCTTCGGCCTGTTCCTTGTTCTGGTCCTTTATGGGATCCGGAGAAAAATGGCCTATATCCTCCAGCTTCGGGATGAGATTGAAATTCTGGAAGGGGGAAGCCTGGATTATCCGATCACCATAAAAGGAAAAGACGAACTGGCCGCTCTGGCCAGCGGCCTGGACAACATGCGGAAATCTTTCGCAGGACTCATTGAGCAGGAGGGAAAAATGGTCCAGGAAAATCAGCGGATCATCACTGAAATGTCCCATGACCTGCGGACGCCGGTTACTTCCATTATCTTATACACGGAAATCCTGAAAAAGGGGACCTATAAAGACCTGAAACAGCAGAGAGAGTATATTGAAAAGATTGACCAGAAGGCCCGGCGCATGAAACAGCTGACGGATCATCTTTTTGAATATTCCCTGATCACAGGAGAAAAGAAGACTGTAATGGAAGAGCCGGAACTCTATGAAGTGCTGTTTTATGACTTGTTTTCTGAAACCTGCAGTTATCTGAACCAAAAAGGATTCCAGGTACGGTTTCAGGTGGAATGGCTGGAGGCAAAAATCCGGATTTCTACAGAATATCTCCTTCGGATCATGGATAATATTACTTCCAACCTGGTGAAGTATGCAGATCCTGCCCTTCCTGTGGTGATTTCTTCCGCCAGAGAAGGACATATGGCAGGGTTTACCTTCGAGAACCATGTCCGGTTTCCAAAGGAAGAAGTGGAGAGCAGCGGCATCGGCATGCAGAGCATGAAGAATATGACCCACGCAATGGGCGGCAGATGTGTGGAAGAAGGTCTGGGAGATCTTTATCGGCTGACGGTACTATTTCCAATAATTGAAGAACAGAAAACATAAGACAGGGGCTGGTTTTTGCCCAGATAAAGGTGTAATTTTTGCACAATACTTTTTAGAGGAAGTGCAGACTGTAAGCTATAAATTACAGTCTGTACTTCCTTTTTGCATGAAATATAGAAAAAGATTTAGTGAAAATGCAGTAAAGAATCTTAAAAATTTCAATGTACACAGAAAAATATTCTATGTTTTCTTTCAGGGATTTTCCTTATACTGGCAATATAAACAAAGGGCACACATAAAGTGTGAAACGGAAGGGAGAAAACGCATATGAAAAAAAGAATCGTTGTACTGACAATGGCAGTTCTGTTCGGGCTTTCAGCAGTAGCCTGCGGCTCTGAGGGAGGATCCTCATCAGGGGGAACAGACACATCTGCAGAATCCAGCAGCTCCGGTTCCTCAGACTCCGGAACTGTAGCAAACAAAGACAAACCACTGGTGTGGTTTAACCGCCAGCCATCTAACAGCTCCACAGGAGAACTGGACATGGCTGCGCTGAGCTTCAATGAGGATACATATTATGTAGGGTTTGATGCGAACCAGGGTGCTGAACTTCAGGGAACCATGGTTAAAGATTACATTGAAGCAAATATCGATACCATTGACCGCAATGGTGACGGTGTGATCGGATACGTTCTGGCTATCGGTGATATCGGACATAACGACTCAATCGCCCGTACAAGAGGTGTTCGTAAAGCTCTTGGAACAGGAGTTGAAAAAGACGGAAGCATCGACAGTGAGCCTATCGGAACAAACACAGACGGATCTGCAACTGCCGTACAGGACGGAAGTCTTGAGATCAACGGAAAAACTTATACAGTCCGTGAGCTGGCTTCTCAGGAAATGAAGAACTCTGCAGGAGCTACATGGGATGCTGCTACAGCAGGTAATGCTATCGGAACCTGGTCCTCTTCTTTCGGTGATCAGATTGACGTAGTAGTATCTAACAATGATGGTATGGGAATGTCCATGTTCAATGCCTGGTCAAAAGACAATGATGTACCTACTTTCGGATATGATGCAAACAACGATGCAGTGGCAGCCATCGCTGAAGGCTATGGCGGAACGATCAGCCAGCATGCAGATGTACAGGCTTATCTGACACTTCGTGTTCTGAGAAACGCTCTTGACGGCGTAGATGTAGACACAGGTATCGGAACAGCAGACGAGGCTGGAAATGTTCTTTCTGACGATGTATATGTATATAACGAAGAAGAACGTTCCTACTATGCATTAAACGTTGCAGTTACAGCTGAAAACTATCAGGACTTTACAGACTCTACAAAGGTTTATGAGCCTGTATCCAATCAGTTAGATGAAAGCTCACATCCAACTAAGAAGGTATGGCTGGACATCTACAACGCATCTGATAACTTCCTGAGCTCCACTTATCAGCCTCTGCTTCAGAACTATGATGATCTGATGAATCTGGACATTGACTATATCGGCGGTGACGGACAGACAGAATCCAATATCACAAACCGTCTGGGAAATCCAGGCCAGTATGATGCATTTGCTATCAACATGGTTAAGACAGATAACGCAGCTTCCTATACAGCTTTACTGAGTCAGTGATGATATAGGGTAACAGGCTGGAGCTGCCGCAGAATACGGCTGCGGCAGCTCCGCTTCTTTTTACAGTGAAAGTCCGGCTTCAAAGCAGATGGGATTTTCATCGAAAAATATATAGTACAGGAGTAAAAAGAATGGCAGATAAGAAAGATGATATTGTCTTATCGATACGGGGGATGAGCAAATCCTTTGGCCGGAACCGGGTTCTGGACCACATCAATCTGAATGTGCGCCGGGGAACGGTTATGGGCCTTATGGGTGAGAACGGCGCCGGTAAGTCCACTATGATGAAGTGCCTTTTCGGTACTTATCAGAAGGACGAAGGTAATATTTACCTCGACGGTAAGGAAGTAAGTTTTTCCGGACCAAAAGACGCTCTTGAGAACGGAATTGCCATGGTTCATCAGGAGCTGAACCAGTGTCTGGAAAGAAATGTAGTAGATAATCTGTTTCTGGGCCGCTACCCGGTGAATTCTCTGGGAATCGTGGACGAGGGCAGAATGAAAAAAGAAGCTTCTGAGCTTTTCAGAAAACTGGGTATGACAGTAAACCTTACTCAGCCAATGCGGAATATGTCCGTATCTCAGAGGCAGATGTGTGAGATTGCCAAGGCGATCTCCTATAACTCCAAGGTTATTGTTCTGGATGAGCCAACCTCTTCCCTTACTGTACAGGAAGTGGATAAGCTTTTTGAAATGATGCGGATGCTGAAAGAACAGGGGATCGCTCTTATTTATATCTCTCACAAAATGGACGAGATTTTCGAGATATGTGACGATATTTCCGTACTCCGTGACGGTAATCTGGTTATGACCAAGAGAGCAGAAGACACCAACATGAACGAACTGATCGCTGCCATGGTTGGCCGCTCTCTGGAAAACAGGTTCCCGCCAGTGGACAATCAGCCTAAGGACGTGATCCTTTCTGTCCAGCATTTGTCTACAAAGTTCGAACCTCATCTCCAGGATATTACCTTTGATGTGCGGGAAGGTGAAATTTTCGGACTTTATGGTCTGGTGGGAGCCGGACGTACTGAGCTTTTGGAGACCATCTTCGGTGTCCGGACAAGGGCAGCAGGCCGGGTATACTTTAACAATAAGCTGATGAATTTCGGCAGTGCCAAGGAAGCAATGGACCATGGATTTGCCATGATCACAGAGGAGCGTAAGGCCAACGGACTTTTCCTGAAAGGGGATCTTACCTTCAACACCACCATTGCAAACCTGAACCACTATAAATCGGGCATTGCCCTTTCTGATTCCAAAATGGTAAAGGCTACTGCCAATGAGATCAAAGTCATGCACACCAAATGTATGGGACCGGAAGACATGATCACCAGTCTTTCCGGAGGTAACCAGCAGAAGGTTATATTCGGAAAATGGCTGGAGCGCCAGCCTCAGGTATTTATGATGGACGAGCCTACCAGAGGTATTGACGTAGGCGCTAAATACGAGATTTATGAGCTGATCATTAAGATGGCAAAAGCGGGAAAGACCATTATCGTGGTTTCCTCAGAGATGCCGGAAATCCTGGGCATTACCAACCGTATCGGCGTTATGTCAAACGGACATCTTTCCGGTATTGTAAATACCAAGGAGACAAATCAGGAAGAGCTTTTAAGGCTCAGCGCAAAATACCTGTAATATCAGGTACCAAAATACCTATGCATGAAATATGAGGGAGATTGAAAGATATGGCTAATGACAGGATTCTGACGGCTGAACAGGAAATGAAGCTGCGTCAGCCCATTGATGATTATATTGGTAAGATCCAGGCGCAGATCGACGGCCTGAGAAAAGATGGAACCGATCAGGTAGTAGCTATCCAGAATACCATAGACGGGGTGAAGAGAGACCGCAGCCTTACAAAAGGAGAAAGGGAGGACCGTCTGGGAGAACTTCGCAGGCAGCTGGAAAAGGCAAAAGCTGTAGAAGCTAAGAATAAAGACGAGGTTTCAAAACTGATCGACCAGGGCGTAAGCTATCTGAAAGAACATTTTGATAAAGAATATTATCAGCCGGTAAAAGAAAGCTGTGCACAGGAAAAAGTAAAAGCAAAAGAAAAATATGATAAGAAGATCGCAGATCTGGCGAAAGAACACCAGGAAATCGTCTCAAAACTTTCTGCTCATCAGGAGATTAAGGACGAGAACTATGTATACAAAAACCGCCGGTTCGATGCGAAGATGGAGCTGGAAAAGGATTACCAGGCGATTAAGGACAGAAGACATGCCGCCTATACCCATAAGTATCACCTGATCGATATGCTCCGTATGTCAAAGTTTACATTTATAGAGGCAAGAGCTCAGAAGTGGGAGAACTATAAATACACCTTTAACCGCAGGCAGTTCCTCCTGAGAAACGGTCTGTATATCGCCATTATCCTGGTGTTTATCATGCTGTGTATCATCACTCCTATGGTAAAAGGCTCACCGCTGCTGACTTACAACAATGTACTGAACATCCTCCAGCAGGCATCTCCGAGAATGTTCCTGGCTCTGGGTGTTGCAGGACTGATCCTCCTTGCAGGTACAGACCTGTCAATCGGACGTATGGTCGGTATGGGCATGACCACGGCAACTATTATCATGCACCAGGGAATCAATACCGGCGGTGTATTCGGACACATTTTTGATTTTACAGGACTGCCGATCGTAGTAAGAATGATTTTTGCTCTGATCATGTGTATTCTTCTGTGTACGATATTTACGACTATTGCAGGTTTCTTCACTGCAAAATTCAAGATGCACCCGTTTATCTCAACCATGGCAAACATGCTGATGATCTTCGGTATTGTTACATACGCCACAAAAGGTGTATCCTTTGGTGCTATTGAACCAACTATCCCAAATATGGTAATCCCTAAGATTAATGGATTCCCAACAATCATTCTTTGGGCAGTAGCAGCTATCGCTATTGTATGGTTTATCTGGAATAAAACTACTTTCGGTAAAAACCTGTATGCAGTAGGCGGAAATCCAGAAGCAGCTTCTGTTTCCGGTATTTCTGTATTTGCAGTAACTGTAGGCGCATTCATTCTGGCAGGTATTCTTTACGGATTCGGCTCCTGGCTGGAATGTATCCGTATGGTAGGTTCCGGTTCCGCAGCATATGGACAGGGCTGGGAAACAGACGCCATTGCAGCCTGCGTAGTAGGCGGCGTATCCTTTACCGGTGGTATCGGTAAGATTTCAGGTGTGGTAGTCGGCGTACTTATTTTCACCGCCCTGACCTATTCCCTGACAATCCTGGGTATTGATACAAACCTTCAGTTCGTATTCTCAGGTATTATCATTCTTGTAGCAGTAACCCTTGACTGTCTGAAATACGTTCAGAAAAAATAATTATATTCCTGCTTATAGAGGCTGGTGCATGGAACCCCAAAAAGGGCTGTGCGCCGGCTTCTTTGTATGGTAAAAAAGATGGGTAAAAGCCCTGGTAATACTGACATTTTTCTGGATTTTTGCTATAATACAGAAACGACTTGGAAATATATGGATTTGGAGAAATAACTATGGATAGATATACAGTTCTTCTGGTAGACGATGAGGAAGAAGTAATACAGGTCATTATGAAAAAAATTAACTGGGAAGGTCTGGGATTTTCGGTGATCGGTTATGCCAACAATGGAGTAAAGGCATTGGAAATGGTGGAAGAATTTCAGCCGGATGTGGTAATGACGGATATCAAGATGCCCTATATGGACGGCATGGAACTGTCCAATCGGATCAAGACGGACTTTCCGGCTACAAAGATCCTGCTTTTTACCGGCTATGATGAATTTGAGTATGCAAAAGAAGCAGTACATCTGGAGATAGAGGAATATATTCTGAAACCGGTAAACTCCATTGAACTGACCAATGTGTTTACTCAGCTGAAGATAAAGCTGGACCAGGAAATCAGTGAGAAACGGAACGTGGCTACTTTGGAGAAACATTATATGGAGTCTCTTCCCCTTCTCCAGGCAGACTTTTATTCTGCTTTGATTGAAGGAAGACTCAGCAGGAAGGAGGCAGGAAAATACCTTTCCGATTACAGGATTTCATTTGAAGGCCCCTGGCACTGCTGCCTTGTGGTTCATACATCTTCTACTCAGGTTCCTGAAAATATGCACCCCAGGCTTCTGGCCACTTCTGTACAGAAACAGGCCCAGGAGAAACTGGGAGAAAGGTGGCGGACAAAAAGTTTTTCCTATTTGGGTAATACGGTTATGCTCTGTCAGCTTGAGAATGAAAATGAGATTTCTGAACTGACAGATGAATGTGACCGGTTCTGCCGGTATGCCAACAGGATCATCGGCGCTGTAGTCACCATAGGTATAGGACAGGTCTGTGCAGACATCCTGGAACTGGCTCAGTCCTACAGGGGAGCAAGAGAAGCGGTCTCCTACCGGGCGATCTACGGAGCCTCCAGAGCCATTAATATACGGGAGATAGCGCCTCAGGAACTGAGGCAGCCGGAGCGGGATAATGAAGGAGAGCTGTCAAATCTCTTTAAAATGATCCGGCTGGGGACGGAAGAAGAGGTACGGGCTGAAGCGGATAAGTATCTGTCCCGGATGTCCTTTCCTGAAAAGTCTCTGCAGCAGCATAATATTGAGGTTATGGAACTGGTAGGCGCTTTGTACAGATTTGCTGGAAATAACCATATCGGTGAGGAGCTTTTTTCAAAGGATACAAGAGAAATCTATACCCGCCTTCTGGATATGGAGCCTGAGGAACTGCGGAGGTGGCTGACAAACATCAGCCTCTATTTCAGAGAAAACCTGATTACCGCCAGGAGCCGGTCTACCCAGTCCTTTGTTTCAAAGGCAGAGGAGTATGTGAAAAATCATTATGGGGAAGAGGGACTTTCCCTGGACAGCATCTGCCAGGTCCTGGGAGTATCCAATTCTTATTTTTCTACCATATTTAAGAAGGAGACAGGAAAGTCCTTTACCGGCTACCTTACAGATTACCGCATGGAGCAGGCTGCCCGCCTGCTTATTGGAACCGATGAAAAAAGTTATATCATAGGGAAAAGTGTAGGGTATACGGATCCTAATTACTTCAGCTATGTTTTTAAGAGAAAGTTTGGGGTATCCCCCTCAAAATACAGGACGGAATATGGAGAAAGTAAAGAATAGATTTTTTGAATATTTGAATAAGCTAAAGCCCAGAGGGATACAGTCTATCCTTATGATTTCCTTTTCTGTGCTTTCTGTGGCGGTCATGCTGACCCTGGGAGTGGTGCTGTACATCCGGTTTTCCAATGTATCCAGAGATGAGATTGTGGAAACTACCAGGAAGCTGATGGAGCAGACGGGAGAGAACCTGGAGGACTATCTGGTAAGCATGCGGCAGATTTCAGACGCAGTTTACTATAACGTGGTGAAGGAAAGTGATTTTTCCGCTGAGCAGAACGAGATCCAGGAGGGAATGAACCTGCTTTACGAGGCTAACCGGGATAATCTGAGGAGCATTGCCATATATAACGATTATGGCAGCTTAATGGCAGCAGAGCCTGTGGCTTCTCAAAAAGAAGACCCTAATGTGACCCGTCAGAGCTGGTATCAGCAGGCAATGGAGGAGGTGGAAAATATGCATTTTTCCACCCCTCATATCCAGAATCTTTTTGATGATGGCACCAAGGGGTATTACTGGGTGATCTCTCTTAGCCGAATGGTAGAGATTACCGATGGAGGAGACTCCAGAGCGGGAGTTCTTCTGGTAGATATGGATTATTCCAGTATTTCCCGTATGATGGACCAGATAAATACAGAGAACAGCGGACAATATTTTTACCTCTGCGACAGCAACGGGGAAATCATCTATCATCCCAGGCAGATACAGATCAGTGACGGCATTTTTGATGAAAATAATCAGACTGCCGCCGGGTACAAGGAAGGGGTCTATGACGAAGTCTTTAACGGAGAGCACAGGAAGGTACTGGTAAACAGCATAAGCTATACAGGCTGGAAACTGGTAGGAGTGATCCCCTATTCTACTTTCACTCACGGCATGGTAAATATCCGGTATTTTATCATGATGCTGATCCTGCTCATGGCCATGATGCTTGCCTTTGTAAACAGGCTGGTATCCGTCTGGATATCCAGTCCTATCCTGAAACTGAATGACTCGGTGAAGGATTATGAAGCCGGAGAAAAACCCAAAATCTATATCGGAGGCTCTCAGGAAATCCGCCACCTGGGCTACTCCATCCAAAGCTCTTATGAACAGATTGATGACCTGATGAAGAAGATTGTCCTGGAGCAGAATGAGAGAAGGAAAAGTGAACTGGATGCCCTTCAGAGTCAGATCAATCCTCACTTCCTGTATAATACCCTGGAGTCCATCACCTGGATGGTAGAGGGAGAAAGGAATGATGAGGCGGCCTTTATGATCTCCCAGCTTGCAAAGCTTTTCCGGATCAGCCTGTCCAAGGGCAGGACGGTGATCACCATTAAAGATGAACTTCAGCATGCTCAGAGCTATATGAACATACAAAAGGTGAGGTATAAGAATTCTTTTGCAGTTGTTTTTGACGTGGATGAGGAAATCTATTCTTACTGTACAGTGAAGCTGGTCCTTCAGCCTATATTGGAAAATGCTATCAGCTATGGGGTAAGCGCTATGGATGAGGGTGGAGAGATCAGGATCACGGGACGAAGAGAAGAAGGGACTGTGATTCTGGCTGTAACAGATAATGGCATCGGGATGTCAGAGGAAGAAGTAAGATTTGTTCTTACAGACAGCACGAGAGTGCCAAAACACGGTTCCGGAGTGGGATTGGTGAACGTAAATAACCGAGTTCAGCTTCTTTTCGGAAAGGAGTATGGCCTGAAGGTGGAAAGCGAGCCTGATGAGGGAACGGTGGTATCCATTGTCATACCGGCAGTGCCCTATACGGAGGAAAATCGGAAGATTCTGGAAAAAGGTTATCTCTTCGGTAAGAATGTGATCAAAAAGATAGAAGATGCAGGTAAAGAAAATGAAAAACAGTAAAAAAGTGTTTATCCTCACAGAATCTGTTTTGGGAATACTGGTCATCATCCTGGCGGTAGTTATGCTTATGGGAAGAAATGGAAAGGAACTCCATAAGGTTTCCGTGATCGTTGAAAATTCAGATGATAATCAGTGGGCAGCTTTTCGGTATGGACTTAGAATGGCGGCAGAAGACCAGGAGATGGAAATGTCTGTGGTAAGCACAGAAGGGACTATGACACTGGAAGAGCAGCAGGCACTGGCCCAGCAGGAAATAGATAATGGCGCTGATGGCATTATATTGCAGCCGGTTCCAGGAGAGGATACAGAGGAGATGCTGAAAAAGATTGAAAAGAAGGTGCCAGTGATGCTGGTGGAGTCTACGGCTTCCAGAGAGGCTCAGAACTCTTCTTTTCCGGTTACTCAGCCGGATAATTATGCCATGGGCAAAGCTTTGGGAGCGGAACTTCTGAAGGACTGCGGGGACAATCTGAAGGGCAAAAGCCTGGGAATTATTTCGGAAACGATGGAAGCGCAGGCATCCCTTGACAGAGCGGCAGGATTTAAAGAAGCATTAAAAGACCAGGGAACTAAAGTAGGATGGACTGTAGAAGGAACTTCGGAAGAAGGGAGCACAGATTCTCTGGTGAATTTGCCCAAAGTAGATTTTGTTATCGCCCTGGATGATACCAGTCTGACTGCAGCGGGAGAATACTCGGCGGCCAATGACCTTCACGGAGCCATTGTGTATGGAATTGGGAACTCTACTGAAGCGGCATATTATCTGGATACAGGAGCTGCCCAGTGTCTTGTGGTTCCTGATGAGTTTAATGTAGGGTATCAGAGCCTTCAGGAGGTTTCTGAAAAGCTGGGACATTCTTTCAGAAAAATGGAGGACCGGGAGGCTGACTATACAGTGATCCGCAGAGATACTCTTTTTACAAAGGAGAATCAGGAGATTCTTTTTACAATGAGCCAGTAGGAAGGGATAAAGAATGAAAAAGAGAAAAGTTTTAGCCGCAGTGCTGGTTTTTGGTATAAGCATACAGGTGCTGGCTTCCTGTACAGCAGAAGAACAGACGGGAATTGCCCGGGCCCAGGTAGGCGTGGCTTGTTATAATCAGAGCGATATATTTATCAGTGAGCTGCTGGACTGTTTTGAGGAGAAACTGAACCAGCTGGAGAAGGGCTCTTTCGAGGCTACAGTGACTGTGAGAGACGGTGCCGGCTCTCAGCGGATCCAAAACGATCAGGTAAAAGAGCTGGTAGATGCAGGCTGCAATGTGCTTTGTGTGAACCTGGTGGACCGGGCGGACCCATCGGAGATCACAGATATTGCCAGAGAAAATGATATACCCATTATCTTCTTTAACCGGGAGCCGGTGGCGGAAGACATGATGCAGTGGGACAAGCTCTATTATGTAGGGGCAGACGCAAAACAGTCCGGAGTGATGCAGGGAGAACTGGCAGCAGATGCCATAGAGGCAGATTCTCAGATTGACAGGAATAAAGATGGGAAGATTCAATATGTGGTACTGGAGGGAGAACCGGGACACCAGGACGCCATTATCCGGACGGAGAATGCAGTGGATACTTTAAGAGAAAAGGGGGTGGAGCTTGAAAAACTCAGCTATGGCATTGCCAACTGGAATCAGGCTCAGGCGGAAAACCGCATGCTCCAGATGATCGGACAGCATCAGAATCAGATTGAGCTGGTACTGGCCAATAATGACGCCATGGCTCTGGGGGCTATTGACGCCTACAAAAAACTGAACCGGACAGAATCAGCCCTTCCCGTATTCTTCGGCATTGACGGCACGAAAGAAGGACTGGAGGCTATTAAAGAAAAAAAGATGGCCGGAACCGTGTATAACGACAAGGAAGGCCAGGCAGAGGCCATGGCAAAACTGACAGAAGCCCTTGTTTCCGGCAGCGGACTGTCAGATATAGAATTTGAAAATGAGAAATATATTTATCTTCCCTATTCAAAGGTTACCTTTGAAAATGTAGAGGATTATATAGAGAAAGAATAGTTTTCTTGTACATCGACGCTAAGGAACTTCAATATAAGTGTTCACCCGGCTGCCTGCTTTGTGGTATACTATTACCTATACTTATTGATAAAGGAATGAGAGCGTTGTTAGAAGTACTTGTATGTTTCATTGCAGGAATGGGGGCAGGTCTTGGAACGGGATTTGCGGGAATGAGCGCTGCAGCAGTAATCAGCCCTATGCTGATCACATTTCTTGGGATGCCGGCGTACCAGGCGGTGGGGATCGCTCTTGCCAGCGATGTGCTGGCCAGCGCTTATACTTACGGAAAGAATAAAAATCTGGATATCCGAAACGGTCTGATCATGATGGCTGCTGTTCTGATAATGACCATGGCAGGAAGCTGGCTGGCAAGTCTTATGCCGGATAGCACGATGGGAAGCTTTTCTGTGATCATGACCTTTCTTCTGGGCGTCAAATTTATTGCCAGACCTGTTATGACCACCAAGGAACTTATGAACGGAGTAAGCAGGAAAGTCCGGATGCTTCAGTCCGTTGTCTGCGGTATTGTGATCGGATTCATCTGCGGCTTTGTGGGCGCCGGCGGGGGAATGATGATGCTGCTGATCCTGACCTCTGTTCTGGGCTATGAGCTGAAAACAGCTGTAGGGACCAGCGTTCTTATTATGACTTTTACAGCCTTTACCGGAGCTGTCAGTCATTTTGCCATCGGAGGGCTGCCGGATATAAGCTGTCTGGCCCTCTGCATTATTTTTACCCTGATCTGGGCAGAGATCGCAGCCCGGTTTGCCAATAAAGCAAAGCCTATTACTCTGAACCGTGTTACAGGAGCAGTGCTGGTAATCTTGGGACTGGTGATGATCGGAGTGAACTTGTGGGGGTAAAAAATATGGGAACCAAAGAAAATCTCCTGATTATTTTTGAAGAGAACAGGGGTGCTTATTTTTCGGGAGAAGAGCTTGCAGAAAGGCTATCCGTTTCTAGGACAGCGGTGTGGAAGGCTGTGAACAGCCTGCGTAAAGAGGGATATGAGATTGATGCAGTTCCAAATAAGGGCTACTGCCTTTCCGCTGCTACAGATATTCTTTCAGTCCAGGGGATTGAGAAATATCTGGAACCGGTCTGTTCTTTTATAGATCTTCATGTGCTGCATCAGGTGAGATCCACTAATGACTGTCTTCGGGAAAAAGCCCTAAAAAATCTGCCTCAGGGCTATACGGTGATCGCAGGCTCCCAGACTAATGGAAAGGGAAGGACTGGGCGCAGCTTTTATTCTCCGGAAGATACGGGAATCTATATGAGCATTCTGTTAAGACCGGAGAACTGTTCTCCGGGTCAGGCGGTGAAATTTACCACTATGGCTGCGGTGGCCGCCTGCCAGGCCATTGAAAAAGTTTCAGACAGGGCTCCCAGGATCAAATGGGTCAATGATATTTATATAGAGGATAAAAAGGTCAGCGGCATCCTTACAGAAGGGGCTGTCAGTCTGGAAAAGGGAAGCCTGGAGTATGTGATACTTGGAATCGGAATGAACGTTTATCCGCCGAGGGAGGGATTCCCGGAGGAACTGGCCCGTACGGCGGGAACTGTTTTCATGGATAGGAAAAGCGACGGGAAAAACCGGCTGGCCGGAGAGTTCTTAAACTGTTTTATGAGATTTTATATAGGAAAGGAAAATACCGGATATGCCAGACAGTACAGGAAGCGGAGCCTGGTATTAGGAAAAAAGATCCAGGTTCTGACATCCACGGGAGCCCGGGAGGCCAGAGCCCTGGATATAGATGAAGACTGCCGGCTTCTGGTGGAATATGACAATGGCACCAGAGAAAAACTGACAGCAGGGGAGATCAGTATACGACCAGAAGCAGACATTTGAAGGCAGGATCTGTTAGAATATGGGAATTTTGAAAAACAGAGAAATTTGAGGTGAATTCACCAAGAAAACATCTATATTGCATAAAAATTACGGGACCTTCTGTTGAGTGCAGCCGGGAAAGAAGAAATTCTTCTCCCGGCTGCAGTGCTGTCAGATTTCTACTGTGAGGAAGGTGACCGTCATTGGAGAAAGCTCCAGTTCTCCGGCTTTTACAGACTCTCCTTCAAGAGCCGGGAGTTTTGCGGTTTCCAAGACTGTCAATGGACGTCCGTTCAACAAGGTCTCGCCGGAACGGAGAGTTCTGCTGGAAAGTGTATAGCGGATTCCCGGACCGGGAAGCTCTATAAAGGCTTTCTGAATGGGAGAATTGTTGATGATCATGTAGGTATAGCCTTTTTTTCCGTCTTTTCTGGAGTGTACGTAACAGTGGAGGCCTTCCCGGATTTCTTCCCCGGAATCATAAACCCTGACTCCCATCAGGCGGTTCCACAGAAGGGCCAGCCAGTAATTGGGCCGGGGAAGATGGGTCTTATGGTCCAGATACCCATAGTCGGAAGACATAAAGGTATTGTGGAAGATCACACCGTCTGTAACTGTGCAGAAACGGCCCAGTTCATCGGCAGAGCGGAGAACATCCAGAAAGGTAGAGGCCCAGGTGTTCCCGCCGCAGCCGGCATCTCCGGATTCTGTCACCCACATCTGGGCGCCGGGACAGTATTTGTCTCGGAGTTTTTTATAGAAAAGAGCGGCTTCATAAGGGATTCCCAGATAATCTTCGGAGGCAGTCTGATCTGCTGTCCAGTGTCTGCCCAGAAACGCCCCTCTTTCAGAAAAACAGTTGTACATATGGTAGCTGAACACATCTGCCTTTTCTTTGCAGCTTTGAAGCAGAGTGTCGGAGGGAATGACTTCCAGATTATGGTAGCCTACATGGGGACTGAATTTTTCTCCGCTGCCGCAGGGGCCTACAGTGAGGACTTCAGGATAGTTCTCATGGATAAAGCGGAAGAAAGCATCCTGGTCACGGCTGAAATCTTCTGCTGTGTAGTTGGAGGGAGTTCCTCCCAGAATGGTGGTGTTGGGCTCGTTCATAAACTCTGCGGCTGCAATGGGAACGCCATAATCACGGCTGTAGTCAAAGAGAAGCTTTGCCTGCTCCGGATTCCAGGTTCCATCGGGATTTCGCACTCCGTCACAATTTGCCATAGAGACCAGCAGTTTTGCGTCCACATATTTTACAAAATCCAGAAGGCTGTTCCACTGTTCCCTGGTAAGAACACTTTGGAAGCCTTTCGGGGGCTGGCCGCCTGTATGTCCGTCAAAATCATAATAGGTATTTGTGGCCCAGGAGCCGCTGACCCGGATATAGGCAGGTCCCAGAGCCTTTGCCAGCTCTCTGGCACGTTCCTCATAGAGATCAGCAGGAGGAAATACTTCCATGAGTTTCCAGAGCTGTGAGAGATCCTCCACCTGAGGATAGTCCTCTTTACCCGCAATCTGACCGGGGGTGTAGGGCCTCCAGAAGGTACCTCCTGTGACTTCAGTCATTTCAATATTGTAGGATACCAGCCGGCTGTCCATTGTTCTGATAAATGAGAGTCTGCGGGGATCTAGTTTTATAGTTGACATAAGATTCAAAGCCTCCTTTTTTATACAATGTCTTTATAAATCCATTCTAAACGGCAGGAGATATTTGTCAATTCTTTATTCTTTTCTATTAGTTCCCATTGTTTTTCAAAAGCCCATCTTATATAATAACGCTATATTCACAAAAACATCACAATAATATGCTATACTTTTTTAGTTACTATTGGATTCATTTGGAGAATAAGGGGAGATACAAATGGATTTAAAAAAGCACTATGGGGAGAAAAATATCCTCCAGAAGCTGGATAAATTTCCGAAAGATCCTGCTCTGAGAAAAAGAAAAAAAATAGTTTTTGCTGCAAAGGCCGCTTTTATCAGTTTTTTGGCAGCCGGCTGCCTCAGCCTGTGCCTGGCGGCAGGCGTTTATTGGAGAATCGTGGCGGAGGCCCCGGATGTTTCAGAGATAAATATCGGACCTACAGAATATGCCACCTTTGTCTATGATACAGAGGGAGATCAGATACAGCAGATCAATGAGGCGCAGAGCAACCGTATCCATGTCTCTATTGAGGATATACCTGAGGATATGCAGCATGCCATTGTGGCCATCGAGGATTCCAGATTTTATGAGCATAATGGAATTGACCTTCAGGGAATATTGAGAGCGGCAGCAGTAACTGTGACTTCTGGATTTCAGCAGACGGAAGGGGCCAGTACCATTACCCAGCAGCTTATTAAAAACAACGTATTTACGGACTGGACAGATGAGAATTTCATGCAGTCGGTCTGCCGTAAGATCCAGGAGCAGCATCTGGCCGTAGAATTGGAGCAGTATCTTACAGATCAGGGTCTGGATGCCAAGAGCGTTATCCTGGAGGAATATCTGAATACGGTCAACTTTGGATCAGGAGCCTATGGGATACAGACGGCGGCTCAGACCTATTTTGGAAAGGACAGTCAGGATCTGACCCTTTCAGAGTGCGCAGTTTTAGCGGCCATCCCTCAGAACCCGACCAGATGGAATCCAAGGCAGAATCCTGAGGAAAACGCTAAGCGACAAGAGACAGTGCTGCACTATATGAGGGAGCAGGGATGGATTGATCAGGAAGAACTGGAACAGGCCTTAAATGATGATGTTTATTCCAGGATCAGCGCCAATGGAAACGCGCAGAGTCAGACCAGCACTTATTCTTATTTTATAGACGAATTGATCAGTCAGGTACAGGAAGACTTGATAGAGGAAAAGGGATATACAGAGACACAGGCGGCCAATGCCGTATACAGCGGAGGTCTTCGGATATACAGCACCCAGGACACACAGATCCAGGAAATCATGGAAGAAGAGTTTGAAGATGAAGATAATTATCCGGACTATGTACGATTTACCCTGGACTGGGCTCTGACAGTGGAGCATGCAGACGGCAGCAGAGAAAACTACAGTAAGGAGATGCTGGGGTCTTATTTCCGAAACTCCGGTGAAGAGATACCTTCTCTGTTTGAGACACAGGAAGAGGCTCAGGGATATGTTGACCGGTATAAGGAAGCCGTTCTGGAACCAGGAGATGAGATCGTCGCAGAAAGAACAGAATTTGTTCCTCAGCCCCAGGCAGCTATGACGGTTATGGAGCAAAGCACCGGATATGTGAGGGGGATCGTAGGAGGCCGGGGAGAGAAAAAGGCCAGTCTGACGCTGAACCGGTCCTCAGACACCTACCGTAATCCAGGTTCTACATTTAAGATACTGGCGGCTTATGGACCGGCCCTGGAGGAGGGAGAGATCACACTGGCCACCCACATTGATGATGAAGAATATTACTATGAGGATGGCACTCCTCTTCGTAATGCAGACAACAAGTATCATGGATCTGTGTCTGTCCGCCGGGCTATCCGCAGTTCCTATAATGTACCGGCAGTGAAAGTCCTTACAGATATTACTCCAGAGACAGGATTTGAATACCTTCAGAAGCTTGGTTTTTCCACCCTGGATGAAGAAAATGATGTGATACAGCCATTGGCTCTGGGGGGAATTACAAATGGAGTGAGCAATCTGGAGCTGACTGCTGCCTATGCCGCTATAGCAAATGGGGGGACCTATATGGAGCCGGTTTTCTATACACGGGTGACAGATCAGGACGGAAATGTGCTCCTGAGCAATCAGCCCCAGGGACAGAGAGTGTTTAAAGAAAGCACAGCGTTCCTTCTGACCAGCGCTATGGAAGACGTGGTTTCTGAAGGCACCGGCACAGGTTTTCAGCTGGAAGATATGCATGTGGCGGGAAAAACGGGAACTGCCAACGACTACCGGGATCTGACTTTTGCAGGATATACCCCCTATTATACAGCGGCCATCTGGGCAGGATATGATGAGTCCCAGGATCTGCCCCAGTCCCATCGGACATTTCACCGGACTCTCTGGAGAAATGTGATGAATCGGATACATGAAGACCTTGAAGACACGGAGTTTGAACAGCCTTCTACGGTGGAACGGATCAGGGTCTGCGCACAATCCGGCCTTCTGGCAGGAAGAGGATGCTCTCGTGTATATGAATATTTTGACCAGGATAATATGCCTCAGGAGACCTGTACGGAACATAGATATTCCTGGTTTGGCGGCAGTGGAAATAACAGTGGAAACAGCAGCGGCAGCAGCAGAGGCTATGCTAACTGGTGGGAATACTGGTACAGCCGTTTCAGATAAGAAAGAAGGAAAAATATGGAAAAGACACAAAAAGAGAAACTGTTTGAAGATTATCCTATAAAAAAGGCGGTGGCCGCCCTGGCGGTGCCTACGATACTGAGTTCTCTTGTCATGGTTCTATACAATCTGGCGGATACCTTTTTTGTGGGAATATTAAACGATCCGGTTGAAAATGCAGCAGTGGCCCTGGCAGGGCCGCTGCTTCTGGCATTTAATGCGGTCAATAACCTTTTTGGCGTGGGCAGCTCCAGCCTGATGAGCCGGGCTCTTGGGAAAAAGGATTATAAAACGGTAGGGAAAGCATCAGCCTTCGGCTTTTACGGAGCATTGTTTTTTGGAGTCCTGTTTTCTATACTCTGTACGGTTTTTAGAAACCCTCTGCTGCAGATGCTGGGAGCGGACGCCACGACTATAAACGCTACCAATGGATATATCAACTGGACAGTAAGCCTGGGAGCGGCGCCTGCAATCCTGAATGTGGTAATGGCTTATCTGGTCCGCTCAGAAGGAGCGGCTATGCATGCCAGTGTGGGCACTATGAGCGGCTGTTTTTTGAACATTCTTCTGGACCCGGTGTTCATCCTTCCCTGGGGATTGAATATGGGGGCAGAAGGAGCCGGCTGTGCAACTTTTATTTCCAACTGCGCCGCCTGCGTTTATTTTTTTGTTGTTCTGGCAGTTAAGAATAAGAAGAAGGAAACCTTCATCAGCCTTTCTCCGAAAAAGTTCACTTTGGAAAGAAATGTGGTATCTAATGTATTTATTGTGGGAATTCCTGCTTCCATACAGAATCTTCTGAACGTTACGGGAATGACCATCCTGAATAATTTTACTGCATCATATGGAGCAGATGCTATTGCCGCTATGGGGATCAGCCAGAAGGTAAATACGGTTCCTATGAACATTGCCATGGGCCTCTCCCAGGGGATCATGCCTCTGGTCAGCTATAACTATGCCAGCGGAAACAGCAAACGTATGAAAGATACGATAAAATTTGCCATGAAGACAGCGCTTATCTTCCTGGTGATAGTTGCTGCACTGTTCTTTATCGGATCTGAGAATGTTGTGGGAATGTTTATTGGAGATGCCAGTGTGATCGCCTATGGAAGCAGATTCCTGAGAGGCTTTTGCCTGGGACTGCCTTTCCTGGCAGTAGACTTTATGGCAGTGGGTGTATTCCAGGCTGTGGGAATGGGAAAGGAAGCTCTTCTTTTTGCGATCCTCAGAAAGGTTGCACTGGAAATTCCGGCTCTCTTCATTCTGAACTGGCTGATGCCGCTGTACGGTCTGGCCTATGCCCAGTTTACGGCAGAGGTGATCCTGGCTATCGCTGCTGTGCTGGTGCTGAAAAGACTGTTCAAAAGAATAGAAAAGGGGACACAGAAGTTTTAGTGTCCCCTTGGAATCTGGTCCAGCCGTCCTTTTTCTTTTACAAGATCTGCATAGAGAAGATCTGCCAGGACAAAGCCTAAAGGTATGAGAGAGAACCAAATGGCTTTTCCCAGGAAAAAACGGCAGAGAAAAGTAGAAACCACGCCTCCCAGGACAAAGGAGAGCAGCATGACAGTATGAGTCCGCAGCCTTTTCAGATGAGAAGACCGTTCCTGGGGATGGCGTATAGATTTTGTAATAGCGATGCCCACCTGCCGGATGTGATTGGTACAGAAGGTGGTGGCCATAGGGATACCTTCCGCCTGGCGGAAGGTATTATACTGCATAGAGCAGATGAAATTGATCAGTACCTGGGTGATCTGCACCGGAGCACTTTCCGGCAGAAAGCCAAGAAAGATCACAACAATGATTTCAATAAGGATCAGTAAAGTATCCCACCGTATCAGGCGGCTTTTTTTTACATAGCCGGGAAGGACTTCTGAGAGCATGGTCCCCACACAGTAGGCGGTAATGGGAATGAAAAAGTACAGAGCGTGGAACCACTGACCGTTTCCCAGAGCCATGGCCAGAAGGACAAAGTTTCCTGTCTGTGCATTACAGAATACCCCCCCTCGTATGGAATAGGTAAAGGCCCCGAAATATCCGGCGGCCAGCATCATCAAAATAAAAACAATGCCCCGTTCACATTCCAGAAAACTATTTTTTACAGCAGGAGAATTCTGCGTCTTTTGTACATCCATGAGTATCTTCCTCCTATCTTTTTAACGCCGGTGTACACCGACGCTGCCATTCCCCATTATAAGTCTTTCATTTTAGCGGTTCAATAAGGTTTTTTAATAAAAAACAGGAGGAGGCGGCCAAAGAATCCGGCATATGCCACAGAAAAAGCAGGGATTGTGCTATAATAAAAGACAGGAATCCCCTGCTGCCAGGAAAGAAAAGTTTTTGCCTGGAGAGGGGAAAAGCGAGGTGTATGAAATGGAACAGATGTCATTATTTGACGACAGAGGACAATCTGCACCCCTTGCCACCAGACTGCGCCCGGATTCCCTGGAAGACTTTGCAGGGCAGGAGCACCTGCTGGGAAAAGGGAAGATCCTCCGGCAGCTGATTGAAAAGGACCAGATTTCTTCCATGATCTTCTGGGGGCCTCCGGGGGTGGGAAAAACTACTCTGGCCAGCATTATTGCGGGAAGGACCAGGGCCCAGTTTATTAATTTCAGTGCAGTGACCAGCGGCATTAAGGAGATCCGGGAGGTTATGAACCAGGCGGAGCTTGCCAGAAGGATGGGGCAGCGGACGGTGCTTTTTGTAGATGAGATCCATCGTTTTAATAAAGCCCAGCAGGATGCTTTTCTCCCGTTTGTGGAAAAAGGAAGCATTATCCTCATCGGAGCTACCACAGAGAATCCTTCTTTTGAGGTGAATTCTGCGCTTCTTTCCAGGTGCAAGGTTTTTGTGCTGAAGGCCCTGGAGGTAAAGGACCTGCTGAAACTTTTAAACCATGCCCTGGAGAGCCATAAAGGATTTGGAAATCAGAATGTACAGATCAGCGAAGACCAGCTTAGGGCTATAGCGGAATTTGCCAACGGAGATGCCAGGACGGCTTTGAATACATTAGAAATGGCAGTGTTAAACGGTGAGCTCAGTCCTGAAGGAATCCGGGTTACAGATGAAGGCCTGGAACAGTGCGTCAGCCGCCGGTCCCTTCTTTATGATAAGACTGGGGAAGAACATTATAATATGATTTCCGCTCTTCATAAATCAATGAGAAACAGCGACCCGGATGCGGCGGTTTACTGGATGTGCCGGATGCTGGAAGGCGGGGAGAACCCGCTGTATATCGCCAGACGGCTGATCCGCTTTGCCAGCGAAGACATTGGGATGGCAGACAGCCACGCCCTGCCTCTGGCAGTGTCTGTTTATCAGGCCTGTCATTTTCTGGGAATGCCGGAGTGTGACGTGCACCTGACCCATGCAGTGGTGTATCTGTCTATGGCGCCGAAATCTAATGCGCTGTATAAAGCCTGTGAAGCCGGTAAAGCAGATGTAAAAAATAAGAAGGCGGAGCCGGTGCCTCTGATCCTCAGAAATGCGCCTACCAGACTGATGAAAGAGCTGAATTATGGAAAGGGATATGAATACGCCCACAATACAGAAGAAAAGCTGACTCATATGCAGTGCATGCCGGAAAGCCTGAAAGACAGGGTTTATTACCAGCCTACGGCTCAGGGGGAAGAGAAGAAAGTAAAGGAGCGCCTGGAGGAGATCAAAGCCTGGAAAGGGGAAAGATGAATGGCGGTCTGAAGGCAGTTTTCTTTGTAATATAAAAAGGGATTCTATTCATCGTTGCCTTATTCCCAAGGAATAAAAATATGATGGATAGAATCCCTTTCCTTTGACTATATCAAACACTTAGACCAAATTCTTTTGATATCCAGTGATCAGGAGCTTAGGACTCTCCGCCTTCTGCCCCTTCGGCGGTGTCTTCCTCTACTACATTTCTGGATTCGGATACGGTGACGATAATGGTTTCAGGATCAATAAGCAGATCAACTTTTTCATTTTTGGCCAGATCCAAGTCGCCGACTTTAATAGAATCGCCGGTCTTCAGATTTCCAACATCTATGATAACTTTTTCTACCAGGTCTCCAGGCAGGGCTCTGTATGGAACTTCCTCCAGAAGGAGCTGAAGGACTCCACTGGCAACTTTGTCATGATTTTCCAGAACAACCTCTGCAACGGACTGTACTTTTTCACCTTTTACCAGGGCCTGGAAATCAATTTCATCAACCTGCCCTTTCAGAGGGTTAAAGTTAATCTCTTTGAGCAGTACATCCATAGACTCACCGTCTATATCCAGCATTACCTGACTTCCTCTCCGGTGGGTCTTCAGCAGCCGGTCTACTGCGGATTTCTCAAGTTTAATAGGGATAGAACCTTTAATCTCTTTACCAAATACATTACCGGTAACGTATCCCTCTCTCCTTAATCTTTTTGCTTTGATGGACATGTCTCTTTTTTCAGCTTTTAAAGTATTCATTTGACTTTTCCTCCAAAAATCTGATTGCCCGACAGCCTTCAAATTTGCAATGGGTCATACAAATAGGTTTGTCAAGGTCATTTCCTTGTTACGCCAGTATTATAACACGTATATCAAAAGAAAGGGTGAAAATTCTGTGAACTTTTGAATTTAATTAATCCATTAATTTCTGACAGGTAGTTTTGAGGCCTTCCAGAATGTACTGCTCCTTTCCGGTATCTGCCTTCATTTTCCTGGAATGGAGCTGCCGGTAAGACAGAGGTCCGGTATTATAATATTTTTCAAAGGTGTGAGCGAAATGCTGGCGGCTGTTGTATCCCACGGCAAAGGCAATGTCTGTAATGCTCATAGAGCTGTTGGTCAGGAGAAAGGCAGCTTCTTCCAGTCGCTTTTTATTTACATACTCGATAATACTGCACCCCAGGATCTCGGAAAAAAGGGACTGGAGATAGGACTTGTTGATTCCTGTATAGGCAGCCAGCTGGGGCACCCGTATGGTCTCATGGATATTCTGATCAATATAAGTGCAGGCTTTTTTCAGATAATAGAACCCTCTGTTTTCTTTTCCATGGATTATAGAATAGGATAATTCCGCCATGGCTCTGGAATAGAGAAGACAGAGGAGAAAGTCGGAGCTTTCAGGAGATTTCTGAAGGTGGGAGATCAGATCTTTCAGAGAATATCCCAGATTCTGCATATCTCCACCGAAAAAATAAGACGGTATTTTCTTCCAAAATTCCTGAAAATCCCCGCACTGGCCAAGAAGCTGGGAGAGATGCACAGGACCTTTTTCATGAGAAAGATGAAACTCCAGGTTCAAAATAGAACAGGGGTGTTCCAGGCTGATCTCCAGTCTGTGAGGAACCTGAGCGCCGATAAAAACAAAATGGCGGGGGCCTGCCTGAAAGGCTTCTTTGCCGCAGAAGATGGTACAGCTTCCGGCGGTTATGTACATAATTTCAAAACTGCTGTGGGAGTGGAAAGGCATATGGAATTCCGGCAGAGAGAGGGCGTAAAATGCCGTGATCTCTCCGTACAATTCTTTTTTGACGGTCACAGTGACAAACCTCCTTTTATAAAGAACTTCCTTCATTTTGGATAAATTGCGGAAGAACGGAATCTGCCTTCAGTATAGCACAGAAAAAATAAATACGGCAATATATTGCATTTTGAAAGAAAACAGTCAATAGGTTGCACATAAAAAACAGACAGAAGCTATAATGGACAAAACAAAAGAAACGGGAGGTTTTATCATGAGTTTTAAAGTTGCATTTATCGGAGCGGGAAGCCTTGTTTTTGCCAGAACCTTGTTTACGGATATCATGTCTGTTCCGGAATTTCATAATATTGAAGTAGCCTTTACAGATATCAATGAGGACAATCTGGAAAAAACCAGGGCTCTGTGCCAGAGAGACCTGGATGCCAATGGCATTCCGATAAAAATTTTTGCCACCACAGACAGGAGAGAGGCCTTCAGGGGCGCTAGGTACATTGTAAACTGTGTCCGTATCGGAGGGCTGGAGGCTTTTGAGACAGACATTGAGATTCCTTTGAAATACGGAGTGGATCAGTGCGTGGGAGATACCCTGTGTACCGGAGGGATCATGTACGGACAGAGAGTGATCGCAGAAATGCTGAATTTCTGTAAGGATATCCGGGAGGCGGCAGAGCCGGGAGCCGTTATGCTGAATTACTCCAATCCAAATGCCATGGCCACCTGGGCCTGCAATAAATATGGCGGCGTAAAAACCATAGGACTTTGCCATGGGGAGATCCACGGAGAAATGCAGATCGCAGAGGTCCTGGGAATCCCAAGAGAGGAACTGGACATTGTCTGTGCAGGTATCAATCATCAGACCTGGTATATCTCTGTGAAACATCATGGGGAGGATATGATCCCAAAACTCCTGGAAGAATTTGAGAAACATGAGAGATTCCGTGAGGAAGAAAAGGTAAGAATTGACATGCTGAAACGTTTCGGCTACTATTCTACAGAGTCCAACGGACATCTTTCCGAATATGTGGCCTGGTACAGGAAGCGCCCGGGAGAGATTAAAGACTGGATCAACCTGGACAACTGGATCAATGGAGAGACAGGAGGATATCTCCGGGTTACCAGAGAGGAAAGAAACTGGTTTGAGACAGATTACCCCAAAATACTGAAGGAAGAGCCTAAGAAACTGGACGGATCAGAGCGGGGAAAAGAGCATTGCTCTTATATCATAGAATCTTTGGAAACGGGAAGAGTATACAGAGGACATTTTAATATGATGAACGAGGGCTGCATTACCAACCTGCCCTGGGAGTCTGTAGTGGAGGTTCCCTGCTATGTGGACGGAAATGGGATCAGTGTGCCAAAGGTAGGGGATCTGCCTTTAGGCTGTGCCGCAGTGTGCTCTCAGTCTATCTGGGTACAGAAACTGGCTGTGGAGGCTGCTGTCCATGGAGATGTGAAGCTTTTGAAGCAGGCTGCGCTGATGGATCCGCTGACAGGAGCTGTCTGCAATCCGCCGGAGATATGGCAGATGATCGATGAGATGCTGGTGGCTCAGGAGAAATGGCTACCTCAATATACAGAAGCGATCAAAGAGGCGAAAGAAAATCTGGCGAAAGGCAATCTCATCCCTGCGAAAGATTATCATGGAGCTGCAAGACTGCGTGAGAAGACACCAGAGGAAGTAGCGGCAGAGCATGAGGCCAGGAAGATAACGGTGTAATATAGCCGGGCCGGCGTACTAGAATAAAGGAGAGATAAAATGGCTGTAAAACAGATAAATAAATTTTTACTTGATGATATGACAGCAGAGTATGTGTTAGATGAAGAAAGCAGGATACCTGAACTGATGCTGTATCCTGCCGGCCTGGATACGACGCCCTGGGAAAGCAAAAGGCAGAATATTGATGGACTGATCCAGCTGAAAATTTTGGGAGACCGCTATACTGGTTCCTATTCAGGCGGGATCAGTATGAGACAAAGCGAGAGCGTGTCCCGTATGAAGTTTGTGGAACAAAAAGAATATAGAGATATAAATGGCTGTAAAATCCAGACGGTCTGCAGAGACAGCAGAGGATATAAATGCGTTCATAATCTGATATGGAAAAAGGGCCGGAAGACTTTAGAAATTTATGTGGATTTCTGCAATGAGAGTGAAGAACCAGTTGCGCTTGAAATGCTGGAAAGCTTTTCTTTGGGAGGAATTTCTCCTTTTCTTTCGGATGACGGCGCAGAAAATCTGTATCTGCACAGGATAAGAGGGGTATGGAGCGAGGAAGGAAGGCTTGAAACCACTTCCCTGGAAGAGCTGCAGCTGGAGCCCTCCTGGGCGCCGGGACACGCAGTCAGATGTGAAAGATTTGGCGCCGTTGGGTCTTTGACAGTAAATAAATTTTTCCCATGTGCGGTTATAGAAGATAGAAAAAATCATGCTTACTGGGGAGCGCAGATCGCACATAATGCTTCGTGGCAGATGGAAATTTACAGAAGAGACGAGGCAGTATCTCTAAGCGGCGGCATAGCGGACAGAGAATTCGGGCAATGGATCAAATCTGTAAAACCAGGAGAAATTTTTTCTACTCCTGCGGCAATCCTGACAACCGCACGGAATCTGGATACCGATGAATTTTTCCAGAGACTGGTATCGGGACAGGAAGACGCCATGGCCCATCTGCCAGAACAGGAAAAAGACCTGCCTTTAATATTCAATGAATATTGTACTACATGGGGAAATCCTTCGCAGAAAAATATAGAGGAAATATTAAAAGTTATACAAAATAAAGGATTTAAGTATTTTGTCATCGACTGCGGCTGGTACAAAACAGAGGGAGTGCCGTGGAGTGACTCTATGGGGGATTATGTTCCCTCTGCAGAACTGTTTCCGGAAGGATTAGGAAAAATCTCTGAAAAAATCCGGGAAGCAGGCATGATCCCGGGTCTTTGGTTTGAAATAGACAATGTTGGAAGAATGGCCAGGGCCTATACAGAAGAGGAACATCTGCTGAAAAGAGACGGATACGTTCTGACTACGGAAACCAGACGATTCTGGGATATGAGACAGGAATGGGTACAGAACTATCTCACGGAGAAGGTCATTGCTGCCCTGAAGAAAAATGGATTCCAGTATATAAAGATGGACTATAATGAGACATTGGGAATCGGATGCGACGGCGCGGAATCTCTGGGTGAAGGGCTGCGTCAGAACATGGAGGCTTCTTATGGTTTTATAGAAAAAATTAAAAAAGATATTCCTGGCATCATTATCGAAAACTGTGCTTCAGGAGGACACAAACTGGAACCGAAAATGATGGGGATATCCAGCATGGCCTCTTTTTCCGATGCCCATGAATGCCTGGAAATTCCAATTATTGCAGCTAATCTGCACAGGACGATCTTACCCAGACAAAGTCAGATCTGGGCTGTTGTAAGAAAAGAAGACAGCAGGAAAAGATTAGTCTATTCTATGTGCAATACTTTTTTTGGAAGATGCTGCTTATCAGGGGATGTTACGGAACTAAATGACGAGCAGTGGGCGGCCGTTGACGAAGGGCTGGACTTTTATCAGAGAATTGCGCCGATCATAAAAAAAGGCTGCACCCATTATTTTGGAGAGATGGGAAAAAGCTGGAGAAAACCTCAGGGATGGCAGGGGATCTTTCGGGAAAATGAAGAAGGTGCATTTGCTGTCTTCCACATTTTTGGAGGCGAGATCCCTAAAAAAGCCTTTGTACAGTGGCATGATAAAGATTATATAATAGACAGAGTGTATTCTGATACAAAAGTGCAGCTCATAGAAAAGGACCGCCAGCTCATTTTTTATCCGGAAGACAACTGGAAGGCAGCGGCAGTGTATCTGAAAAGAAAATTCTGATCCGACAGCAGAATGATAATGACTTTCGGGGAACATACTATTACTACTACATGTCAGAAAGGAAGCTTATTATGTTCTTCGACTATTATTATATTCTCTGGGTACTGCCGGCAGTGATCTTTGCCATATGGGCCAGTGCCAGAGTAAGCAGTATATTTCAGAAATATTCTTCCCAACTTTCCCGGGCCGGACTTACAGGAAGCCAGGCGGCCAGAAAAGTACTGGAGGCTGCCGGTGTGTACCAAGTCAAAATAGAAAAAATAGGAGGAAACCTTACAGACCACTTTGACCCCAGAACCAATGTAATAGGGCTCTCAGAGGGGGTCTGTGACCGGACCTCCACTGCAGCTATCGGCGTGGCTGCCCATGAGGCGGGCCACGCCATTCAGTATGCCCGCGGCTATCTTCCCATTAAGATCCGGAATGCCATCATACCAGTGACGAATATCGGCTCCCGCCTGGCTCTTCCTCTGATTCTCATAGGCCTTCTCTTTGCGGGCCAGGGTTCAGAAATGGGAAACCTGGCTTATCTTGGAGTGCTCTGCTTTGGGCTGTCCACTTTATTCCAGCTGATCACGCTTCCGGTAGAGTTTGACGCCAGCAGGAGAGCCCTTCGGGCTCTGGAGAGCGCCCACATCTTAGAAGAAGAGGAACTTTTGGGAGCCAGGAAAGTTCTTACAGCAGCGGCTCTTACCTATGTGGCGGCTCTGGCAGTGTCTCTTACACAGCTTTTCCGGCTTCTGGCTATCGTTAATCGGAGAAACGGGCGGCGATGAAATTTCATTCAGTCATATCCACTAAATTTCCTGCATAAAATTTGTTGAACATTACCCCCTTGAATCTTTTTTTTACCTGTGGTAGATTAACCATAGAAGGTATCGGAAACGTTACCGATACCGTTACCAGAAACCCGGCGGCCACACATGCCTGTGGTCCGCCAGATACAAAAAAGGAGAACGATCATGAGAGAAAGCGGTGTGCTGCTTCCGGTAGCCAGTCTTCCTTCCAATTATGGAATTGGCTGCTTTTCCAAGGAAGCCTATGAATTTGTGGATCAGTTAAAAGCAGGAGGACAGAAGAACTGGCAGATCCTTCCACTGGGACCTACGGGATATGGGGACTCTCCCTATCAGTCCTTTTCAACTTTTGCAGGAAATCCTTATTTTATCGATCTGGAGACACTGATCAACGAGGAGCTTCTTACCAGAGAAGAATGTGATGCCTGTGACTTTGGTGATAATGGGGAATTTATCGATTATGAAAAGATTTATTTTTCCAGATTTAAGATCCTTCGGAAAGCTTTTGAACGGTTTACACCGGATGCAGAATTTGACACATTTGCAGAGGAAAACAAAGCCTGGCTGGAAGACTATGCTCTGTATATGGCCATAAAGAACAGCCTGGGCGGCATTAGCTGGAGCCAGTGGCCCGATGATCTGAAAAGAAGAGTGCCACAGGCTATAGAAGAGAAAAAGAAAGAGCTGGAAGAAGAGATCCAGTTTATCCGCTTTCAGCAGTTTGAGTTCACAAAACAGTGGACAAAACTGAAAAAATACGCAAACGATCAGGGAATCCGTATCATCGGAGATATCCCTATTTATGTAGCCTTTGACAGCGCCGATGCCTGGGCAAATCCGGAACTTTTCCAGTTTGATGAGGAGTGTACTCCCACGGCTGTGGCCGGCTGCCCTCCGGATGCCTTTGCAGCTACCGGACAGCTTTGGGGAAATCCTCTTTATGACTGGGAATACCATGAAAAGACAGGGTTTGCCTGGTGGATCCGGAGACTGGAATACTGCTACAAGCTTTACGATGTGGTCCGGGTAGATCATTTCCGGGGATTTGACGAATACTATGCCATTCCGTACGGGGATAAGACAGCAGAGTTTGGGAAATGGAGAAAAGGACCGGGTCTGGAGCTGTTTAAGGCAGTGAAAAAAGCCATGGGAGAGACGCCGATCATCGCAGAAGATCTGGGATACCTTACCGACAGCGTGAGACAGCTGGTAAAAGATACCGGCTATCCGGGAATGAAGGTACTGCAGTTTGCCTTTGACTCCAGAGAGGAAAGCGATTACCTTCCTCATAATTATGAACATAACTGTGTGGTATATACAGGCACTCATGACAATAATACGATTTTGGGATGGCTGGACGAGATGGCTCCGGAGGACAGACTTCTGGCGGAAAGATACCTGAATAACCGCTGTACCAGAAAAGAAGATATGCCCTGGGACTTCATCCGGCTGGCAATGGCATCTGTGGCAGATCTGGCCATTACCCCTATACAGGAATTCCTCTGCCTGGGAGGCGAAGCAAGGGTCAACCGGCCTTCCACCCTGGGCACCAACTGGAAGTGGAGACTGTTAAAAGGGCAGATCACCCACGAAGTAACAGGAAAAATGTATGATATGACAAAGCTCTACGGCAGACTGTAGGCAGGAGCTTTCAAGAGGGCTCCCCGGAGAGTTTTGAAAAGGCGGGATATAAGTTGGCAGGAATGACCATTAAAGATATTGCAAGAAAATGCGGAGTAGGAGTGAGCACCGTTTCCAGGGCTATGAATAATCATCCGGATATCAACCAGGAAACAAAGGATAAAATCCTCCGGGTGATCGCAGAGTCCAACTACATTCCCAATAACAGCGCACGAAATCTGAAGCGCTCTGAGGCCAGAGCCATTGCAGTGCTGGTAAAGGGGCTGGGAAATACCTTCTTTGGAGAACTGGTAAGCGGCCTGGAACGGGAATGTGAAAAAAAGGGATACAGCTGTATCCTTCAGCATGTGGAGGAGCAGGATAATGAACTGGATGTAGCCTTATATGTGGCAAAAGAGAAAAAGCCCAGAGGCATGATCTTTCTGGGCGGAAACTTTTCCCATCCCAGAGAAAAAATCGAACAATTGGGAATTCCCTGTGTTCTCAGCACCATCTGTACATATGGAGAGCAGGAGCAGAACTTCGGAACAGTATCTGTGGATGACTTTCGGGAGAGCCGGAAGATGACAGAATACCTTCTGGGACTGGGTCATGAGAGGATCGCTCTTCTCACAGCTCCCAGAGAAGATGAGAGTATTGGAAAACTGAGGCTCATGGGCTACCAGAAGGCGCTTGAGGACCATGGACTTCCCTTCCGGGAAGAACTGGTGGCCTATATGGACGCCGGTGAGGACAGCTATTCTTTTGCCACTGGCTATCGGATGACGAAGAAGCTTTTGGAGAAAAAAGAAAGCTTTACTGCTTTGTATGCTACTTCAGATACATTGGCCATAGGGGCCTGCAGAGCCCTGAAGGAGGCTGGACTGGATATTCCCGGAGACTGTTCTGTGGCAGGCTTTGACGGTATGGATATGGGAGCATATTATATCCCAAGTATTACTACCATCCGGCAGCCGGTGGAGCAGATTGCAAAAGCTTCGGCCCAGCTGCTGTTTCATATGATCAGGGGCAAAGAAAAACCGGGCAAGCTGATCTATGAAGGAGAGCTGCTGGTAAGAGAATCCACAGCAAAAAGAAAGAAAATATAAAATGCAACCCCTTGCAGAAACGCAGATTTTCAGATCTGCAGGAAAGATTTTCAGGAGGAAAATATCATGGAAGAAAGATTACAGATATTGTTAGACGATAAATTTGGGAAGAATCTGGACACCTGCACCCAGGCAGAACTTTTCCAGGCTTTAATGGCCCTTACAAAAGAAGAGACACAGAAACTTCCTCAGAACCAGGGGAATAAGAAACTGTATTATATTTCCGCAGAATTTCTTATCGGAAAACTGCTGTCCAATAATCTGATAAACCTGGGTCTGTATGAGGAAGTGGAGAAGGTTTTAGAAAAACATGGACAGAAACTGTGCGAAATCGAGGAGCTGGAGCTGGAGCCTTCTTTAGGAAACGGGGGACTGGGACGTCTGGCTGCCTGCTTCCTGGACTCTATTGCTACTCTGGGTCTTCCGGGAGACGGTATCGGACTGAATTACCATTTCGGACTGTTCCAGCAGATGTTTAAGGATCACAAACAGAAAGAAGTAAAAAACCCATGGCTTACCCAGGAGAGCTGGCTGGTGCGTCAGCCTGAGACTTTCCAGGTGCCTTTTAAGGATTTTACCCTGAACTCTGTTTTATACGATATCGACGTTCCAGGATATGAGTCCGGCTGCAACCGTCTCCATCTTTTTGATGTGGACACTATTGACGAAAGCTTAGTGCCGGAAGACAGCATTGATTTTGACAAGGAAGAGATCCAGAAAAATCTTACCCTGTTTCTCTATCCGGATGATTCTGACGATGCAGGCCGTAAACTGCGTATCTACCAGCAGTATTTCATGGTAAGCTGCGGCGCTCAGCTGATCCTGAAAGAGTGCGAGGCCAAAGGATATGATCTGCACAAGCTGAATGAATATGTAGTTATCCAGATCAATGACACCCATCCTTCTATGGTCATCCCTGAATTGATCCGCCTGCTTACTGCCAAAGGATTTACTATGGACGAGGCAGTGGAAGTTGTAAGCAAGACCTGCGCTTATACAAACCACACGATTCTGGCAGAAGCCCTGGAAAAATGGCCAATGGACTATCTGGAAGAAGTGGTTCCTCACCTCCTTCCTATCATCAAAGAACTGGATGAAAGAGTGAGAGAGAAATATACAGATGAGTCTGTATACATTATTGACGAAGACGAGAGAGTCCATATGGCCCATATGGATATCCACTATGGATTTTCTGTAAACGGCGTAGCTGCCCTTCATACAGAGATCCTGAAGAATACAGAGCTGAACAACTTCTATAAGATCTATCCGGAGAAGTTCAACAATAAAACAAATGGTATTACTTTCCGCCGCTGGCTCCTTCACTGCAACAGAGAACTGACCGCCTATATTGAGTCTCTCATCGGACCTGGATTCAAGAAGAATGCAGATGAGCTGGAAAAGCTGCTGGCTTATAAGGATGACGAGAAAGTATTAGAGAAACTGTCCCAGATCAAAGTGGAGAAAAAACTGGAGTTTAAGAAGTTCATGAAAGAGACCCAGGACATGGATCTGGACGAGAACTCTATCTTCGATGTTCAGGTAAAACGTCTCCATGAGTACAAACGCCAGCAGATGAACGCTTTATATGCAATCTATAAATATCTGGATATCAAAGCAGGAAATAAACCGAAAACCCCGATCACTATGATTTTCGGAGCAAAAGCTGCTCCTGCTTATGTGATCGCAAAGGATATCATCCACCTGATCCTCTGTCTCCATGACCTGATCGAAAATGATCCGGAAGTGAAGCCATACTTCCGTGTGCTGATGATCGAGAACTACAATGTCTCCAAAGCGGCCAAGGTAATCCCGGCAGCAGATATTTCCGAGCAGATTTCTCTGGCTTCTAAAGAGGCTTCCGGAACAGGAAACATGAAATTTATGCTGAACGGCGCCCTGACTCTGGGAACAGAAGACGGAGCTAATGTGGAGATACGTGACCTGGTAGGAGATGAGAACATCTATATCTTCGGAAAACGTCCCCAGGAAGTTATCGATCTGTATGCAGAGGAAGCTTACTGTGCAAAAGACATCTACAAGAAAGATAAGCTGATCCACAAACTGGTAGACTTTATCGTAGGAGAAGAACTGCTGGCTATCGGAGATAAGGAAAGCCTTACAAGACTTCACAAAGAGCTGGTAGGCAAAGACTGGTTCATGACTCTTCTGGACACCAGAGAATATATTGAGACAAAAGAAAAAATCTATGCAGACTATGAAGATCAGAAAGCATGGCAGAAAAAAGCCCTGATCAACATTGCAAAAGCTGGATTCTTCTCCTCAGACAGAACAATTAAACAGTACAATGAGGATATCTGGCAGTTACAGTAAAAAGCCGGAAAACGGAATCGTGCTTTTGAGAAGGCAGATGACTTTCACCTTCGATAATATCTGAGAAAATAGAAAATTTCAGAGAAAGGCTGTCACATACTGACGGACTCTTTGGGAGATGCTAGATGCAGAATAGAGCATTTGCCCGGAGGACGTCGGGAATGGGGCAGCCTTCGCTGTTATACAAAAATGGAAACAAAATAATTTTTGGGAATTAACGATTTACTGTAAAAAACGGAAATGCTATAATCAAATCCAAGTTAAAGATTCCGTAGAAATACTAGGAGTTGAAAGCTGGGGCCGGGGAAAATGAAGAAAAGAAAGAAACTTAAGAGAATTTTACTTGTAATATCAGCTGTGCTGTTCCTTCTGTATATAGGACTGGCCAATATCCTGGTAAGTGCGGCCTTGGTACCGTCTTTTATGGAGCGCCTGGAGGCTTTTTCCAGGATCACTGAGGAGAGCGTGGACGCCCTGGTACATACAGATGATATTCAGCAGCAATATGAGAAGTCCTGGGAGGAAACCCAGAAATGGGCCCAGAACGCCCATGGACAAAAGCTGACCAAAGAAACAGAAGATGGATATAAGCTGGTGGCTCAGGAAGTCTATACAGAGGAGGAAAGCCATAAATGGGTGCTCCTCCTTCACGGTTACACCGGCTGGAAGGAAGCCATGTATCCTTTTGCTATGTGGTATAACCAGAGGGGATATCACGTGATCGCTCCGGATATGCGGTGCCAGGGAGAAAGCCAGGGAGATTTCATAGGCATGGGCTGGACAGACAGAAAAGACAACATGCTCTGGATCAATTACATATTGGAACAGGACCCTGAGGCGGAAATCGTGATACACGGCCAGTCTATGGGGGCGGCCTGTGCGCTGATGATGACCGGTGAAGAAGACCTGCCGGAGAATGTAAAGGCAGTTGTTTCAGACTGCGCCTATACAGATGCCTATACAATGTTCCAGGAGAAGATCGTCCAGTGGTTTCACCTCCCAGCCTTTCCCATTCTGGATACCGCCAATCTCATGCTCCAGCTCAGAGGCGGCTATGACCTGAAGGATGCCTCTGCTCTGGAAGCAGTGAAAAAGAGCAGTATTCCTACACTGTTTATACACGGAGATCAGGACGAGATGATTTCTGTGGAAATGACCAGGGAGCTTTATCAGGCGGCGGCCTGTCCCAAAGATCTGCTTATTGTAGAAGGGGCGGGACATGCACAATGTCAGGACAAGGACCCGGAAGGGTATTATGGAGCAGTGGAAGATCTTCTGGATACATATGTCTCATAAAAAACAGGACGTTTCATGAAACCTTCTATTTTTGTTTCATGAAGCGCCCTGTTTTATTCTTCATAAGGAATGGCCCAGATAAGCTATTCCACAATGATCTCTGCTTTTACTTTCAGACGGTCTTCACTGCATACAATTCCCATTGCCGGAACAGAGAAATCCGGCATGCCGTTTTTATCCCAATAGATTTTTCCCACGGAAGCATTTCTTCCAGCATCATAAAGAGGCTGATAATCCTCTTCCACAAGATACCGCTCTTCCTGTCTTCCGTGATAGATGATCAGGTCCTGGGAATCGTCGTCAGACTTTGTAAAACTGTTGTGGCCAAGACCGTACTGTCCGGTTTCTTTGCTGCTCTGGAATACAGGATAAGGCAGTTTTGTCCAGGAGGAAGAGCTGAGCAGATCTGCGTCCTCATCTGCGTATAAAAGTCCTACACAGTACATGGCATCTGTACCGCTGGCAGAGAAAGTAATAAAGATACGTCCATCATGCTTTATTACTCCCGGACCTTCATCTACAGGGAAACCGTGGAGTTCCCAGTTATATTCCGGATGAGTCAGCCGGACAGCCGGTGTGCACAGGGTCCAGGGATTGGAAAGCTGGGCAATGAAAATATCGGAAATATTGTTGGTCTTCTGGGCCCAGAGAATGTAGTCTTTTCCCCTGTGATTAAAGTAAGTGTGGTCCAGAGAAAAATCAGTAAAGGCGATGTCGCCTTCCACAGATGACACCAATGGTCCTTTTTCTTCCCATTTTCCAGTCAGGGGATCCTGATCTCTGCACTCCAGGCAGTGAGGACGGATCCTCCAGGGAGACTCGTCGGAAATAGTAGTGGTATAGTAAATATACCAGCTTCCATGGATATAATGGATTTCCGGAGCCCAGATATGAGGGCTCATAGTTCCATTGTTGATGGGCTTTCTTTCGTATACGATTTTTTCTTCATAGGTGTCGGAGCCGTCTGCAAGTCCAGCCAGAGTGTCCGCCCGCCGCAGAATAATGTAAAGGTACTGGTATTTTCCATCCAGGTTATGGTCCATATCCGTATAGGAGGCGGTAAAATAATATTTTCCGTCTGTATGCTTATAGATATGAGGGTCAGCGCGATGGTAGATCAGAGGTTTTTCAAATAAGGTCTGATGGAGTTTCCCCTCTATAATATATTTACCTGGCGTATGGAGCAGCCCTTCCGGGATTGTTTCCCATTCTACAGGGAGTTCTTCTGTTCCGCCGTTGGAATATTCCACAAAGATTTTCTCAGGGAGAGACGGGATCTTTCCGGTCTCTGTTTTAAGAGAAACAGCTTCTGTCTTTGTCAGAAGCACAGGTTCCGGTTTTCCATATACGGGAAACAGAGTTTCCAGAAGGGAGACAGGAACTTCCAGACGGTTTTCCTGATCAGGAAAGAGGGAAATCTCTTTCTCGTTTTTGAAGTCCCAGTCTGCACCGGTATAACCGGCTCCAGTAAAGGAAAGGAAATCTTTGGTCTCCGCGAAATATATATGGGAAGGGTCTTTGGCATCTTCGGCGGTGATGAAGTAGTCTCCGTTTTTCAGGCGGTAAACAGAAGGTGAAGTTAAGTGTTTAGAACCATAATCCGGAAACCAGATTCCGTTGTTTCCATTGAGGCTATACCAGTTTTTGCCGTTATAGCTGTACTCCAGATGGAGGCTGTCAGACTCCGGATTATCCCAGTCTTTTGTATAAGGGCGCAGAAATGCCCTGGTCTGCCCTTCTCTGCACAGGATATCTTCCTGAGGGAGAGTATACATCTTTTTCATTTTATCTCCTTTCAGCGATATATGGAAAATAAGAGTTCCTTTATCCTAGCATGAAAGAAAGAGGTTGACAAGTGCATACAAGCCGGGGTTTAATATAGACAAGTAATATTTGCAGGCTTCATAAAAACGGGAAAGGAACCGGAGTGAATATGGCGACAATTAAAGAGATTGCAAAAAAGTGCGGAGTATCGGTTGCAACGGTTTCCAATATACTGAATGGAAAACCGGGAGCCAGTGAAGCCACCAGAGAGCTGGTGCTAAAAACAGCGGAAAAGATGGAATACATGCCCAGCTACGTTGCTAAGAGCTTGAAAACCAGAAATACCAGAAACATCGGAGTCATTGCGGAAGATATGACCATTTTCAGTATTCCGGATATTATTGACGGGATTACAGAATATTGTGAGAAAGTGGAATACAAGATATTTCTGACAAATTTGAGACTGTTTAAGAAATACAATGACAGGTATTATCATCGGGATGACTACTACAGTATGGTAAAGCAAGAGATTAAGAAGTTTGTGGCGATGCAGACAGAAGGGATCATTTATGTAACTGCCCATGAAAGGGTGATGCACTGCATACCGGAAAATCTGTCGATTCCTGCAGTAATGGCTTACGGTTATACGGAGAGCAAAAAGATTCCGTCCGTCGTGGTGAACGATCAGAATGGTGCCTATGAGTTGACCGGATATCTGATAGAAAATGGACACCGGAAGATTGGCGTGATCAGCGGAAAGCCAGACAGTATCCATGCTCAGGACAGACTTCTTGGCTATCAGAAAGCATTGAGGGATAACCAGCTTATCTATGATCCTGAGCTGGTATGTTACGGCGACTGGACAAGAGAGTCCGGTTATCAGTGTGTGGAAAAGCTGCTGGAACAGAATGTGACAGCAGTCTTCTGTATGAATGACCTGATGGCCGGAGGTGTATATGACCGGGCGGATGAACTGGGAATAAAAGTTCCCCAGGAGCTTTCCGTGGTGGGGTACGACAACCGGGAACTTTCCAGCTATTATAAACCTCCCCTTACTACTGTAGAGCTTCCTCTTCATGACATTGGTTATCGGGCAGCAGAGGTGATGATGGAGCTTTTAACAGGAAAAATAAAGACAGGGACCAGAGAACTGGTCTACCAGGTTCCCTGTAATCAGCTGATCCGCCAGTCCGTGGGAATGGTCAAAGTCTGAGACAAAAATACGATGGTACAAGTTGAAAAATACGGTACAAGTTGAAAAAAAGAGCCCGAAAATCTCTTCTTTGCAAAGAGAGCCAAGGGGCTCTTTTTTTGATGTTTTGCACAAATAAAAGTACAAGAAATCAAGGAAATGAGAAGAAATCAAAGGAAAAAATTTGTGCAATTTATATATACTTAAACGATTTAAATTATCAACAAGTTGTGTAAAAAAATAAAAAGTTAAAAAATAAGAGAAAAAGTAAGAAAAAAAGAGATAATATGAGATATGAAAAAATATATGTACATATATACGTTTTATTTATGGGGGTGGGGTATGGTATAAATAAGAAAACCGAGGGAAACTTGCACAAAACAGCGGATTATAAAGGTTGAAAGTGCTATATATTACAAAAATAAATGGAACTGATATATGGAAAATAAGTAAAAAGAAGGCATTTTCAATTAAACGATTAATGGAAACAACAGACAAGTTAGCGGTTTTGAACACAGGCGAAGGAGCGCAGTGAAAGATGGGAACAGACAAGCTCGCAGATATTTCTCTGAAAAACATAGCTATTACCGATGGATTCTGGAATAAATACAGAAGTCTGGTAAAAGATGTGATCATTCCCTATCAGTGGGATACGCTGAATGACAATGTGCCGGGCGCAGAGCCAAGCCATTGCATTGAGAATTTCCGTATCGCCGCAGGGGAGAAAAACGGAGAATTTTATGGAGCTGTATTCCAGGATACAGACGTAGCTAAATGGCTGGAAGCAGTAGCATATGTACTGGACTCCCAGGGTAGGGATGAAGAACTGGAAAAGCTGGCAGACGAGACTATTGACCTGATCGGAAAAGCCCAGGGACCTGACGGCTATCTGAATACGTACTTTACCATCAAGGAGCCGGAAAGACGATGGACAAATCTGAGGGAAGGCCATGAGCTCTATACTGCAGGGCATATGATCGAGGCTGCAGTAGCTTACTATCAGGCTACAGGGAAAAGAAAGTTCCTAGATATTGTGATGAGATTTGCAGACCTGATCAGCGAGAAGTTTGGTCCGGACGAGGGGAAATGTCATGGATATCCGGGGCATCCGGAGATTGAGCTGGCTCTGGTAAAACTTTACCGGGTGACAGGCAAGAAAAATTATCTGGAAACCGCAAAATATTTTGTAGACGTCAGAGGCGTGGGAGAGAATTATTTCTTCCAGGAAGAAAAAGGCGAAAAATATCAGCAGATATTTCCTGAGTTTGCCGGATATGAGCCGGAGTACTCCCAGTCCCACAAACCTGTCAGAGAACAGAAAACTGCAGAAGGACATGCCGTAAGGGCTGTGTACCTTTACAGTGCTATGGCAGACATGGCTTATGAATACCAGGACGAAACTCTTTTGAAAGCCTGCGAGGCCCTGTGGAAAAACATAGTTACAAAGAGGATGTACATAACAGGAGGCATTGGTTCCTCCGGATTGTTAGAAAGATTTACTACAGACTATGATCTTCCCAATGACAGAAACTATGCAGAGTCCTGTGCATCTATCGGACTTGCCATGTTCGGCAAACGGATGGGACAGATCACCAGAGATGCAAAATATGCAGATATCGTAGAGAAAGCTCTGTACAATACTGTTCTGGCAGGAATTGCCATGGATGGAAAAGGTTTCTTTTACGTGAATCCATTGGAAGTGTGGCCGGATAACTGTCTGAACCGTACCTCTATGGAACATGTGAAACCAGTACGCCAGAAATGGTTCGGAGTGGCTTGCTGTCCTCCGAATATTGCAAGGACACTGGCTTCTCTGGGACAGTATATATATGGAGAAGACGAAGAATCCATTTTTATAAACCTGTATGTTTCCAATGAAGCAGAGACCCAGATAAATGGAGTTCCCTGCAAACTGACCATAGACAGTGATTTTCTGAAAAACGGAAACGTAAAGATTTATGTAAAATCCCAACAAGATTCCGGCGGAAAACTGGCCTTGAGGATTCCAGGATATTCCCGGAGATTTCTGGTTTCCAGAAATGGAAATGAAATCAGCAGCCCCAGAATAGAGAAAGGGTATTTGATCCTTGAGGATATGAAGGCAGAGGAAATAATTACGGTTTCCTGCAACATGGAAGCGAGATTTATTCACGCCAACCCAGAAGTAAGGGCTGATGAAGGCAGAGTGGCCATTATAAGAGGGCCTCTGGTATATTGCCTGGAAGAGGCAGACAACGGGAGAAACCTTTCCTCTTTATATATAGATACAAAAGCAGAGCTGACCGAAGCCTACGAAGATGAACTCTTAGGCGGGGTGGTAACAGTAACCGCTAAAGGCAAGCGGATTTCCAATGAAGGCTGGAATGAGGATGAATTATATAAAGAACAGGAAATCCAGCTGGAAGATGTGGTGTTAAAAGCAGTCCCCTATTGCAACTGGGGAAACAGAGAGACGGGAGAGATGGCCGTCTGGATCAAAGAACTTTTTTAAACCGTATCATACAGAAGCGGAGACTTCTGATTTGATAAAAAAATAATTTAAAGGAGGGCACTATCTATGAAAAAGAAAGTGTTAGCTGCATTATTATGTGCGGCAATGACAGGAACCATGTTGGCAGGCTGCGGTGGCGGCGGATCCAGTGATGATTCCGGCAGCGGTTCTACAGAGGAAGCTGCTGAGGGGGAAGAAGGAGAAGCAGAACCCGAAGACGTAACAACAGTAGGACCGGACTCCGGTACAAAGATGGAAATGTGGTCCTTTGTAAGTCAGCACAATGACTTCTATGCAAAGATGCTGGAAAAATGGAACGAGCAGAATCCTGACAGACAGATTCAGATCACATTTACAACATATCCTTTTGCTGATATGCACAACAAACTGATGATGTCCCTGCAGACAGGAGAAGGTGCACCGGATTTATGTGATATTGAGAGAGGTCAGTTCCCTAACTTCCTTCAGGGTGAAGTTCAGCTGTATGCTTTGAATGATGCACTGGCTCCATACACAGCGGATCTTGTACAGTCCCGTCTGGACATCTACAGCAAAGATGGAAATTACTACGGAGCTCCTACACACGTTGGTGCTACTGTAATGTATTACAACGACGAGCTTCTTTCCCAGTATGGTATCGACTACAGAAATATCAAGACATGGGATGATTATACCGCAGCAGCTGAACAGCTGAAAGAAGCTACAAACGGCGAAGTGAAGATGACTGAGATCGATACAGGCGGTACAGACTGGATGTGGCTGTCTATGGCTGAGCATGGCGAAGACCAGGTAGACGAAGATGGAAAAGCTGTTGTCACAGACGGTATGGCAGAAATGCTGAAATTACAGAAAGAATGGCTGGACAACGACCTTGCTATGATCTGTCCGGCAGGCCAGGTAGATACAGAAGAAGGAAAACAGGCTATTATGGATCAGCAGTTTGCTTCATTCCCGAAAGCTTTATGGTACATGAGCCGTTTCGTATCTGATATGCCAGATGAAACCGGAAAATGGGCCATCGCTCCCTGCCCTGTATTTGAAGAGGGACAGCCTCGTTCTGTAGGTATCGGCGGAACTGGTACAGTTGTTACACAGCAGTCTGAAGATCCTGAACTGGCAGCAGATTTCATCGCATATGCAAAATGCTCTTATGACGGCTGCTTAGGTATCTGGCAGGATTTAGGATTTGATGTCTGCAACACATCTATCTGGAAAGATACAGCTGTTACACAGGATGCATCAAATCAGTACATTGCATACTTCAGAACAAACCCATTTGATGTATTAAATGAAATCGAAGATGAGATCGGCGCTATTACTGTTAATGAGAATACCTTTATTTTAAGTGATTATTTAAATGTAACTACATTTAACAGTATCTTTGAAGATGGAATGGATGTTGACGAAGCTCTTCAGGAATGCCAGGATATGGTTGACATTGACCAGGGCTAACTTGAAGTGAAGAAGTGTCTTCAGTGATTTGAACGAAATTGCCTGGGGATAAAAACCTGGGCAATTTCTTTATAGAAGGAGTGTGAGATCGTGAAGTTAAAGAAATTTTTATTCTCTCAGAAAGCGGCCCCTTATGTGTTCGTACTCCCGTTTATACTCAGTTTCTGCATTTTTTGGGTCTACCCGTTGTTCAGTACGGTGAAAATGAGTTTCCAGTCTATCCTGCCAGGGCAGATTGAATGGATCGGCCTGGAAAATTATACGAAGCTTTTGAGAGATACGGCCTTTCATATGGCAATTAAGAACAGTTTTACATATATGATACTTTCATTAGTTCTTTTGATCCCTTTCCCGATGCTGTTTGCAGTACTTATGGACAGCAATCTGGTAAAAGCAAAGGGTGTATGGAAAGCGGTTCTGTATATGCCTGCCCTTACCTCAGTGGTTATTTCAGGTACCTTGTTCCGTCTGATGTTTGCAGAAATGCCTACAGGACAGATGAACCAGATCCTCCAGTTTTTTGGTAGTGACGCAATTCCATGGCTGAAAAACGGGACCACGGCTATGTTTGCGCTGATTCTGCTTTGCTGCTGGAGATGGACAGGCGTTAATATGCTGTATTTTATGTCAGGGCTGAAAGGTATTGATGCGTCCCTCTATGAAGCGGCAGATATTGACGGCGCCAACAGCTGGAAAAAATTCTGGTATGTGACCATACCTCTTTTAAAGCCTACAACAATTTATGTGCTGACGATCAGCGTATATGCCGGATTGGCAATGTTCCTGGAATCCTATATGTTATGGGGAGGAAATACATCGCCGAAGAATATCGGTCTTACCATTGTAGGATATCTGTATAAACGTGGTATTGAGAGAAACCAGATGGGCTATGCATCGGCTGTCGGTCTTGTGCTTCTTGCTATCGCATTACTGATCAATGTAGTACAGCTGGTACTGAACGGTACATTTAAGAAGGAGGAGAGTTGATATGGCAAATACAGCATCTTCCAAAGAAAAAGAAAAAATGGGAATGACAGCGAAAAACAGGATCCTTTCAGTGATCGCAACAGGATTTTTTGTAGTCTTATGTGCGTTGGTTGTTTTCCCGGTATTTGCGGGCTTGCTGGCATCCTTCCGCCCGGGTTCTGAACTGATCCGCCGGGGATTGTCTCTGAATCTGGACTTCTCCACGATGTCTCTGGATAACTATATTTACCTGTTTTCAGGAAATGCAGACTCCAGAAAATACTTTATGTGGTATAAAAACAGTCTTGTGCTGACAATCCTTACAGTTGTGCTTACATTGGCGATCTGCTACTTTGTGGCATATGGAATCTCCATGTATAAGTTCAAACTTCAGAACGTGATCCTTTTCCTGGTTATCGCAACTATGATGGTTCCTTTTGAAATCCTTATGCTGCCATTATATCAGGAAATGATGGACTTAAACCTGATGAACACTACAGCCGGTGTAATCCTTCCCGGTCTGTGCGGTGCTTCTACCATATTCTTCTTCCGGCAGTATATGATAGGTCTGCCCAAAGACCTGCTGGATGCAGGGCGGATCGATGGTTGTACAGAATACGGTATTTGTGTAAAAATCATTCTCCCTATCACAAAACCGGCATTTGCTTCTATGGCTATTCTGTCTACGATGGGTTCCTGGAACAACCTGCTCTGGCCGATGATGGTATATCGTGATGCAGATAAGTTTACATTGCCGATCGGTTTGAATACTTTGCTGACACCTTACGGCAATAACTATGACGTGCTGATCGCCGGATCCATGTTTGGTATCATTCCTATCCTGGTAGTATTCCTTTGCTTCCAGAGATACTTTATTGATGGTATGGTAACTGGAGCGGTAAAAGGCTGAAAAACAAATATGGGGACTGCTGTGCATAATGTGCATTGTGTACGGCGGTCCCTGTTTTTATGGAGGGCTATATGAAAAAATTAAAGATTTTTATGCTTGTGGGGGCTGCCATTTTGTGCCTGGCAGGATGCGGAGGAAATGATGAGCTTTCTTTAGAAGAAATTGAAGAAAAGAAAGGAAGTTTTTCTGCCGGAGCATCTGTCCACGATCCATCTGTATTCAAAGAAAACGGAACCTATTATATTTTCGGGTCTCATATGGAAGCAGCCAAGTCAGAAAACCTGAGAGAGTGGAAATCTTTTGCTTCAGGAGTATCCCAAAACAATGAACTTTTTGACAATCTTTTTGATGAGCCAAGGAAAGCTTTTGAATTTGTAGGGAAGAATGAAGAAGGAGGCTATTCGGTTTGGGCGCCGGATGTGATATACAATGAAAAAATGGGCAAATACATGATGTATTTTTGCACCACGTCTACCTATAAAAGATCCTCTATATGTTTCGCTACGGCTGACAATCCGGAAGGACCCTATACTTTCCAGGATACGATACTGCATTCTGGGTTCAGAACAGCAGATACAAAGAATAAACAGCAGATTTTCGGCGATGAAAATTTTGATATGCGTAAGTATATGATGTCAGGAGATTATAATAATCTGCAGTGGCCCAACGCTCTGGATCCCTCTGTTTTCTACGATGAAGACGGAAGAATGTGGATGGTATATGGCTCCTGGTCCGGAGGAATCTTTATACTGGAACTTGACCAGGAAACGGGATATCCCATTTTCCCGGAAGAAGATGAAGAGAATGAAGTGGACAGCTATTACGGAAAGCACCTCATAGGCGGAATGCATTTATCCTGTGAAGGCCCATACATTTTGTATGATGAAACCAGCGGATATTATTACTTGTTTGTATCATATGGAAGTCTGACAGCTGACGGAGGATACCAGATCAGATTATACCGTTCGGAAAAACCAGATGGCCCCTATGTGGATTACAGCGGGGAGACGTTCTCCTTAGGAGTGGAAGATCACAGCCAGTACGGGCTTAAAATGATGGGAAATTATACTTTCCCAAGCCTTCCATATTCCTATATGGCACCGGGACATAATTCTGCTTTTGTTGATGATGACGGAAAACTCTATATCGTATACCACCAGAGGTTCAGCGATATGGGAGAAATGCATGAGCCAAGAGTTCATCAGATATTCAGAAACAAAGACGGATGGCTTGTTGCGGCTCCTTTCGCCACCCAGGGTGAAGAGCTTCGGGAAGAAGGAAACAGCAGCAAAGAGATTGCAGGAACCTACTATTATGTTAACCACGGGACGGATATCTCGGCGGAAGTACATGAGGCAGAGGAGATCCAGCTTACAGCCGGAGGAAAGATAAAGGATTCCTCTGGTAAGAATATCGGAGAGTTTGTCACGGAAGAAAATTCTCCATATATTACCCTTTCCACAGACGAGGGAGAATATGAAGGAGTGCTGGTGGATATGGAAGACGAAGCGGGGAATCCGGTTCTGTGCTTCACTGCGGCAGGAGAAAATAATCAGTCTGTCTGGGGAGTAAAATACTTAAAAGAATAGAGGATAGAGGGGCGGCTGGACTCCTGAGAAGGGGTCCAGCTGCCAGAATATGAAAGATCAGGCCGATGATACAGGAATGTAGGAGATAAGTACTTGAATGTCCTGGTTGTAGTTTCCAAAGCCTTTGCCGAATAAGGTGAGGCCTCCTGTGTGAACTGCATTGTCAGACACCATAAACTTAAATTTCAGAGGGCTTTTGTGATCCAGAGAGAACTGATCAATGGTTACATCAGAAATCTTCAGGCCGTCTATAAAGGTGCCGTTTTTATTGACGATCAGAGTCTTCAGAAGCCCGTACTGATTCCAGAAGGGAAGCCACCAGCTGGGCGTAAAAAGGCCGTGAACATCTCCGAAATCTCCAGGACTGGTCCAGGTGCCGATGGGAATTTCATTGAGGAAAAAAGCAATGTCTGAGGGCCAGTCATTGTTGGTCCCTGGAGCTTCTGAGGCTATTTCCACAGAGAGGATGAGCTGCTCTACCTGACAGTGGGGCGGGAGAAAGTTTGGGATAAGATATTCTACATATCCCTTGGAGAACCAGAGGATTCCAGCATGGGTCCGCTGGGGATGGGCAAAATATCTGGGGTCGTCCACTTCTCCGATGAGGCTTTTCCGGGAAGCGATGCCGCAGGTGGGAGACACCTGATAATCGGTGTACTGGCCCACGGGAATATCCACAGAGTAAAGATTTTTGTTTTCTTCAGGAACCTGGGGCATAACATCAATAAGGATTCGATCAGTGTGGACCCTGCAGAGTTTTTGGTTGCCGTGGCCTTCATGTTCGGAGAGAACGCTGACCAGT
>UQSX01000009.1 GCA_900543715.1 uncultured Blautia sp. | reverse complement strand
GAAGCCATCCAGGCAGCCAGAGATGCCTATGACAAACTGACAGATACCCAGAAAGGCCTGGTGACCAAGCTGGATACCCTGACAACGGCGGAAACACGTTATCAGGAGCTGCAGGACCAGAAAAAGGCAGATGAAGAAGCAGCGGCAGCAGTAGATGCCCTGATCGACAGCATCGGCAAAGTGACCCTGGACAGCGGAGAAGCCATCCAGGCAGCCAGAGATGCCTATGACAAACTGACAGATACCCAGAAAGACCTGGTGACCAAGCTGAATACCCTGACAGCAGCAGAAGAAACTTATAAACAGCTTCAGGAGGAAGACCAGAAAGGCTATGTGGCAGTGGCTGTTGAAAAGTTCACCATCGGGCAGGGCTACCTGGTAGAACCGGTATTGGTGGAGATTCAGCCAGGTGAAGACACTACAGCGGAAGTCCTGGATGCCCTTCTCACAGCAAATGGACTCAGATATGACAATACAGGAAGTCTGGAAAGCAGCTTTTATCTCAGCTGGATATTAGATGAGAACGGCAGTCTTACAGCAGACTTCCCGGAGATTATTCTCCAGTATGCAGAAGAAAATGGCATAGCCATCACGAACCCAAGAAGAAAAGCTACTTTGGGCGAATTCGATTACACTCGGCAGTCAGGCTGGATGTATACGTTAAATAATGATATGCCGGATGTGGGCATGAGCGATACAGAGCCTGAAAATGGAGATGTACTCCGATTCCGGTTTACAGCGGTGAAGGGCGACCTGTGTTCCGGCAATAATTATGTGGAATACTTTGTGCCTAATGTAGACGGAGACAGCCTGACCTGGACTCTGGCGGAGTTTAACAGTTCTGAAAACAGAGAAGAGCTGATGGGCTATGAAAATGTCAAGGAGGCTTACGAAAACGCAGTGGCAGCTATCAGTAATATCGCCAATACGCAGGAAACTGTAGATGCGGCAGAAGCAGCCTTTAAAGAAGCAGTTGCAAATCCAGGAAATCCCGAGGAGCCTGAAGTTCCAGTTGAAGCCCAGGCAGTCATGGATCTGATCAGCCAGATCGGTGAAGTAACTCTGGACAGCGAGGCAGCAATCCGGGGAGCCCGTGACGCCTACAATGCCCTGACGGAAGAGCAGAAGGGATACGTGACCAACTACGAAGTTCTGGAACAGGCAGAAGACACTCTTTCGGACCTTTTGGCCCAGGCTGATGCAGACCAGGCGGCAGCATATAATACAGACCTGCTGATCTACAAGATCGGTACAGTGACTTTAGAGAGCAAAGGAGCCATTGACGATGCCAGAGCATCTTATGAAGCCCTGACAGATACTCAGAAAGGGCTGGTAACGGCACTTCCTATATTGGAAGCAGCAGAAACCAGATATGCAGAACTTCTGGCTCAGCAGGAAGCTGACCAGGCAGCAGCAGATGCTGTAACAGAACAGATCTACGCCCTGCCTTCTCTGGAGGAGATTACGCTGGACAGCCATGGGCAGGTAGAAGCAGCCAGAGCCGCCTATGAAGCTCTGACAGATACCCAGAAGACTATGGTAGCGGAAGAGACACTTGAGATTCTGGCCGGGCTGGAAGCACGTATTGCTGAACTGCTGGAGGAGGAAGCTATTACCCAGGTTGAGGAAGAAATCAGCCAGCTTCCGGCACCAGAGGAACTGACTCTGGAACACGCAGGAGCAGTGGATACAGCCCTGGCACATTACAATGCTCTGAGCGAGGAACAGAAAGCCGCTCTGCCTCAGGAAATCGTAGATAAGCTTCAGGCAGCAGCAGACCGCATTGAGGTACTGAGAAGCGAGGCAGCAGACCAGGAGACTGCCCAGCTGGTTATTGACCAGATCGCAGCGCTGCCGGAGGCAGATCAGATCTCCTTTGCAGCGGCAGAAGCGGTCAGCACAGCCAGAGCCGCCTATGACGCTCTGACAGAGGCTCAGAAGGCTTATGTAGACAGTGACACATTAGCAAAACTGGAAGCTTTGGAGAACGCCCTTTCCCAGCGGCAGGAGCAGGTAGACCAGGTTGTATCCGCCATACAGTCGCTGCCGGAGACAGCGGCTCTTACCCTGGATGATAAAGAGGCGGTAGAGGCAGCCAGAGCCGCTTATAACGCCCTGGCTGATGACATGAAGCTTCAGATTTCTGAGGAAATCCTGACACTTCTTACTGAGAAAGAAGCCCGCATCCAGGAACTGGAAGCAACTCAGGAACCGGATCCGGAACCAGAGCCCACCCCAGATCCGGAGCCAACGCCGGACCCAGAACCGACGCCAGATTCGGGACAGGAAGATCCAGAACCCACGCCAGATCCGGGACAGGAAGATCCGGAACCCACACCAGATCCGGGACAGGAAGATCCAACGCAGGGAGATGAGGAAATCACACTGACATATCTGAATTATCCGATTTCTGTAACCGGAAAAGGACTGTCCGGCTATGAACTGAAGCTGGAAGCCCTGACAGCGTCAGACAGTGATGTGAAGCTGATGCAGCAGGAGATTACTTCCAAAGAGGCTCTGATCCGTCTGTACGATGTGAAACTTCTGAAAGACGGCCAGGAGGTTCAGCCGGAAGAAGCCATTACTCTGAATATCCAGGTAGGTGAGAAATATAACGGACAGACATTGAAGGTACTCCACGTTACTCACGATGGAAAAGTAGAAACTCTGACAGGAACAGTTACAGACGGCGTATTAGAGGTAACTGTGACTTCACTGAGTAAATTCGGTACGGTGGTGGAGGCGTCTACAGTAGGGACTACAGCTACCTCCGGCACAGGAACAGGTAGCAGCTCCGGAACCTCCGGCGGCAGTTCTGGAAGCTCCGGATCCAAGAGTAGCACAGGAAGTGTGAAAACAGGAGATGACACAGTGGTATTTCCTTATGTGATGGCTCTTATCCTTGCAGCAGGTACAGGAACAGTTCTGATGATCCGCAGCAGGAGAAGAAAAGCTTCAGATAAATAAGCAAAAGAGTCTTTAGCCTCTTTCCGGTATCAGACCGGACAGGGGCTAAAAGGCTCACAAGGAGGTACAGGATTATGAAAGACTCAAAGGCGCAGCAGGACAGAAAAAAATTCCAAGGACGTAAATTCACCAGTATCTGTCTGGCCGCCGCCCTTACCTTTTCTCTGTGTCCGGCCAATGTATGGGCCGCCCAAGGGGATCCTGCCGTCGGAACAGAGACTATACAGAATATAGAAGATTCAGCGCCTTCAACAGAAGAGGAACTTTCTCAGGAAACAGAGGAAGGGGTCTCCCAGGAAGAAACAGAGGAGACTGTTCTCCCGGAAGGAACAGAGGAGACAGCCTCATCGGAAGAAACACAGGAGAGCTCTCTTCCGGAAGAAGTTGAAGCAGAGGCCCTGCCGGAGGAGATCACAGTAACCGGTACAAAAGACCAGGAGACTTCAGAGGAAGCAGGAGACTCTGCTACAGAAGAAAGCAGCGCTCCCGCAGAAATTTCTGTTTTTGGTATCTCAGATTTAGATGCTGATGAAAATGGGGTTCTGCGTTCAGCGGACGCAGGTGACTGGGACACTATGATCGGGCAGACAGTAAACTGGCTGAAAGGAGAAAATGAGCAGATATTAAACGACGATTTTCTTTCTCAGGTCAGCAGCACCAATACGGACTGGACAGTCTTTTCACTGGCCAGGCTGGGAATCCAAGGTAACTTCAGCGGTTTTCTGTCAGCGGCAGATTCCTACGTGGCAGATAAATATGCAGAAGACCCGGAATACGGGCTGAGCTATAACCGGGCCACAGAATGGCACAGGCTGGCCCTGGCAGTACTTGCAGCAGGAGGGGATCCTACATCTGTGGGAGGTCATAACCTGATCGCAGATGGCGTGTATAACTGTCTTATAGGAGAGCCCTGGCAGCAGGGGATCAACGGCGCCGTCTGGGGGCTTCTGACTTTGGACAGCCTAGGATATGAAGTTACGGAAGGCAGCGCCTATGGCAGAGAAAGCCTGATCCGTTATATTCTGGACAATCAGGCTCCGGGAGGAGGCTGGAGTCTTTACGGCGGTCAGGACCCAGCAGATGCAGATATAACCGGGATGACCGTTTATGCTCTTGCCCCTTATTATGCGGGAGACCAGGAGATCCGTACAGCAGTGGACAGCGGCCTTTCTGTGCTGAGAGCAGGGATTTCCCAGGATGGAGATCTTCAGAGCAGCGGAGATTATAACTGTGAATCTACAGCCCAGGCTATTGCAGCCTTTGCGGCCATGGGAATCGACCCGGCTTCCGTGACTTCTTCATCGGGAAAGTCACTGCTGGATGGTCTGGCAAAGTATTATAACACCAGCACGGGAGGATTTAAACATCTGGCAGAAGATACAGAGTCAAACGGTATGGCAACAGATCAGGCTCTTTATGCCATTGCAGCCTACCGGTGCTGGCAGCAGGGGAGCAGTGTCTGGGATTTTAAAGCCCAGGCAGATACTTCAGCCTATGCAGTCCAGGCCGGCGCCATGACCTATACCTGCGCCGCCGGCAGTGAGGCGGTGCTGGAGATAGGCAGCAATGTACAGGAAATCCAGATACAGAACCTTCCTATAGGAAACTATGACGCAGCAGAAATAACAGTTGGAGAGGATACCTACCGTACCACCGGAAGAAAAGCCGATGGAAGCACTCCTGTGGAAGGGACTATTCCTGTGGAGAGTGGTACGGTATTGAATATTACCGTGTACCGGCAGAACGGCAGCCAGGAAAACTGGACGCTGACCATTCAGGCTGACGGCGCCGCTGCAGTGCAGGCTGTGATAAGCCAGATTGACCGGCTTCCTTCTGTAGCTGAACTGACTCTGACACACCAGGCAGCTGTCCAGGCAGCACAGGCAGCCTATGATTCTCTGACAGAGGAAGAGAAGGTCCAGGTGACTAATTATGGAAAACTTGTGGAACTTCAGGCCCGGCTTCAGGAACTGGAAGCGGAAGATGAGGAAGCCAGGGATCAGGAACGGCAGGAATTCCAGGAAAAAATCCAGGGAATTGAGACGCCGGTGAAAATTTCTGACAAACTTATGATACATCAATATCTCACTGAATTGGAGGCCCTGGGAGAGTGGCCCCAGAAAGCAGAACTGAAGGCTGCGCTGGAAGGATATCTGAAGCAGATAGAAGAGCGGGAGGCTGTGGCAGATGCCCTGGATCAGGATATCTGGGATCAGATAGATCCCCTCAGGATAAACCAGGACAGCGCCGATACGGTAAATGCATTGATGACCAGATACAGCCAGCTGGAAACAGAAGAGCAGGAGCTGCTGGTAAATATCCAGAGTCTTCTGAACGCAGCAGAAATCGTCCAGAGCCTGGATGACGGAGTTATCCCTGAAGCGGTATTTCAGAATATCCGGAGAACTCAGGAAAGTTTTGTGTACCGGGGAAAACTGGCTGACGGAACAGACTATACTCTGACCTATCAGGGCGCTGAGATCCAGGCGGCAGCAGATATTCAGGCAGGCGTAAAGATTTCTCAGGGAGACGTCAGTGTGGAAGGAGCGGCCCTTCAGGTGGAATTTTTACAGAACGGCAGCATGAACGGTCCGGTGACACTGGAGACGACCTGCAGCGCAGCAGATGGAACCTACGACTTATACTGGCTCAACCCGGACAAACTGACTATCCAGAGTGCAGGAACAGCCCAGGTTGCCTCAGGGAAGCTGAAGATGACGGTTTCCATAGGAGGCCGTTACTGGCTGGCGAAGGAAATTCTGGGACTAAATGGAAACGATAATTCCGGAACACCGGAAGGACTGACGTCCAACGCTCAGGGGGAACTTACGATCCTTGGAAACAGTGATACGGAGAAAAGCCTTGCCGGCACCGGTTCAGGCTACAGTATCAGTACCAGCAGGAGCGCTTCCACAGGAAGCGCAAGAAAAGTTTCCACATCTTCTGCAGCCAGCTCCAGTCAGAATATTCTTAAAGTAGAGACAGAAGGCATCATGAGCAAGGAAGAGTTAGAGGAGATCAAAGGTACCAGCCGAAATCTCCAGGGTGAGGGAAAACTGAATGATAAGATCAGTTATACTCTTACGATCAACGGAGAAGATGTGGAGAGGACCGAAGATTTTCAGTTTCGGATCCGTACAGGAGAAGACTGTGAGCATAAGGAAGATATAGAGACGCTGGCCCAGGAGCCGCTGATCTTGTGTATGGAATCTATGGAGACTTTCCCCGGGAAGATGCTGGTTACCCTGAATACAGAAATGGAAGATGGCACGACCTTGCTTTTCTCTTATGACCCCGAGACAAGAGAAGCCGGGTATGTGAAAAAGCTTACCATAGAAAAAGGCGTTATTGAATTTACTCTGGAAGAAGGCGGAGACTACTTTATTGCCGAAAGAGCTCTGTCAGGTTCTCTGAATGATATTGAAGTGGCAGAGGCCTCTGTTCAGACAAAAGCCGGGGACACCGATGCTGCAGACACATGGGACGAAAGCCAGGAGGTATCAGTACTTGGAGTCCAGGATACTTCCAGACCTCTTGTCTATGTACTGCCGGCAGCAGCAGCCGCAGCAGTGCTTATTGCAGGACTTATTATATATAGAAGAAAGAGGAGACACAGATGAGGAAGGGTATGAGAAAAAAGAGTTTTTTGCTCTGCTTTCTGCTGGTGATCACTATGGTATTTTCCGGCTGCCAGTCTTCTGCGGCTCAGGCAGCCTCAGAGGAAGATCAGGTACAGACATCCTCTTCAGAGGAGCCGGAGAAAGAAACAGAGGAAGACTCCCAGGAAGAAGATACTGGAAATACTGAAGAAGAACAGGAAGCAGAGCAGGAATATATTGACGAAGCTTATGTAGATGAGAATTACGGAGAGGGTCAGGAAGAGGATCTGAGTAAATATAAAGCGTCCGCAGATACCAGCCGGGAGACTGCTTCATCTGGAGAAGCGCAAAGCAGCGGGGAAGTTTCAGAAGAAAGTACTGAGGCGGGAGAAAGCGGAAGCCAAAACGGAGCGACTGTCAGTGAAGAGGCAAGTGCTGAGAACTATTATACAGATCCCATACCAGAAGGGATGCCTCAGCCTGTAGAGCCTCAGGACGCCCAGGTCAATACGGACAGCCCCCTGACCTGCACACTGCTGGTAGAGTGCTCCACGATCCTGAATAATATGGAAAATCTCACAGAGGGAAAAGAATCCCTGGTCCCTTCTGATGGAGTGATCTATGACACTACTACAGTAACTTTCTATGAAGGAGAATCTGTCTATGACGTACTGCTCAGAGAAATGCAGAACAGCCGGATACACATGGAATCCAGTTTTTCAGCCATGTACAACAGCGTGTATGTAGAAGGGATCAACAATCTTTATGAGTTTGACTGCGGACGGTGGTCCGGCTGGATGTACTGTGTCAATGGGTGGTATCCCAATTATGGGTGCAGCCGTTACCAGGTACAGCAGGGAGATGTGATCGAATGGCATTATACCTGTGATCTTGGCCGGGACCTTGGCCGGGATGCATCTGAGTGGCAGCGGTAAGAGCCTTGGGCGTTCCGAAACAGGAGCGCCCAAATCTTTATCTATTTAGGAGAATGAATATGGATACTTTTTCAGAATATCACCCTCTGATAAACTTCGTTTATTTTGTCCTGGTCATAGGGATTTCTATGTTTTATATGCACCCGGTCCTGCTGGCGCTGTCCCTGGCCGGTTCGCTGGCCTATTCTATCTATTTAAAAGGCAGAAAGACGGTGAAAGTCTTTGTTTTTGGAATGCTGCCGGCCTGCCTTGTAATGATGGTCATTAATCCTATGTTCAGTCATGAGGGAGCCACCATACTTTTTTATCTGGATAACGGAAATCCGATTACTCTGGAGTCCATCTTATATGGGATCGGTTCCGGTACCATGCTGGCCTGTGTGGTTTCCTGGTTTTCTGCATTCCACGAGGTTATGACTTCAGATAAGTTCATGTATCTTTTCGGACGGGTCATCCCTGCCTTTTCTCTGCTTTTGTCCATGTGTCTGCGGTTTGTTCCAAGATTTACAGGACAGATCAAAAGAGTAGCCCAGGCGCAGCAATGCATAGGACGGAATGTAAACAACGGCAGGATATGGGAGAGGGCCCTTCATGGACTGAAGATTCTTTCTATTACCACCACCTGGGCCCTGGAAAATTCCGTAGAGACAGCAGACTCTATGAAATCAAGAGCTTATGGACTTCGGGGAAGGACAAATTTTTCAATTTACCGATTTGACAGAAGAGACGGCTGCCTTCTGCTGTTTTTGGCAGGAGTTTTCGGGCTGCTTCTGGCAGGGATCGGGGCTGAAAAGATCCACATCCTATACTTTCCAGTGTTTACTATGAATAAGGTTACACCGGCAGCAGTGCTGACCTACGGGCTGTATGGGCTTCTGTGTATCCTGCCCTTAATCTTGAATATTGTGGAGGACTTGCGATGGCGCTCTTTGAGATCAAAAATCTGACATTTACATATCCCGGCCAGGAGGAACCAGCTCTGGAAGACCTGAATTTCTCAGTGGAAGAAGGGGAGTTTCTGGTAATCTGCGGGAAATCCGGCTGCGGAAAATCTACCCTTCTGCGGCATTTTAAGACTGCGATGGCACCTTTTGGCACCCGTACAGGAAAAATACTTTTTGACGGAAGGGTTCTCAACGAAGTCTCTGTCCGGGAACAGGGGGCCCGTATTGGATATGTGCTCCAGAGTCCCGATAATCAGATCGTTACAGACAAGGTATGGCATGAACTGGCCTTTGGACTGGAAAACCTGGGATATGATACAGGTACTATCCGCCTGCGGGTAGCAGAGATGGCCAGCTTTTTCGGAATACAGACCTGGTTTATGAAAAAGGTGGACGAACTGTCCGGAGGACAGAAACAGCTTTTAAATCTGGCGGCGGTGATGGCTATGCAGCCGGATATACTGGTATTGGACGAGCCCACATCTCAGCTGGATCCTCTGGCGGCGGGAGATTTCCTGGCTACACTGCGGAAGATCAATGCGGAACTGGGAACCTCCATTGTACTCATTGAGCACAGGCTGGAGGAAGTACTGTCTTATGCAGACAGGGTCATGGTCATGGAAGACGGGAAGATCCTGGCTATGGCGCCTCCGGAGTATCTGGGGGAGAAACTTCACGGAAACGATATGTTCCAGGCTATGCCGGTTCCCATGCGTATTTTTGACGCCCTGGGCGGCAAGGGAAAATCTCCGGTAACCGTCCGGGAAGGCAGAGAATGGCTTCAGAAATTCCCCAGGCCGGAGCCTGTACAGGAGACGGAAAATGAAGGGGAGAGAAAGCAGCGTGGAAAAAGAGAGAAAAAAGAAAAGGAAACACCTGTTATTGAAATACGGGACGTTTGGTTCCGGTATGAGAAAGACCTTCCGGATGTGGTAAGGGATTTGAATATGCAGGTAAAAAAAGGGGAATTGTTCTGCCTTATGGGAGGAAACGGAACAGGAAAAACCACCACCCTGAATCTCATTGGCAGGCTTCGGAAACCATACAGGGGGAAGATATTTCTAAAAGGAAAAGATATCAGTAAATACAGAGAGCAGGAACTGTTTGGTTCTCTTTTGGGAATCCTGCCTCAAAACCCCCAGTGCCTCTTTGTGAAGGATACTGTGGAAGAGGATCTGCGGGAAATGGCCGGCAGACATGGAGATCGAAACCGGATGGAAGAGGTTATTGAAAAGACGGAAATCCGTCATCTGCTGAATACCCATCCCTATGATCTGTCGGGAGGAGAACAGCAGAGAGCAGCTCTGGCTAAAGTGCTCCTACTGGACCCGGAGATCATCCTTCTGGATGAGCCTACCAAAGGAATGGACGGCTTTTATAAACAGAAACTGGCCGGGATATTAAAAGAACTTACGGCAGAAGGGAGAACTATACTGATGGTCTCCCATGACATAGAATTTTGTGCAGAATTTGGGGATACCTGTGCCATGTTCTTTTATGGAAGTGCAGTGACAAGCAAGCCGGCCAGGGAATTTTTTATGGGAAACAGCTTTTATACTACAGCCGCAAACCGGATGGCCAGGAAATGGTGTCCGGAGGTGGTGACAGCAAAGGATGTGATCGAAAGATGCCGGAAATAGCAAGACAAAAAGACAACAACAGAGAAAAGTTTGCCAGGAAGGAAGCCCAGGACCGGGAAATGGCAAAAGGAATGGATACCCAGGCTATGCTGCCGGTTATTGCTATGACAGCGGAAATTTTATCTATGCTGTGCTTCCGCTGGGTTTCTGTGCCGGACCTGAAGTATTCCCCCTATTCTTCAGCCGGCATGCTGTGGAAACTGGAAGAGACGGCTGCCGGCATTGCCTGGGCATATCCGGTGCCGGAGACTATGACCAGGGCAGCAGAGCAGACAGCAGCTCTGCTGCGTCTGGGAATGGCAGCAGGGATTCTTCTGGGGGTGCTTTTCATCATTCTGGCATTCTGGAAAAAGGTAAGAGCAGCAGGTTTTGGCCGGATTGCTTTTCTGTGGAATGCTTTTTTGACAGGGGCTGCTTTTGCCTGGGTGACGGATACGAACATGGCTTTAAATATATTGGAAGGGAGAGAGAACAGCTTTGCTAATCTGACTCTTTACAGCCATGTGCAGCTTACGGCAGCAGCCTATCTGCAGATCCTCCTGGCAGTCCTTCTGATCCCTTTTCTCCGAAAATTGCTGGATACCAGGAAAGAGTATGCCGCCGAGTTCTATCAGGACAGAAGAGAGACAAAAGATCAGGGAATCGGAAAGAGAACGATCCTGGCCTTTATCCTTATCTTCACAGCTATACCTGGTGTGATCCTCTTTGGCATCTTTTTCCTCAATGACAGAAGTGATTACTTTATTTCCCTGTGTGTGATCATTTTATCCATGCTGCCGTTTTTTTTCGTATTTGAGAATCGGAGGCCTCAGGCCAGGGAGGTGGTAGTAATCGCCGTTATGGCAGGACTTGGAGTAGCAGGCAGGACAGCGTTCTTTATGCTGCCTCAGTTTAAACCTACAGCGGCTATTGTGATTATTACCGGAGTCAGTCTGGGGGCAGAAGCAGGATTCCTCACAGGCGCCCTGGCAGGATTTGCTTCCAACTTTTTCTTCGGGCAAGGGCCATGGACTCCATGGCAGATGTTTTCCTTTGGCATCATCGGATTTCTGGCAGGATTGATCTTTCGAAGAAAACGGGGAAAATGGAAACATTTCACATTGTGGCTGTGTATCTACGGAGGATTGTCTACACTGATCATTTATGGATTTCTCATGGATACGGCCAGTGTATTTATGGGACTGGGAGCTGTACAGGAGACCGCTTTTCTGGCCGCTTATATCAGCGGTTTTCCTATGAATATGATACATGCAACGGCCTCAGTGGTATTTCTTGCGGTGCTGGGAAATCCCATTATGAGAAAGCTGGACAGGATTAAGAAAAAATATGGGATTCTGGAGCCGTAATATTTATAAATAAGTAAAACGAAAAGGCCAGCCCTCAGGAGGATCATTTCTCTACATTTGAAAGATTTTCCTGAGGACTGGCCTTTTTATATATGCCGGCCTGCAGATTTTTGTCTTAGAGCCTTTTTAATACGGAGATATAACTTCCGGATATTGTAAGCTACAGGATTACGTCCCCTGAGAAGAGGAATGGCCAGTATCTCCTGGAAAACATGGATCAGGGGCCCTGTGAAAAACATGGTGATCACCGTTCCCAGACCTACCTGGGCCCCAAAGATAAATCCTACCACAACACAGACAACGTCGCTGCCAATGCGGCAGTACTGGAATTTTATGGGGGTACGTTCTGACAGGCACAGGGCTATGGCGTCATAGACGGATACCCCCATATTGGCGGTAAAATATAAAGAAGCGGCCAGACACATGATGGTTATGCCGATCAGCAGCATAATGAGCCGGAAGAAAAAGCCTCCGCCTGGAAACAGGGTGGCAAAGAGCCAGGAAAAAAACTCTGTAATATATCCCAGAAGGAACATATTGATCACTGTTCCCAGACCAATCTTTTTACGGTCCATGACCAGGGTAAATACGAAAAGCAGCAGGCTGAATATGGTATAGAAAGTTCCGTAGCCGATTGGCGTCAGATTCCAAAGTCCGTGGGCCAGGACCTGGAAAGGATCCATACCAAAGGCAGAATAGTTGAAAAATCCCACGGCCACGCCGCTGGCAGTGACTCCCGCCACAGTCATCACCACACGTCTTAATTTCTCTGATGTAAATTCCATTGACATAACAATTCCCCTCAAAATACAAAAATATTTATAATCCGCTTACATCCATGCTAGAATAGAGTAAAGAAAAAAGAAAAAGAAATCTATTACAATACTTTCAAAAAATATTAAAATCGTACCAAAAGGAGGAGACGAAAATGCTTCTGATAAAGCCGGAGGAATTTTCTGTAAATGATTCAATGTTCGAGATCCAGGTCCATGGCACCAGAGATTTTCCTTTTCAGGGCTATATGAATGAGGACAGAACCCTTCAGGGGGAAGGATGGCACTGGCATAAGGAGGCAGAGTTTCTCCTGGTGCTGGAAGGCAATATACGGTGCGGAAGCAACGGAGAGCAGTATGTGCTGGAAAAAGGAGAGGGAATCTTTATAAACTGCGGAGCCCTTCATATGGCCGGAACCCATAGTGGTGACTGCAGGGGACGGTCTGTATCTTTTGTATTTTCTCCCAAATTTATTTCCGGGGAGGAGCGGGGCCTGCTCTATCAGAAATATGTTAAACCCATGGCGGAAGATCCGGATTTTAAGGGCTGTGTGTTAAGATTGGAGACTGACTGGCAGAAAGAAGTCCTGGAGTGTCTGAAACAAGTTTATATTTTCTGTAAAGAAGAAAAATGGGACAGCGAGCTTATGGTGCGGAATGCCCTCAGCAGAGCCTGGGCCATACTGGCCCGTCAGGAGAAACCGGACAGAGGAATCTATGCGGAGAAAGCTTCTGACACCAAGTATGAGCAGAGAGTCAAGAAAATACTGAAGTATATAGAAGTCCATTATGGAGACTATATTACTATAGAAGATATGGCCCGGCAGGCAAACATCAGCCGGACAGAATGTTTCCGTAGTTTTCAGAAGATAACCGGTCAGCCGCCCATGGAATATATGACCTTTTACCGGCTTTCGCAGGCGGCCTATAAGCTCCGCAACACAGATGACAGTATTACAGAGATCTGTATCAGCAGCGGCTTCAGTCACCCCAGCTACTTTGGAAAAAAATTCCGCCAATACTACGGACTTTCTCCTTTAAAGTATAGAAAACATTACATAAATCAAGGGAAAAAGGGAAATGTTAAATTTGAAAATTCAAATGTAAAATGATATTTGTAAAATGTTAAACAACTATTTTACACACATTTAACAGAAAGAAGATTGGTGATTTTACAAAACTTCTTTATATTTAATCCTGTCAAAAATAAATCAAGAAAGCAAAAAGCAAACACAAGGAGCGAGTATAATAATGAAGAAGAAAGTATTAGCAGCAGTATTAATGGGAGCAATGGTATTCAGCATGGCAGCCTGCGGTTCAAGCGATTCAGGCAGCAGCAGTTCAGACAGTACAACAACAGAAGACAGTGCATCTTCTGACAGCGGTTCTGATGCTTCCGCACCAAGCGGAACAATTTCCGTACTTTCCCGTGAGGAAGGTTCCGGTACAAGAGGAGCTTTTGTAGAGCTGTTCGGTGTAGAGGAAGAGAATGCTGATGGGGAAAAAGTAGATAACACTACCGTAGACGCCCAGGTAACAAACAGCACCGCCGTTATGATGACAGGTGTTGCTCAGGATCCTCAGGCTATCGGTTATATTTCCCTTGGTTCCTTAGATGACAGCGTAAAAGCTCTGAAAGTAGATGGAGCTGAAGCATCTGCTGAGAATGTAAAGAACGGTACATACAAAGTATCCCGTCCTTTCAATATTGTAACAGGTGACAGTCTCAGCGATGTGGCTCAGGATTTTGTTGATTATATCCTCAGCTCTGACGGACAGGCTATTGTAGGAGAAGATTATATTCCTGTAGATGATGCGGCAGAAGCTTATGCAGGAACATCACCGGAAGGCAGCGTAGTAGTTGCAGGATCCTCTTCTGTATCTCCTGTAATGGAAAAACTGAAAGAAGGATATGAAGCTGTAAATCCAAACGCTTCTATCGAGATCCAGACAAGCGACTCTACAACTGGTGTAGAATCTACTATCAGCGGTATCTGTGATATCGGTATGGCTTCCAGAGAACTGAAAGATACAGAGACATCTGAAGGCGTTACAGGAACTCAAATCGCTATTGACGGTATCGCAATTATCGTAAACAATGAAAACAGCATGACAGATATCACATCTGATCAGGTAAAACAGATTTATACGGGAGAGGTTACAAACTGGGAAGATCTTCAGTAATCGTAATCTGAAAAAAGAGGAGTAGGAGCAAAGTACAATGAAAGACGTTAAAGAAACAGTTATGAAATATGTGTTTCTGGTATGTGCATGCGCTTCCATCCTGGCAGTAATTTTGATTTGTGCATTCCTATTTGCCAATGGCGTACCTGCCATTGGCAAAATAGGAGTTTTTAATTTTCTGCTGGGGGAGACATGGAAACCGGGAAATGATCTGTATGGAATCCTTCCCTTCATTCTGGGAAGTATTTATGTAACAGCAGGAGCCATCGTCATCGGTGTTCCTATCGGACTTCTGACAGCTATTTTTATGGCAAGATTCTGTCCGAAATCTATTTACAGATTTATGAAGCCTGCAGTTGATCTGCTGGCAGGTATTCCTTCAGTTGTATATGGTTTCTTTGGTATGGTGGTGCTGGTACCTTTTGTCCGGAATTTCTTCGGACAGACTCTGGGATTCGGAGGAAACGGATCCAGCATGTTTACAGCTTCCGTAATGCTGGGGATCATGATCCTTCCTACCATCATCAGCGTGGGAGAATCTTCTATCCGTGCGGTGCCAAACAGCTATTATGAAGGTTCCCTGGCTCTGGGGGCTACCCATGAGAGAAGTGTGTTCTGTACCATCGTACCTGCAGCAAAATCAGGTATCATGGCCGGGATCATTCTGGGAATCGGAAGAGCTATCGGCGAGACCATGGCAGTTATCATGATCGCCGGAAACCAGCCACGTATGCCAAAGGGAATTTTTGAAGGTGTCCGTACCCTGACTTCTAATATCGTTATGGAGATGGGATATGCCACAGACCTTCACAGAGAGGCCCTGATCGCTACAGCGGTTGTACTCTTTGTATTTATTCTGATCATTAACCTGTTATTCTCACTGGTGAAGAGGAGGAGCGCAAATGGATGAGGCAATAAGACCAATTAATGTGCAGACTACAAAGCAGCGTATCAAATCTTATTCCAGCAATCCCGGCTCTCTGATCCTTGCCGTGCTGGTGGGACTTGCTGCACTGATCACTTTCTTGACTTTAGTATTTATTATCGGATATATTCTGGTTATGGGAATCCCGAACCTGAAACCCAGCTTATTCCAGCTGGAGTATAATTCAGACAATGTTTCTATGCTGCCTTCGATTATCAATACCGTTGGTATGACCCTGCTGTCTCTGGTGATCGCAGGACCTCTGGGAATCCTGGCGGCTGTATACCTGGTAGAGTATGCGAAAAAGGGCAACAAACTGGTAAGCGTTGTCCGTGTGACCGCTGAAACCCTGACGGGTATTCCGTCTATCGTATATGGACTTTTCGGTATGCTGTTCTTTGTAACTGCACTGAAGTGGGGCTATTCTATGCTGGCAGGCGCCTTTACCCTGGCTATTATGGTCCTTCCAGTTATCATGAGGACCACAGAAGAAGCTCTGCTGGCAGTGCCGGATATGTATCGAGAAGCCAGCTTCGGTCTGGGAGCCGGAAGACTGCGGACAATTTTTGTGGTAATCCTTCCTTCCGCTGTACCTGGTATTCTTTCCGGTGTTATCCTGGCTATCGGACGTATCGTAGGTGAGACGGCAGCTTTGATGTATACAGCCGGTACTGTTGCAGAAATGCCCAAGAGCGTTATGTCTTCTACAAGAACACTTTCCGTACACATGTATACTCTGGCAAGCGAGGGACTTCATATTGATGCAGCCTATGCCACAGCAGTAGTGCTTCTGATCGTGGTACTCTTTATTAACTGGGTATCCGGAAGAGTGGCCAAGATGATAAAGAAAGGATAATTAAGGAACATGAGTAAATTTTCAATTTCTAATTTGGATCTTTATTATGATAACGGAGCTTTCAAAGCTTTAAAAAATATTAACCTGGAAATCCAGGCAAATGAGATCACAGCATTTATCGGTCCTTCCGGATGTGGTAAATCAACCCTGTTAAAATCCCTGAACCGTATGAACGACCTGGTAGAGGGATGTAAGATCACCGGACAGATCCTTCTGGACGGAGAGGATATTTATGGTAGTATGAATGTAAACCTTCTGAGAAAACGAGTAGGTATGGTATTCCAGAAACCCAATCCTTTCCCCATGAGCATCTATGATAACATTGCTTACGGACCCAGAACCCACGGTATCCGTTCTAAAGTAAAACTGGACGATATCGTAGAGCGTTCTTTAAGAGGCGCAGCCATCTGGGATGAAGTAAAAGACAGACTGAAATTAAGCGCTCTGGGAATGTCCGGCGGACAGCAGCAGCGTCTCTGTATCGCCAGAGCTCTGGCCGTAGAACCGGAAGTCCTTCTTATGGACGAGCCTACTTCCGCTCTTGACCCGATTTCTACTTCTAAGATCGAGGAACTTGCAGTAGAGTTAAAGAAGAATTATACTATTGTCATGGTTACTCATAATATGCAGCAGGCAGCCAGAATTTCTGACAAGACCGCATTCTTCCTTCTTGGAGAAGTTATTGAATACGGTGAGACTGAGCAGATCTTCTCTATGCCGAAGAATAAGAAAACTGAGGAATATATTACAGGGAGGTTTGGCTGATGAGACCAAGATTCGACCAGCAGCTTGAAGAATTAAATCTGGAACTGATTAAGATGGGTTCTCTTTGTGAGAGAGGGATCCGCAAAGCGGTAGATCTTCTTATGGAAGAGAATACAAATGCCAGCATTAAAGATGTGGATATTATAGAAGAGGAGATCAATCAGAAGGAGAGAGACATTGAGACTCTCTGTATGCGGCTCCTTCTTCAGCAGCAGCCAGTGGCAACAGATCTGCGGAATATTTCTTCTGCTTTAAAGATGATCTCAGATATGGAAAGGATCGGAGACCAGGCCCAGGACATTGCCAATATGGCTGAATTTGTGAAAGTCCAGGAGATCGCTCACAAGATCCATATCGGCGAGATGGCGGAAGCTGCTATCAAGATGGTAACCGGAAGTATAGATTCTTTCGTAAAGAGAGATTTAGAGGCTGCCAAAGAGGTAGTGAAATCTGACGATATTGTGGATAATCTGTTCCTCAAAGTAAAAGGAGAACTTCCTGAACTTATGCAGAAGGATGCTAAGAACGCTGAATACTATATTGATCTGATTATGATTGCAAAATATTTAGAGCGTATCGGTGACCATGCAGAGAATATTGCCCAGTGGGTGGAATATTCCATAACAGGGGTACATGAGGCTCTTAGACAGGAGTAGATAATTCATGATTTATTTAGTAGAAGATGATGAGAGTATCCGGGAACTGGTAGTCTATACGCTGAACAGCCAGGGTATGGAGGCAGAAGGATTTGGAACGCCCTCTGACTTCTGGAAAGCTTTAGAAAACAAGATTCCGGATCTGATACTTCTGGACATTATGCTGCCAGAGGAGGATGGCCTGAATATCCTGGCAAAATTAAGAAAAAGAAGTGAAACGAAAAATCTTCCCATTGCCATGCTGACTGCCAAAGGCAGTGAGTATGATACTGTGAGAGGACTGGACAGCGGTGCAGATGACTATATTCCCAAACCTTTCCGTATGATGGAGCTGGTATCCAGGATTAAGGCTCTTCTTCGCAGAAGCGGAAAGACAGGGCAGACAGATAAGGAATATGCACTTGACGGCCTGTATGTTTCTCAGAAAAAGCATCAGGTGAAAGTGGGAGACAGAGAGGTAGTCCTGACCTTAAAAGAGTTCGAGCTTTTGCTTCTTTTGCTGTCAAATCCAGGTATTGTGTTTACCAGAGCTCAGCTTTTGGATAAAATCTGGGGATATCAGTTTGACGGAGAGAGCAGGACCGTAGATGTCCATATTCGTACTCTCAGACAAAAGCTGGGAGAAGCGGGACATTATATTGAAACAGTAAGAGGCATGGGATATAAAATAGGAGGACCTTCATGACAAAAAGGATTTTTAAATCAATCATCCTGGCGTCTGTGATCGTGCTTCTGGCCAGCGGCGGGCTGACCATGGGGGTGCTGTATAACCACTTTGGAAATCAGCTGGAAGAGGAACTCCGCACAGAAGCGGAGTTCCTTTCTATTGCCGTGGAAAATGAAGGAATGGGGGCCTTTGACTCTATTCCTGCTGAGGCAGAAAGGATCACCTACATTGACACAGACGGCACCGTACTTTTTGATAACCGTTCAGATGCAGAGGATATGGAAAACCATCTGGACAGAGAAGAAATACAGGAAGCAATGGCGGATGGAAGCGGAATGGCAGTAAGAGATTCAGATACGCTGTCCCAAAGAACCCTGTACTATGCTGTGCGGCTCAGTGACGGCACAGTACTCCGGGTTTCCAGCGTTCAGTATAATCTGCCGGGTCTTTTAGGCGGTATGATCCAGCCTCTGCTGATCATTCTGATCCTGGCACTGGTCCTGGCGGGAGTCCTTGCCTCCAGACTGGCAAAACAGATCGTAAATCCGCTGAATGGACTGGATCTGGACCATCCGGAAGAAAATCAGACCTATGAGGAGGTTGCACCTCTGCTTACAAGGATCAACCGGCAGCAGAAATCTCTTCAGGCAGAAATTGCTGAGGCCAAGCGCCAACAGGAAGAGTTTTCTATGATCACTGACAATATGGAAGAGGGATTCCTGGTCATAGATTCTCATACAGAAGTTCTGTCTTATAATTCCAGCGCACTGAAACTTTTGGGGGCCAGAGAAAAGGACGCCAGACAAAGTGTACTGGCCCTTAACAGAAGCGAAAATTTCCAGAAGACTGTAGAAAAAGTGCTCAGCGGCCAGCATGTGATCTCCAATCAGGAGTTTCAGGGAATTACCTGCCAGGTGGCGGCGAACCCTGTTTTTCAGAATGGTAAGGTTACCGGTGCAGTGATTTTGATCCTGGACGTAACAGAAAAGATGAAAGGGGAGCAGATGAGGAGGGAGTTTACTGCAAATGTATCTCATGAACTCAAGACTCCTTTGACTTCTATTTCCGGATTTGCGGAGATCATCAGCGATGGATTTGTAAAGCCGGAGGATACCAAGAAATTTGCCGGCCGGATATTTAAGGAGGCCCAGAGACTGATCACTCTGGTCAATGACGTGATCAAGATTTCCCAGCTTGACGAAGGGAAACTCCCTTATGAAAAGGAAAACGTGGATCTCTATGAACTGGTCAGAGAGATTTTTATGCGAATGGAAGACCATGCCAAGGCAGAGGGTGTTCACTGCTATCTCTATGGACCTCATATTAAGACAAATACGGTTAAGACCATCCTGGATGAAATCATTTATAATCTTTGTGATAACGGGATCAAGTATAACAAAAAAGGCGGAAGCTTGACCGTGACTATATCTCAGGAAGGAGAACGGCCGGTGATCACTGTGGAGGACACGGGAATCGGCGTATCTGAGGAGGATCAGAAGCGTATTTTCGAGAGATTCTACCGGGTAGATAAGAGTCATTCCAAAGCTATTGGCGGAACCGGATTGGGGCTGTCTATCGTAAAACACGGCACCATGTTCCTGGGTGCAGACATGAAGGTGGAAAGTACCTTAGGAGAAGGCAGCAAGTTTATCCTTACGCTGCCGGAAGACCAATAATCACATAAAGTTTATATGACTGTACGGGCATATCCTGCAGAAGAAAATGTTTCAGGACATTTTCTTCTGCAGGATATGCTTTTTTGCATATTTTCCGAAACAGATGGACTGCAGGGCAAGCCTAGTAAAATACAGCTGTGATAAATGCAATAAAATTTTCAAATAGAATAATTATGAAAGTTAAATTACATTTTACGAAATCAAGCTATCAGATTTAAATTCACATTGCTATGATATTCCTGTAAAAAGAAACGAGATTTATTTTTCAGGAGGAGTAAATGACGATGAAAACTCAAAGGATGACCCAGTCTCAGAAATTGATGGTATTTGTGCTTACTATGTCTCTCTACGGATTAGCAACTTTATTTACAGAACTGATCCCTTCTTTTCAGGTAGGGATCGTAGAATTTTCCGTGGAGTATTTTCTGTTTATCCCTTTGGTCCTTGCAATGCTTTTTGATCCTATGTCCGCAGCCCTCGGAGCAGCCACAGGAGAGCTGATTTTCAGTGAGATCATGTTAGGTCAGTTCGGAGGACTGGGAGAACTGGAAAAATTTATCACAGTGACCATCGGCGTGTATATTGCAGGACGTCTGGTGAGAAATCCCAAAAACAGAACTTTGGTAGGTGCGGCCGCTATCGGCGGTGTGGCTATTCAGCAGGTCCTGGGCATGATCGTAGATATCCTGAAGGTCCAGTTTGCTGTGCAGGATTTTGAGGCGGTTCCCGGCCTTCCCCAGAGTGTATTTGCCACAGAGGGCTTTGCCTGCCTCAATGACGTGGTATTTTCCGGAATTCTTTTCTGTATGCTTCCAACCTTGTTTCTGGTGCCAAAGCTTTATGGGAAGATCGAGCCTCTGCTGGGAATTGAGCCAAGAACTGAGAAGACTGCCATGGATCCTATCGGAGGAAAAGTTATTGTCTGTTCACTGGCGGCATTCGCGCTGGCAGTGGTTTCAGAAATGCTGGCAGAGAACGGCATGGCGCTGATCGATTGGGAAGCCGGATGGGCAGGCAGCGGCACAGCCCTGGCCGCAGGCATGGCAGCAGCGGCAGTGATCGCAGTAGCAGTAATTGTGGTAATAAAGAAAAAAGCAGAGAAACCTGCAGAGAATCACGCATAGAGAGTGAAGCTATGAACAGTATAGAAATCAAAAATCTTACCTATTCTTATCCGGGGGCTTTGGCCCCCACTTTAAAAGACGTAAATCTGGAAATTGAAAAGGGAGACTTTCTGGCTATTGTGGGGAATAACGGATGCGGCAAGTCTACACTGTGCAAAGTCATGAACGGGCTGATCCCCCATTTTATCACCGGGGACTTTCAGGGAGAGGTTCTGGCAGGAGGAGTTTCCACCAGGGAGTTGGATATCGGAACTCTGGCCCAGAAGGTGGGGTATGTGTATCAGGATTTTGAGAACCAGATTGTCCGTCCCACAGTTTTGGACGATGCTTCTTATGCATGTATGAATTATGCTATGAAGGATTACAGGGAGCGGGGAATGGAAGCTCTGGAGCTCTGCGGCCTTACCGGAAGAGAAAATGATTATGTATTCCAGCTTTCCGGAGGCCAGACTCATCTTCTGGCTCTGGCAGGAGCCGTTTCTCTCAGACCGGACGTGCTGATACTGGACGAGCCTATCGCTCAGCTGGATCCCTGCCATGCAGACCGGATTTATAAGGTCTTGAAAGAGCTTAATGAAAACCAGGGGAAAACCATCATTGTTATCGAACACCATACGGAATATATTGCAGATTACTGTAAAAACGTATTGCTTTTAAAGGACGGACATGTGGAATGGAAACTGTCTGCCAGAGAGGCCTTAAGCCGGGTGGAGGAGCTTCAGTCCTGTAATATTTTCCCACCTCAGATAACTCTGGCTGCATACCAGATGGAGAAAAAAGGCCTGCTCCCTTGTAAAAGAGTCTACCCTTCTACTATAGAGGAAGGGAAAAAGGCTTTTCAGAACCTGTCTTTTGATAACAGACATATGGAACACCGGACCCAGGAGAAAAGAACAGAGCCTTCAGTACAGTATAAACATGCGTCAGTTTCTTATCGTTCTGTAAAGGGAGAGCCCAGAAAAATTTTTGAGGATCTGAACCTGGAAATACGCAGAGGCGAAAAAATCGCTCTTATCGGTTCCAATGGGGCAGGGAAATCCACTTTGATGAAAATGATGACAGGGCTTTTGAAACCTGTTTCCGGGGAGGTATTGATAAAAGATATTAATACAAAGGACACCAGACCTGAGAACCTTTCCAGGTATGTATCCCTTGTCTATCAGAATCCGGAGGATATGTTTATCAAGGATTCCATAGAAAATGATATTTCTTTTGCCATGAAGGTGCGGGGTGTGGAGGACTGGGAAGAGAGAACCAGAAAGCTTTTGGAACGATTCCGTCTTACAAGGCTGAAAGATCGGGACGGCAGGCTCCTTTCCGGAGGACAGATGAGAAGAGCAAGCCTGGTTATAGGTATTGCCCTGGATCCGGAGATCCTCCTTCTGGATGAGCCTACTGCAAATCTGGATATTGCTACCAGAAAAGAAATCATGAAAACTCTTAATGATATGAAGGATATTACGGAAACAGTAATGATCGCTACACATGACATGCAGCTTGTATGTGAGTGGGCCCAGAGGATCATCGTTCTCTCTCAGGGAAGGATCATAGCAGACGGGAGCAGGGATGAGATATTCGGCAGTCAGGAAGTTGTGGATACTGCAGGAATCCGTCCTCCTGAGATTTTTGCCATGGGCCAGGCCCTTGACAAGCAGGCCTACTGTTATACAGTAGATGAGTTTGTGGATGGATTCGGAGGTTGAGAGAATGGAAAAGGTTATGAAAAAACTGACGGACAGTGTTGTGGACAAGATATCTATGGATTTTCTCAGAAACCAGGTGTTGAAAAATGCCTATGGAAATGACGATACGGTAATCGCAAAGCTGGATCCCAGGATTCTTCTTGTGTGGTATGTATTTTTTGCCCTGGCCCCCTGGTTTGTGGATAACCTGGTATTCCTGCTGGGCTGCTTCCTTTTGGTGGCAGTAACGACCATTATGGCCAGAGTAGCCGGTCTGGTATTGTTTCTCTTTATATTGGGAGTATTTTCCCAGACCGGTTATCTTTTTGTGGTTTCTTTGCTTTTCGGAGGAAATGCAGAGACTATATTGCCGCTCTTAGTCCTTACTTTGAAAGTTGCCACAGTTTCCCTGGCCTCTGTCACTGTGTTTTCAGGGCTGGATCCAGACAGGCTTTCCAAGGGCTTGATGTGGTATGGCTGCCCGGAGAAGCTTTCTTTCTCCATTTCCTATGCATACCGTATGCTTCCGATGCTCATGGAAGAATTTCAGAATGTTCTACTGTCTTACCGCCTGAGAGGAAATGCTCCGCAGATAGAATCTCTGACAGGAAAGATCAGATATCTGATTTATCAGATCAAGATTATTATCCATTCGTTCTATCCTCTTATGCTGAATACAGCAAAGCGTTCCAGGACTACAGTGGAGGCTTTAGAGATCAAGGGATACCGCTACGATGCAGGAAACAAAGAAGTAAAGAAGATGAAGCTTTCCACTCTGAAGGTGACTTACGATGATCTGCTTTTCCTGGCCGTGTCTTTTCTGTGGGTTTCCCTTACGGTGATGGCAGCTACAATACTTTAGGAGGTGCTCATAAGCATGTATATGGATTTTCACACACATGGGAAGCTGGCTAAGCGGCTTCCTTTCTCTACCGTCTATACAGACTGGCTTTTTGGCGAAGCAAAGGGAGCAGGACTGGATGCTTTATGCCTGACAGAACATTTTAATACCTTGCAGTTTGATGAGGTTTACGGATATCTCTTGGACAAATACGACAGAGAAGGGGATACACTGGTTACGGATCAGGGACTGCGGATATTCGCAGGTATGGAAACAGATATTGCAGAGGGCGGTCATATCCTCTGCGTGGGAATTCCGGAAGAGATCCTGGAGCTGAATAAGAGGCTGGAACCCTATAAGGAAAAGGAAAAGTTTCTTCCTTTTGAAAAGCTGCGGGATTTCTTTGACCAGTATCATGTGATCGTAGGAGCCGGACACCCTTTCCGGGAAGGGGGACATATTCCGGAGCTTCCTATGGAACAGTTAAGGAGGCTGGACTTCCTGGATCTGAATGGCAAAGACATCGCAGCAGACCGGAGGACAACTGAGGAGAAAACAGAGGAGCTGGGGAAACGGCTGAATATCCCGGTAGTAGCAGGAAGCGACACCCACCAGGCCGTCCAGTATGGCTGTATCCGCACCAGCTTCACCAAAGAGACCTGCCGTGTGGAAGATCTGTACGAAGAAATGAAGGCCGGAAGATACAGCATAAAAGTCTCAGACTTTGCCAGCTTCCAGGTAAAAACAGCCGGCCTCCTTAAAAAAGCCCTGAAAGAAATCTATGCCATAGGCGGCGATTATGTCTCTATACTAACCACCCAACAAGGAGTATAATGATACAAAAGAGGCGAAAGCTTACAGGCATCATGCTGGGGCGGACACCCATGGATGTTTTATAGAATTTCAGGAGCATGGAGGAAAATAATGAATTTATACAGCAGGGCGATGGATATTGTTCTGGAGGCAGGCAATGAGCTGATAGAACGGGAAGGAATCGAGAGGATTTCAGAAAAGAGCAAAACAGATTATGTAACAGAGGTGGATATCCGGGTACAGAAGATGATTTTTGAGAAGCTGTCTCAGCTCGACAGCAGTATCCAGTTTCTGGGGGAAGAGAAGGATAATCAGGAAATAGATATGAATGGAAAGATCTGGATCCTGGACCCTGTAGACGGCACTACCAACCTTATCCATGATTTCCAGCACAGCGTTATCTCTCTGGCCTATGCAGAGGCAGGAGAGATTCAGTTTGGAATCGTATACAATCCCTTTTCTCATGAATTTTTCCAGGCTGGAAAAGGACAGGGGGCCTTCCTGAATGAAGAACAGATTTTTGTGAGCAAAGCCAGTTCTCTTTCTCAGAGCCTGATCAGTATAGGCACTGCGCCGGGCTGCAGAGAAGACGCAGACCGGGCTTTTGCCCGTATGCGGCGTATCTATGACAGGTGTCAGGATGTGCGGAGAATTGGATCCGCGGCTCTTGAGCTGGCTTATGTGGCCTGCGGCCGGCTGGAAGGATTCTATGAGGGCCATCTGAAGCTCTGGGACTATGCAGCAGGGAAGCTTCTGGTGGAGGAAGCTGGAGGAACTGTCCTGGCGGATCCGGAAAGAGTATTTGCATCAGCGCCCGGCATTGCAGAAGAGTTCTTCTATATCGCAGAAAAAGCGGAGGAAAAAGTATGACTATAACCGTACCTGGAAGAGATGTGAAATATACAAAGTCTGATGAGAAGATCCTGGAGTTTATGGAAACCCATACAGATGAATTCCTGTTTATGAGTATCGGAGAAGTGGCTAAGCGGCTGGAAATTTCGGAGGCCACCATTTCAAGAGCGGCAAGGCATCTGGGATACCGGGATTTTAAGGAGATGAAAAATGAGATCATTGTACAGAAAACCGGGAAAGGAGCCGCAGGAAAAATCGCCGGAACTCTTCAGAAAACCCAGGGATTTGATATGGGAAAATGGTTTGCCATGCAGCAGGAATGTCTGAGCAATACTTTGGAAAATTTTGACCAGCAGGAATTTTCTGCCGCAGTATCCCAGATACAAAATGCCCGAAATATTTATATCCATGGAAAAAATGCCTCGGCTTCTTCGGCACAGCTTTTGTTTTTTCGTCTGAGAAGACTGGGATATAAAGTATTTCCGGTACCTTCCGGCGGGTCAGAAGTCATCGAAGGGATCGTACATGCAGGAGAAGGAGATTTGGTGATCATTTTCAGCTATTCTAAGGTATCTGCAGAGGGAAAAATGATCCTGGAGTATGCCAGGACAGCCGGGTATAGGACCCTGGCTTTTACCAGCCGTCTGTATGCGCCTCAGGAGCAGAGAGCAGACATTAATCTGTATGTATACAGAGGAGAAAAAGAAGAGTTTCACTCCATGACTGCCCCGGCAGCCATGATAGATGCCCTGATCCTGGCGCTGTCCGAAAAAGACCAGGGAAAGACCGCCCAGAACCTTTTAAAAATACAGAAGCTGAAAGAAAAATTTAGATGAGGTGTACGGTTATAGAGCAGATTTCTGCCGAGTAACCGTACCTTTAGCAAATTAGAACGGCTGCAAAAGAGAATTCTGAAAATATAACCGTTCGAGCAGGGAAATTAGTACGGACACAAATGAGATTTTGATAAAAATAACCGTCCATCCGGCATATTTGGTGCCTCGGATGGACGGTTATCCATTTCTCCACTATGAAGATTTTTCTGTTACCCGCTCTGCATTCTCTTGATTACTTTCAGACGGGTGAATTCTTCCCTTTCTTTCTCTTCCAGAGCATTGGAAATGCTCTTGGTGAGAGCCTCAAATTTAGGAATGGTAATATTCTTTAAAGCATTTGCCCGTTTCTGGGTCTTTTTAATATTTACCGCCAGCCGGTAGGCGGAATTTTCCACCATAGACAGACGTATGGTCAGCTCCTTTACTTTTTCAAAGGCAGCCTTGGCCTCGTCCAGAGAGGCCTTAGTGCCATAGTAGGCGTAGGTGGGAGCTCCGGAATCCGGTTCATACCGAACCAGAGGAATTTCCGTACCCATAACACTTCTTGTCTTGATCTCAATGGAATTTTCAATGGGCACTGTCCGGGAGATTTCCTGTACATTGCTGATGCCGATCTCCATATTTGCTTTCTGAAGCGCAGCATAAGCGGTACGGAAGGTAACGTCGATCTGGGACTGTATGTCCTTGGCCTGGTCGATAAGCTCCATCAGCTCCCGGATAAGGATATTCCTTTTTTTATCCATCAGATCGAACCCCTGTCTGGAAAGAGCCAGGGAGTTCTTTGCCAATATCAGGTTTCCTTTGGTGGGAAAGGTATTGGGATCCATATCATCACCTCTCTTTTCTGCTGCCCAAACTTATTCTTTAACCTATTCTTCCTCTGCCGGTTTATAGTATTTATCCAAAATCTTGGTATCGATCCTGTCCAGTTCCTCTCTTGGGATCATGCCCAGCAGCTTCCAGCCTTTGTCCAGCGTTTCAGTGATGCTTCTGTTTTCATCGGCACGCTGCCCCACAAATTCGTGTTCAAAGGCCTCTCCAAATTTCAGATAGATCTTATCTATGGGAGAAAGTTCGTCTTCGCCGATAACAGAAGCCAGGGCTCTGGCATCTCCCACTTTTGCATAGCAGGAGAAGAGCTGATTGGCTACGTCCTGATGATCCTCTCTGGTAAAGCCTTCTCCGATACCGTCTTTCATCAGACGGGACAGAGAGGGCAGTACATTAATGGGAGGATAGATGGCCTGTCCGTGAAGCTGCCGCTCCAAAACGATCTGGCCTTCGGTAATATATCCGGTCAGGTCAGGAATGGGGTGGGTGATGTCATCGTTGGGCATGGTCAGAATAGGGATCTGGGTAACAGAACCTGAACCGCCCCTTACAATTCCCGCCCTTTCGTACAGGGTGGCAAGTTCACTGTAAAGATAGCCTGGGTAACCTTTTCTGGAAGGGATTTCTCCCTTGGAGGAAGAGACTTCACGCATGGCCTCGCAGAATGAGGTGATATCCGTCAGGATTACCAGGATATGCATACCCTTCTCAAAAGCCAGATATTCTGCAGCGGTGAGGGCTACCTTGGGAGTGATGAGCCTTTCTACTACCGGGTCATTGGCAAGGTTCAGATACATGACTACGTGGTCAGATACGCCGCTTTCCTCGAAGGTTCTCCGGAAAAACTCTGCCACGTCATATTTGACGCCCATTGCTGCAAAGACAATGGCGAAATTTTCATCGCTGTCTCCGCCCAGAGAAGCCTGCTGTACGATCTGAGCGGCAAGCTGGTCATGGGGAAGACCGTTTCCGGAAAAAATAGGAAGTTTCTGCCCCCGGATCAGAGTAGTCAGTCCGTCAATAGCAGAGATACCGGTCTGAATAAAGTTTCTGGGATACTCCCGGGTAACCGGATTCAGAGGCAGCCCGTTAATATTCAGACGTGCCTCGGCGCCTACCGGCCCCAGACCGTCAATGGGCCTTCCGATACCGTCAAAAGTACGGCCCAGAATCTCAGGAGAAAGATCGATCTCCATAGGACGGCCGCTGAGCCTTGTATGGGTATTCATAAGGGACATGTTTTCTGTACCTTCAAATACCTGGATCACAGCCTTATCCTCATAGATTTCCACAATACGTCCCAGTTTTCTGGTTCCGTCGTCAATGCGGAATTCCACGATCTCATCATAAGAGGCGTTTCTTACCCCTTCCAGAACAACAAGAGGGCCGTTGATCTCGCTTAATCCTAAATATTCTATTGCCATTTCAGTCCCTCCTTATCCGTTCTTTTCCATTACTGTATTATAGAAATCATCAACGGCTTTCATATAGTCGTCCATCATTTCCAGGTGGTCATTAGGTACGTCATACTTAATAGAAATTACTTTTTCAAAGATATTTTCCCGTTTCAGTACAGATACCGGCATTCCCATACCTACCAGAATCTTACATTTCTGATTCAGATAGAGAATGACCTCCATCATTTTAAACTGTTTTTCCAGGGAAACGCAGGTATCATCGGGATGAAAGGCGTTCTGCTGGAGAAAACCCAGGCGGATGACCCTGGCGATTTCCAAAGTCAGCTTCTGATCGTCGGGAAGCACATCGCTTCCGATCAGCTTTACAATTTCCATGAGACTGCTTTCCGAGTTCAGGATCGCCATAAGCTGATTCCGGTCTTCCACAAATTTGGGAGAAACATTTTCACTGTACCAGTGAGCCAGATCTCCCAGATATTCACTGTAGCTGGTAAGCCAGTGGATCGCAGGAAAGTGACGGGCATAGGCCAGAGATTTATCCAGTCCCCAGAAACAGCGGACAAAACGCTTGGTATTCTGAGTAACAGGCTCTGAGAAGTCGCCTCCCTGAGGAGATACAGCGCCGATGATGGATACGGATCCTTCGGTACCGTTTAAGTTCTGCATCATACCGGCCCTCTCGTAGAAACCGGAAAGCCGGGAGGCCAGATAAGCCGGGAAACCTTCCTCAGCCGGCATTTCCTCCAGACGGCCGGAAAGTTCTCTTAAGGCCTCGGCCCACCGGGAGGTAGAGTCGGCCATAATAGCCACGTCATAGCCCATATCCCGGTAGTATTCTGCCAGGGTGATGCCTGTGTAAATAGAAGCCTCACGAGCGGCCACAGGCATATTAGAGGTATTGGCGATCAGAGTTGTACGGGCCATCAGAGGATTTCCTGTTTTCGGGTCATGGAGCTTGGAAAAATCCTCCAATACCTGGGTCATTTCATTGCCTCGTTCGCCGCAGCCGATATATACGATGATGTCTGCGTCAGACCATTTGGCAATCTGATGCTGGGTCATGGTCTTTCCTGTTCCAAACCCCCCTGGCACTGCAGCGGTGCCGCCCTTTGCGATGGGAAAGAGAGTATCCAGGATACGCTGGCCGGTGACCAGAGGCACAGAGGCCGGGTAGCGGCGGCTGGTAGGCCGGGGAACCCGGATGGGCCATTTCTGGGCCAGTTTTAGTTCATACTCAGTGCCGTCTGCTAAAGAAAGCACTGCTATCGTCTGGGTAATGTTGTACTTCCCATCGGGAACCACAGATTTCACAGTTCCATGGATATTGGGAGGAACCATGGATTTATGGGTAATAGAGGAAGTCTCGGGAACCTCTGCAATGATCGTTCCTCCATAGATCTCCATGCCCGGGGTGATGGTCATGTGCACGTCCCAGAGCTTTTCTGTATCCAGAGAGTCTACCTGCATGCCTCGGGATATATATTTTCCGGACTGTTCTGCGATCACGGAGAGAGGCCGCTGGATACCGTCGAAAATATTGTCCAGGATCCCAGGCCCAAGGGTTACGGAGATGGCGTCTCCTGTGGCGGTGACCACTTCTCCGGGCTTTAGGCCGCTGGTCTCCTCAAAGACCTGTACTGTGGTGGTGTCCTTTTTCAGAGAGATAACCTCTCCTACCAGGTGTTCCTCACCTACATGTACCATCTCGGACATCTTAAACCCTGTGTTTCCTTTCAGATAGATGACAGGGCCGTTAATGCCGTAAATAATACCAGTTCTACTCATGCTTCAGCCCTCCGTCAAAATTAAAATTTTCCTTCTCTGTCTCAAGCATAGTGAGAAGAGTATAATCGATCAAAATATTTTTTTCAGGAATTACTGCCCGTATCCCCCCCAGGAATGAAGACTGAGAGATCAGCGGACGGATTCCTGTACGCTGCTGGATTTCTCCTGCCAGGGCTTCATCGCCGGAAGAGAGATAGATATCTATCTGGTCACCCTCAGCGGCTGCTAAAGCTCTTTTTACCTTGTCTTCCAGCCAGCCGGCATATTCGGGGCTGGTAAGGAATGCCCGCAGCATTTCTTCCACTTCTTCAAAAAGTTTTTCCTCAAGCTCCTGATGCTTTTTGGAAAGACGTCTTTTAATATGGAGATGCTCCGAGGAGAGGGCTTTGTTGATCTCTCTGGCAGCATTTTCAGATTCTATTTTAAACTGATTTTCAGAGGCAGCTTTCTTTTCTTTCTTGTGTTTTTCCAGGTCTTCCTCCAGGGAAGCCCGATATTCGGAAATGGCTTTGTCTGCTTCCTCTTTAGCGCTTTCTATGGAAACCGCATAGAAGTGCTGCAGTTTTTCTTCCGTTGTCATACCTATCACCTTCCTGTCATAATTTTAGTCCGATAGCTTCATTTACATAGGAAGTAATGAAGTCGGGGGCCCGTCCGGTTCCGTGGCGGTCAGGAATTTCCACAAGAAGAGGGAGGCGGTGATTCAGACGGACATCATCAATGATATCCGGAAATTCCTTTCCGAATTTCTCTGTGAGAAGGATCACCCCGTTTTCTTTATTGGCGATGGCCTCCTCAAGAGCTTTTTTCAGTTCCTCTCTTTCATGGACAACTACCCCTTCCACCCCTGCCAGACGCATGCCGGTGTAAGTATCAATATTGTCACTGATCAAAAACATTTTCATAGGAAATCATCCTTCCTTATCTGTCAGCCCAATCTTCCCAGGATCATGAAGGAAATGATCAGACCATAGAGGGCAATACCTTCTGCCATGGCAACAAAGATCATGGACTTACCGAAGAGAGAACCGTCCTCACTGATAGCTCCAAGAGCTGCGCTGGCAGAGCTGGCAACAGCAATACCGGAGCCGATACCGGAAAGTCCGGTAACCAGTGCAGCACCCAGATATCCAAGGCCTTCTGCAAGACCGGAGCCTGCGGCGTCTGCAGCAGCCTGAGCGCTTACTGTTCCGCCGAACATGACGATAGTGCCCACCAGAAGAGTTCCGAAAAAGAAGAAACAGTTGGCAGCCAGAGATTTTTTGTAACGTTTTTTGTTTTTTTCTCCCAGGAAAAAGGCTCCGAAGGGAACGATGATGCTCAAGATCAATGCTGCTGCAATGGTAATTTGGATAATAGTTGTCATAATATAAATCCTCCTACTAATAAATTCTGTTTTATATTGAGACCTATGCCTGGCCTGATGAACCTTTACGGTTGACACGTTTCAGGAAAGGACGGAACTCCTTTCCGCTGCCTTTGTAAAAACGGCTGAACATTTCGTAATACTCCAGACGGAGGACCTGTATTCCTACGATCAGTCCTTCCATGGCGCATACAAAAAGATTTCCCAGCACAATGATGATCCAGTTGATGTTTCCTCCGCCTTCAGCCCCTGCCAGCATCAGGACCACGCCCATCATGGCGGCATGGCTTACAGCAAAGGCGCCGATACGTACAAAGGAAAGCGTATTGGAAAGAAAGCTCAGCATGATCTCAAAGAGCTCAAAGAAACTCTGTACAAAAAACATGGGCTTGCTTCCCTCAATGGCAGGTGTTTTCTTTTCTGCCAGCCGGGTAATGGGTTCCTTCAGCATAATGATGATTAGGGGAACCACAAAGAGTACTGCCAGCAGCGCAGCCGCCGGAAGGGGATTCCCTGTAAGCAGCAGTACGGCGGAGATAGTCAGTGTTCCGTAAAATACCAGGCCGCACACGGCGTTCTGATCAAACCAGGTGCCCTCGATATCTCTGGACTTTACAGCATTTATGATATGGAAGACCATGGTAAGCAGGATCAGGAACATACCGAAAACGATCGCTACTACAAAGATGGTGTTCATATTTCCAAGGCCCGGCACCAGGGTCATGGCCTCTGCAGGCCGCAGCCATACGGCGTCTATAATATCCTCAAAGCCGAATATACTGCCGAACATAAAGCCAAAGAAAGTAGAGAAAATACCGGCAGTGCCGATAATGGCGGCAAGATCCAGATGCTTTATCTTATATAGAAGGAAGCCTCCGACTGCCAGGAGAAGACCCTGGCCTACATCTCCGAACATAACTCCGAAGATGAAGGAATAGGTCACCGCCACGAAGATGGTGGGATCCATTTCATGATAATCGGGAAGCCCGTACATCTTTACATACATTTCAAAAGGCTTGAAGATTTTGGGATTCTTCAGCTTTGTGGGGGGCTTGCAGCTTATTTTGTTTTTGTCATCCTCCACTACACAGAAAAGGTTGGCATCGTCCTCGATTTCTTTTGTAAAGGCAGAGGCATCCTTTTGGGTCATCCATCCGCAGAGAATATAAAAAGTTTCCTGATGTTCTTTGACACAGGCGGCTACTTTCCGCACGTCAAAGTTGGTGGACAGAGCGTTTAAAGCTGCCTGGGCGGAAAGAATGACAGATGCGTCTTCATGAAGCAGTTTCTGTATTTCTTCCTGCCGGCTGTCGTATTCTTTTCTCAGATTTTCCAGCTGCTGATCATACTGAACGCAGAGTGTCTGAGGCGTACCGTGATAAAAATCTTTCTTCAGATAGAGCCGCTCAAAATGCATGGAAGAGAAGACGGCATCTACTTTTTCCATCTTTGTCCACAGGACAAAATAGAGTCCCCAGATATAGTCGGCGTCTTCCCGGCAGGGGTAGAACATCGTATCCAGGTCGTCATATACATAAGTTTTGAATTTTTCATAATATTCCTTTTGTATCCTTCCGAACCGGACCTGAACGAACCGGTAATGGACCAGCTTATCCACATCCTCCGGCAGGGAGGAAAAGGGGGACAGACGATTGATATCTTCAGCAATGGAAGTGCGCTGAGCCATGAGCTCGTCACATTCCCGGCGCAGCGTCGCAATCCTTTCTCCCAGAGTATCCAGCAGAGGCTGTATTTCCTCCAGAGAAATATCCTGGATGGGAATATTTTTGGTATCCCCCAGAAGACCTGCAAATTCATTTACTTTTGCCAGCAGATCTCTGTAGGGATTGATCTGGATATAGGGAGATAAATGCTGTACCTGGGTAAGCTGCGCCATGGCGTTTTCCAGATGGATCTCATATTTGGAAAGATAATCGTTTACCACCCGGTCGATATCCGCCTTAGGTCCTGTGATACTCAGGAACTTCATTTTCTCGATCATGTAATCACCTCCGAGTTCTTACGTTTTATGAATATAATCCAGTGTCTCAGCAGGCGAAAGTCCGTAACGGACACATTCTATTGCTGTGGTCAGCCGGTCTACTTCGTGTTCTTTGTGATATAGATAAGAATAGATCACAATTACTGAGTGTGGATAATTTCTTGCCTCTTTTTCTATAATTGTTTTCAGGTTCAGATTATAGAATTCTTCCAGTTTCTCCGGGGCAAGTTCGGGGAAACGTTTTTTGTAATAAGTGGAATCCAGCCCCCGGCGGAATTCTTCCAGATCAGAAGCCTCCACCAAGGCTGAGATATCATTCTTAGACAGCCGGTAGTGCACCGGGATCAGCAGGGCATAAATATCTGCCGGCGCCATATGATAGTATTTTTTTGAGCGGTAGATCCACTGCAGGTTCAGCATATCAAACTTATTGCCATAGGCTGTAGTGATCTCCGCAAGATCCCGCTTTTTGAACAGTTTTTCCTTTACAGACCAGATATTTGCAAAATAATACTGATCCAGAGCCATACCATAATCGAAAAGAGTGGGGGAGAAGTCATTGCTCAGCTTTTTTAAAGGAGCGTAATACTCCGAACCCTTAAGCTCTTCCACGAATTCTTCGATTGTGGACACATCTGTAAGCTTTTCAATGTTCAGCCTGGAGTGCTGATCAAAGAAAGCTTTAAAAAGGGAGAGATCCAGCTCTCCCCGTCCTTCGTCAAAAACCTTCCGCAGACAGTCCTTCATAATGGCAATCTCATATCTCTTGAAATAGAGCTTCATGAAGGTTCTCTGTTCTGGGTTGGCAAATCGGTACAGCTTGGCAAAATTCTGGTGAACGGTGTGAAGGAGAAGTTTTTCGATATCTCCTCTGTGAAGGCTGTTCTCATCTAAATCTGCCCACAGATCTGCAAATCCCGGCTGCTTTTTCAGATAAGCAACTACCTGAGGAACCGAATCCATCTGGGCAATTTCCTGAAACTGTGCTTCGCCGATAAGCTTGCTCTGCATGGCCCGGACTTTTGTGGACAGACCGCTGTAAGAAAGCAGATTTCCCATAATTTCACATCCTTAATATTCGGTTATATATTTCTGCGGCCAGTTCTTGATGATGCTCCTGATAATGGTCTTCCATTTGTTTCAGAGTACGGGCAGTTTCCGATTCCTGGGTGGCCAGCTTATCTTTCATCTGGACTTCCAGCTCCTGTCGGATCCTGGCTGTCTTCTTCTGGATTTCCTCATCTATGGACTGGTCAAAGTCCTGAACCGCCTGATCATATTCCAACGCCAGCTGCTTTTTTTGCTCGGCCACATCTTCCATTATATGGGAGGCCGCAGCTTCTATTTCAGCCAGTTTGTTGATAATGTCTTCCATAGGATTTCCTCCTCGCAAATTTCTACCACTTATCATACACCATTTTTGGAGAAAAGTCATATAAAATCCAAGGAAAAAACAGGAAAAATGCTTAAATTGCATTACGAAATAAGAGCAAAAATGACATAAAGAATGAATTGGGGAAATATACTTGAAATTCTGATGAGAAATCATGTATACTCTTAAAGAAAATCAGGAAAGGCAGGCATACCATGAGATTAAGAAATATACCGGGAGCGAAGGAAGCCATTGAAAGCAGCAGATTCGTGGTCCACCAGGTCCAGGAGAAGAAGGGAAACTGGAAGGATGTCTTCGGAAACAGCAATCCCATACATATAGAAGTGGGAATGGGCAAAGGACGTTTCCTTATGGAGATGGCGGCGCTGAATCCGGAGATCAATTATATCGGAATTGAAATGTATGACAGTGTGCTTCTCAGAGCTGTCCAGAAAATGGAAGAAAAGGCAGAAGAGGGAACCGCTCCTGAAAATCTCCGTTTTATCCGGATGGATGCCAGGGAACTTCCACTGGTATTTCATAAGAATGAAGTGGACAGGATCTACCTGAATTTTTCTGATCCCTGGCCCAAGGAACGTCACGCAAAGCGGCGCCTGACTTCCCGGCAGTTCTTTGAGCGGTATGACCAGATCCTTGCGCCCCGGGGCGTGGTAGAATTCAAGACAGACAACCGCCTTCTTTTTGAGTTTTCTCTGGAAGAGACTGAGGAAGCCGGCTGGAAGGTCATGGCCCATACCTTTGATCTTCATCATGATCCTTCTATGAATGAGGGAAATGTGATGACCGAATATGAAGAAAAATTTTCTTCCATGGGAAATCCCATCTATAAACTGATCGCCGGACGGTAGACCTTGGAAACAAAGCCGAGGTCTGCCTCTGGATCCGGGAACTTTTTTCCTGCTCCGCCATATTCTGAAAGTGAGACAGCACACTGGAAAGATTGGGAGGGAAGATCTATGGCAAAGAAAAAAGGGGGCCTTGAGAGCTGTCTGTTTCAATGGGCCTATCAGAACCGGAAAGCAGGCACAAAGGCAGCAGGAATCTTAAAATCTATAGAAGAAACAGAAAAGATTTTAGAGAATGTAAAATTAAAAAAAACACGGTAAAAATAAAATGTAAAAAAATATAAAAAAAAGCTTGCATTTTGTAAATGGCTGAGTTATAATATCTCTTGCGTTGAGGGAAACGCAAAAAAAACATAAGAAACGCGCCTTTAGCTCAGTTGGTAGAGCAGTAGACTCTTAATCTATTTGTCCAGGGTTCGAGTCCCTGAAGGCGCACTTAAAAGCACTGTTTTTGAAGCCATAGAGCTTTGGGGACGGTGTTTTTTTGTTGGTTTACATAGATTTGAAAATCTCATAATATGTTTCAAACATTCCTGTGCTACTATAAATATGCAGCCACAGAATCAATGTTTGCAGGCCGTAGGAAAGTCTGATTCCGGCAGGCCTGCAGGCAGAAAAAAAAAGGACGCTGAAGAAGCGGCCGTATCTATAAAAACAGCGAGGTGTTTGAAATGAGAAAAGAGAGAAGAAACCGGAAACAGATGAAATATGACCTGATGCGCAGCTATTCAGGAATGGAAGCAAAGGTCAGCCAGAAGGCAAAAGATATTTTCAAAAGAAAACCCTACGCTGTTGCTCATTAAATTATGCCTGGCTCATTGCCTGTGGAAATAAAATATGGAAATATAAAGGAGTATGCCGCATTAAGCGAAGGCTAAGTGTATTGCCTAATGCGGAAACTCCTTTTTTTCTTGCCCATTTTGCAGGCAGATGGTATACTAGCCGCACAGCAGCAGTGTACTGATACGACCATAATTCAACTAATGACGCAGAATGAACTTTCAGTCTGCAAGGCGAAAGGAGGACTTTTACCATGAATGAGAAAACAAAGTACCAGCTTATGCGAAACAGAGAGCTTTTAAAAGGATATCAAAAAAACGACGCAGGAGAGGAGGCTACAGACCAGCAGCAGAAGCTGCCTGGACCCAAGCCTTTAAAAGAAAAGCAGGGGAGAGGAGAAATCTCTCTGCCAAAGGATTTTGGAGAGCTTTCCATAAACGGTAACTTTCTGGAGCTGATCACAGAGAGACAGAGCAGAAGACAGTACCAGGAGGAGCCTCTTACTCTTCTGGAACTGTCCTATCTTCTGTGGGCAACTCAGGGTGTCCGGAACATGGCGGGGCATAAAAACCCGGTAACCTTCCGGAACGTGCCCTCTGCAGGTTCCAGGCATCCTTTTGAGACCTATTTGTTTGTCAGCCAGGTAGAGGGGCTGAAAAAAGGTATTTATCATTATCTCCCTGAAAACCACCGTCTGGAACTCTGGGAAGACCGGGCGGACTATGAGACTGAACTGACCCAGGCTTTCTGCGGCCAGTTTTTTGCGGCTGCCGCTCCTGTTGTTTTTGTGTGGAGCGCCCTTCCCTACAGGACGGAGTGGCGTTATGGACAAAAGGCGGCGAAATATATTCTCCTGGATGCAGGCCATGTGTGTGAAAACCTGTATCTTGCCTGCCAGTCTATTGGCTGCGGCACCTGCGCCATAGGTGCGTATGACCAGGAATGTCTGGATGAGCTTCTGGGATTTGCACCGGGGCCTTCAGGAGAGAAAGACTATGAATGTGCTGTCTATGCGGCGCCGGTAGGCAGAAGAAAGGAAGAAAAATGACTTATCTGATTACTTTTTTAGAGGGACTGATCACATTTATTTCACCCTGTCTTCTTCCCATGCTTCCGGTATATGTAGCGTATTTTGCCGGCGGAAGAGACGGACAGGAGAACCGCTCTCCTTTCTGGAAGGCTCTGGCCTTTGTGCTGGGCTTCACGGTTACCTTTGGAGTACTGGGTGCATTTGCGGGGACACTGGGAGGCCTTCTCAGACGCTATCAGACAGAGGTGAATCTGGTCTGCGGCCTGATGGTGATTATTTTTGGCCTGAACTTTCTGGGGGTTATTAAGCTGAATCTGTTCAAAGGCACTGCCGGTATGGACCAAAGTACAGAGATGGGAATCTTTTCCACACTTCTTTTTGGGGTTGTATTTGGCCTGGGATGGACGCCCTGCATCGGAGCTTTTCTGGGGTCTGCGCTGATGCTGGCTTCTTCTCAGGCGTCCTGGGGACAGGGAATCCTGCTGTTACTGTGCTACTCCGCAGGCCTTGGAATCCCCTTCCTTATCAGTGCCGTGTTGATACAGAAATTAAAGACAACTTTTGACTGGATAAAAAGCCATTATGGAATTATCAATAAAATTTCCGGAGGCCTTTTGATCCTGGTGGGAATACTGATGATGACCGGACTGATGAATCAATACCTGGCTTTGGTAAGCTGAGAAAGGGGCATGTATGAACGCAAAACAGAAATGGATCCTGGGTGCAGTGGCCTTTTTGCTGCTGCTGGTGATCGCAGGCTTTGGATATCAGGAGCTTCAAAAGGAGGCAGAACGCCAGGCTGAAAAACAGGCAGAAGCCGATGAAGATGCCGCCCAGGAAGAAAAGGAAGCAACGGAATATGCAGAAGCGCCGGACTTTACAGTGTGGGATCAGGATGGAAATCAGACCAGCCTGAAAGAAATCCTGGAAGGAAAGCCGGCGGTGATCAATTTTTGGACCAGCAAGTGTCCGCCTTGCCGGGAGGAAATGCCGGATTTTGAAGAGATGTATCAGGAGATGAAGGACCAGGTCCAGTTTATCATGGTAGACGGAGTTGGCTGCATGGGCGAAACAGAGGAATCCGGCCGGGCCTATGTGGAAGAACAGGGTTTTACCTTTCCGGTGTACTATGATAAGGAAATGGACGCTGTGATAAACTACGGAATCCAGGCTTTTCCTACCACCTATATCCTCAACAGTGAAGGAAGACTGGTGACCGGAGGCAGCGGTATGATATCCAGGGAGACACTGCAGGAGCTTCTGGATGAAGTGATGGAATGATCAGAGAAACAGACAAATAATAGACAGTGCGCTCTGGGATGTCTATTGTCATGAATAAAAGAAGCAAAGGAATTCCTCCAATATGGAGCAATCCTTTGCTTCTTTTCATGTGCCGGCTGAGCGGATGGTCCAGCAGCCGGGTATCCTACTTTCAACGCTGCTGAAATATCTCCCAGATCCTTACTGGAGCATGGAGGCCAGAACCTGGTTTACCACTTTACCTTCAGCAATTCCTTTGACCTTTGGCATGAGGACTTTCATGATTTTTCCTTTGTCTTTTGCAGTAGGGGTCTCAATGGAAAGCTCTGCCAGAACGCCCTGGATCACTTCTCTGATCTCATCTTCACTGAGCATTTTAGGAGCAAACTCTTCATAAACAGCAATACGCTTTGAACACTCCTCGATAATATCCGTTCTGTCGGGAGGAGTCATTTCCAAAGTTTCTTTTGTTTGTTTGATTTCTTTTAAAACAACTTCATTTTCTTCCGCTTCTGTGAGATCCTCTCGTTTGTCAATGGCTTTGTTTTTCAGCGCGGCCAGCAGCATGGAGAGAGAATCCTTCCGGTCTTTATCTTTGGATTTCATGGCTTCTACCATTGCTTTTCTTACGTCATCAATTTTACTCATATCTGAACATCTCCTTTTTTCTAACTGTCTATAAGTATACCATTTCTCCGGGGGGAGTCAATGGATGCAAAAAAATTCTAGCGGATCCGGAGCAGATTCCAGTGAAAATAGGCGGCCAGAGACCGGATTACTACAGTGACGGTCAGCCCCAGAACCGTTCCGGCGGCCTCCCCCATAGAGCTGCCGCATACGACACAGGTGATGCCCCCTGCGATAGCAGCGCTGGCGTAAATTTCCCTGACCAGGATATAAGGAGTTTCCCCTGCCATAATATCTCTCAATACACCGCCCCCTACACCGGTAAGGACGCCGATAAAAATAAAGAAAAAAGCATTGTCTTGAGAGACGATCCGGGAAGCAGTCTGAATTCCTACTACAGTGAAGATCCCCAGCCCAGCAGTATCACACCAGAGCATGATTTTGTCATAATACCGGCTTTTGATCCTGGACTGGAGGATCTCCGGGTTGGTGTAAACTATGGCGAAAAGCAGGGTAGAAGTTAAAATGGAGAAAAGAATATATACAGGCTGAGAGAATGCGGCGGGGGGAGTTACTCCCAATATGATATCCCGCATCATTCCGCCTCCTACAGCGGTGGTGGCGCCTAAAACATTTACTCCGAAAATATCCATTTTTTTCTCAATGGCAGTCATGGCCCCGGAGGAGGCAAAGGCAACTGTGCCGATAATCTCCAGAACAAATATAAATGTATCCATAAATAGAACTCCTTTTTCCAAAGCAGTATTTTATACCGTGGCTCATTATAGCATACTGGCCAGAGAGAATTCAATTTGTTTTCTTTATATAAAGGGATCTGGTCCTTTGCATCGGCGGGGAGAAAATCTTTGCACCAAAAAGGAAAGGGTGCTATGATAAAACATACGGATTGTGAGGTGGAATGAGATGGGAGAAAAATATGTAAAAGAGTATCCGGTATATTGTCCCCGGACACAGCAGAGGGGAAAACATGAAATAGAATACGCCAGGGCGACCTGTACCCGGGTGCCGGATACGCTTCTGCATTTTCATTGCAGCATTAATGGAAAGTGTAAAGACTGCGAAAGAGATTATCAGGAATAGCAGAAAAGAACAAATCAGAAAACTGCCAGCCTAAAACTGCGGTGTATAATCCGGGAGAAAAATGTGATTTCTCCCAGGCTTTATACCGCAGTCTTTTTCGATTTAAAGGGACTTTTCGGCAGCCGGATTGGAAAAGAGGATATCCAGGCAACAAACCGATAAGGAAGACTGGAAGCCAGAACAAAGGTGAGCAGAATACAAAATCCAAGAAGCAGCACAGTTTCCAGAGGAGTATTAACTTTTTCCAGAACATGACCATCCTTCAGTATGCTGTACACAAGTCCATGGAATAGATAAATGGACATGGTCCGGACTCCCAGTATAGAATAGAAGTGTTTCTTCCTGGGGATAATGGCGCAGACAGCAAAAATTGCCAGGAAAGAAATCCCATAACAAACAAGACGGACAAGTAAGCCCACACCATTGGTGAGTCCCATATCCGCATAGGAATATCTTCCATAGAAAATAAAGGGAGTCAGTTCCTGGCCAGTGAACAGCACCCAGCCGCCTAACAGCCCGGGAGCTGCAGCAAGTCCTATGGTAAATGTTTTCCAGTGCCTGCGGACGGTGTCAAACCAGTTCTCCTGGAAATAATAGCCAGCCAGGAAAAAAGGATAGAAAAATAATGTTCTGGGAATACTGAAAAAATTACCTAACTGGGTAAAGCCGATCAGCAGCCCTCCTGTAATGACGATAAACAGATTGCCTGGGATCCTTTTTAAATAAGGAGTAGCAATCCGCCAGAAAAACAGTGACATCAAATACCAAAGAGAAAATTTAGGACGGTTAAAATACAGACCGGTCTCTTTGTGTATCACAAAAACATATAAAAAATAATAAAGCAGCTCAAAAATAAAGTAGGGGATTACCAGCTTTTGTATTAATTTTTCAAGTCCCATATCCTTTTTAGAAAAATAGCCGGATATAAAGATGAAGGCAGGCATATGGAAAGAAAAAATAACCCATTTTAAGATGGTGAGAAATAAATTGTTTGTATAACAGGGCTCAATAAAATGCCCGATAACAACCAGCAAGATAAGGAAAGATTTATAATTATCCAAAAAGTAATTGCGGGATTTTGTTGACATAATATTCACTTTCATATTATTATATTTAATATTATATTTAACAAATATGAAATTAATTAGTAATTTTTTCTTCTGATTTCGGGAGTATCATACACCGTTTTCAGATAGAACGCAAATAGAAAAAATTCTGAAATATTAATGCTTTTTTGGCAAATTAGCATAGGACAGGAAAGGGATGAAGATATGAGCGAACGCCGTAGAAGCAGTCATAGAAGAAGGAGGCAGATGGAGGAGGAAAGACTCCGGGAAGAAGAAAGACTCCGGGAAGAAAGACGAAGAAGGATAGCCAGAGCCAGACGCCGCCGGCAGGTGATCAGACGCCGCAGAATGATGACGCTGGGAGGACTGCTGTTGCTGGCGATTGTGATAGGGGCAGCAGCGGTAACCATACATAGAAGAAACCAGGAGAGACAGAGGCAGGAGGAGATCGAGAGACAGAAGCAGGAAGAAGAGGCTGCACTGGCTGAGGAGGAAAATAATACTCTTCACATAAGGGCTGTGGGAGATAATCTGATACATGAGGCCTTTATTGAGGCAGGAAGAGATAATGACTGGGATTTTGATTTCCTGTATGAAAATATCAGAGACGATATTTCAGAAGCAGATCTGGCATCGGTAAATCAGGAGACTCCTTTAACCACAGAACATGAGAATGCGGCAGGGTATCCGGATTTTAATACTCCTTCTGAAGTGGGAGATGCTTTGGCGGACGCCGGATTTGATATTGTCACCCAGGCTACAGAGCATGCATTTGACCAGGAGGAAACAGGCATCAAGGATACGATTTCCTTCTGGGAAGATAACCATGAGAATGTAACGCTTTTGGGAATCCACAACAGTGAAAACGATCCAAGTTATCAGATCATTGAAGAGAAAAACTTTAAAATAGCTGTTATGAATTACAGCACTATGTTAAGTGAAAATCATTCTATTCCTGAAGAATCTTCCCATATGGTCAATATTTATTCGGAAGAACAGGCCCAAACGGACCTGGAGGCGGTCAAGGAAGAGGCAGATGTAACAATCGTATATCTTCATGGTGGTCAGGACGAATCTGTAGAGCCGGAAGAGCGACTGAAAGAGAGAGTCCAATTTTTGACGGAACAGGGGGCAGATGTGATCATCTGTTCACATCCCCATATTTTAAAGGGCTATGAAAAAATAGAAAGACCTGACGGAAAGGAAACCTTGGTTTATTATTCTCTGGGTAATTTTGTCAGCGACCAGGCCAGCCTGGAGAATCTGCTGGGAGGAATGGCTGATTTTACATTGAAGAAAAATGGTGATGAGATCACCATAGAAGATTATTCCATGATCCCATTGGTAATGCATTATAATGAGGATTATACAGAGTGCTCGGTTTATAAACTAGAGGACTATACAGACGAACTGGCTCAGGAACATGGTATTCATGAAGAAGATCCGGAGGCTGAGTTTACAGTGGCTGCGCTGGAAGAGGCGGCAGATGCGGCGGGAGAACTTCAGACAGAATGGGATTTCCAGACGGACAGTTCCGATGAGTCTGACAATACAGACTCCGATTCCAGCGGCGAAAGCAGCAACACAGAGAATACAGACAGTCAACAGGATACTGAGAGCGAAGAAGATGGAAACAGCAGCAGTAATTCCAGTCTGAGCGATACAGAGGAAGAGAATGCCGTAAACAATAATTCCAGAGAGTAAAACGGAGGCTTTCCCGAAAAAACAAATATTTTCCGGGAGAGCCTCTGTTTCATAATCAGGATTTTTGAGAATCATGACTGGTGATACAATCCGGAGAAAAAGGAAGGATAGATTTATAGGAATCTAACTGTTCCAAAGACTGTGGGAGAGAAGGAATCAGCCCGGTGGCCTCTGTAGTTCCACATCCATCTAAATCATTGGAAGAAGTTGCCTCAACATTGTATTTATCTTCTCCAGAGAGTAATTTTTCTTTCATGAGCTTACCTCCTTTTGAGATTAGGATTTCCGAAAAAAGATAATATATACAGGAGAAAAAGAATATGGGAAAACATAAAGAAAAAGAAATTAAGACAAACGCTATGAGAATTTTAGAAAAGAACAAGATTCCTTATGAAACAATACAATACGAATGTGATGAATTTATTGATGGCCTTCATACGGCCCAAAAGACGGGAGCACCTGTAGAGCAGTCCTTTAAAACCCTGGTCGTTCAGGGAAAAAGCAAAGGTTACTATGTCCTTGTGATCCCTATTGCAGAGGAAATCGACCTGAAAAAAGCAGCCAGAGTACTGAAAGAAAAATCCATAGAGATGATACATGTGAAAGACATAACCAATGTGACAGGATATGTGAGAGGAGGCTGCAGTCCCCTTGGCATGAAAAAACAATATGCAACGGTTATCCACCGTTCCGCCTTGGACTATGAGGAAATTTATGTTAGCGGAGGACGTATAGGAACCACTTTAAAGCTAAACCCGGAAGATCTCGGTAAGGCAGTAAGGGCAGAGTTTGAAGATATCATAGTCTAGGTCTGGGGTCTTAAAGATGGAAAGTCTTTTTTATAATATCAGCCAGGAACCGGTGTCCAAGCTGGGTAAGATGAATTCCATCTGTAGTAACAGCGTCATATCCTAATTCTTCGATTTTCTGATTTAAAGGCTCCTGAGTAGGAATAAAATAAGCACCATAGTTTTTGGCCAGCTTATAGATGTTTTTTGACATTTTTTTCTGCCATGGGATCCAATCCTGGTATTTATCATCTTTAGGGAAGACGAAAGGTTCCAGGGTAATTACTTTTGCATTTGTCTCTCTGGATAAGTCAAAAAGCATCTCATGGTAGGAACGGATACTGTCCTCTAGAAGATATAATTTGTCCTGCCAGGAAGCCTGAGACTGGACGATTATGCCGATATCATTGATTCCCACTAAAATACTTACGTAATCAGGATGAAGTGAAATACAATCGTGATGAAGTCCCCTTGCTACTCGTTCAGTTATATAACCGTCAACACCGCGATTTACTATATTCCAGCTTGCATCAGAGTCCTTTACAGATTCTGCAAGCATATTTACATATCCATAACCCAACTGGTTGGGAGAGTTTTTTCTTTTGGCATCTGTAATACTGTCACCTAAAAACACAATGATTCCCATAACATACTCCTCTTTGCCCTCATAAGGGATCGCATACTCCTAATCCCTATTTTAACTGAAAATCCGTCGTATTGCAAACGCTAATTTTCAGCGGCATTATCTGAATGCGGAAGATCTGGTGCAGTATAGCGGAATTCTTCTCTTGCAAAACAAATAATATCATTTCTTTTTAGGGTTGTTTTTTCTTCAGGATTCAGGGGAACACCATTTACCCAGGTGCCATTTTTAGAATTCAGGTCTATAATATAACAATTCTCTCCTTCTCGTATGATCTTCGCGTGTATTCTGCTGACAGTGGGGATATCTAAACAGATGTCTGCAGAAGCAGCCCATTTCCCAATTATGGTTGTATCTCTTTCCAGAGGGAAAACTTTGTCAGAGTTTTTCCCAAGTCCGGCAAGTACGGGGCAGAGAGATGGATTTTCGTCTAAAAGAACAGTGAGTGATTCTGCAGGCTGCACTTTTTGCAGATCTTTTTCTCCTTCAGATGATAGAAAACTGCAGAAAGTGGAAATTTCGGATTCTTCTTTGCCGGAAGCATTCTCAGAGCATACCTGTCCGGCATCCTGTTCTTGGAACGAGGACTTTTGGGGGGAAGGAACTGAGGGCGTTTTTTTCCTGGAACGTAAATACCAGATAAGAATCCCAAGCCCGGCCAATAGCAGTAAACAGCCTGACAGAATAAATAACTGAAGAGGAGAGAGAAGGCGGAAATGCCATATAAGAAAGACCAGAATACAAAACAGGGAAATGCCTATTCCGACGATGATCCCATAGCCGGAAGAATCTTCATCCTCTTCCTCTTTATAAAAATCATCTAATATTTTCTGCCTTGCTTTTTTCTGGGCTTCCATTTCCTGACATTCTTCTGCAGAAAACTGCAGGCTTTCCTTTTCTTGGAATCCGTCTGCTTTTTCTTCCGGAGGCTTAGGATCGTATAAGAGGGCCTTTATTATGTCAGGCCGGATATTTCCCGCCACAGCCTCTTTGTATACACCATAACCCAAGGCTATGGCAGATTTATCTTTATGATCAATTCTGGGGAGAAAGTATTCAGACAGGGACAGAAGCTCTTTCCCGGCCTCTTGTTCTTGCAGATGAAAAGGAAACCAGATAAAGAAATAATTTCCGGTTTGAGTATTTCTATATAAATAAGAAGGATCCAGTAAGAGAAAATCTGTGTCCAGAAGATATTCATCCAGGATTTCACAAACCTTTATCCAGCTTTGGAAAATTTCTTCTAAGTCTTTTCTGGATAATTTTTCCTTGCTAAAAAGATTTTTCAAAGATTGGCAGCCGGTGATATCATAGTGAAAAGATTCCTCGCCATCGAGTCTCTGGACCTTGCAGGAGAGCAGACCGGGAATGGTATTTTCAAGAAAAATTGTTTTTTGATAATGCAGAGCGGCTTTCTGTGGATTTTCAGAGAGGAGCAGATAGCTGCTGCCTCGGCTTCTTTTGTAGCCTGCCTCCATAATCAATCACACTCCTCATTCAGGGATTTGCTATAGTATCTCTTAAATTTCTTGCCTTTTCTACTTTTTCAATAAATAATACCGGGCGTATGACCTTGCTTTTTAAAGTTTCCGTCTGCTGCCATTTAAGATTTCCAAAAGGAATTTTTATCGTATGAGAAAAACTGGCTGTAATCTCTCTTTTGCTTCCGGAAACAGAAAAATAATCGGCTCTGTTCTGAAGCCTCTGAGTGGCCTGCTGGACACCGTCTCCGGATTTGTATACAGAGGAAGAACTGCCATATACCGCAGCCTCTGTCAGGGAAGCAGTATCGCGTATCCTGCTGTAGGTCCCTGTTATAAGGAAAAGAGAGGAAAAGATGACCAATAGCCAGATCCCAGAAAGCATGGCCATCTCTACCGTGTAACTGCCTTTGCATTTTTTTAAACTCGTTTTTACATCCAAAAATATCCACCTGCCATTCCAATAAACAAAAAGGGGATGAAAGGAATCCGCATTTCTTTTTTTCTGCCTAAAAGTATTGCTGTGAAAACCGCAGTGAGAAATATACCCAACAGACCTATCAACAGTACGCTCAGGCATTCCCAGAATCCCATGGATAAGCCGATGAACAGCAGTATCCACCCATCTCCATATCCCACAGCTTCTTTGGAGGCTTTTGCTAATAGAAGAAGAAAAAAGCCGGGGATCAGACCAGAGAGAAGTTTTCCCATAAGAAGGAGACGGTCATCATTTAGAGAAAACAGATCCCATATGCTTACGGCCAGCGCCAGAATGCCATATAGTTTTATCTTCCAAAGTGAGATTTCTCTTTCTTTGAAATCCTGTATGCCGCAAATAAAGAGCATTGCTATATTTATTATCCATCTTGAATTCAAGTGATCACCTCTTTTTAATGATGACCGGAACACCTGCTGCAAAGCCTCAGACCTCCTATATCAGATTTTCTGACAGCAGTAACTGTCCTGGTCAGTCCTCCGCAGTTTCGACTGCTGTGATAACGGCTGCCCGTTTTAGTGATATATACGAAATTTTCTCCGTTGTCATTTTTCATACATTTTTCGCAGGGATAGTAATGCCCGCCGTACTGATTCAAATGTTCCTTAGCGCTGTTTTTGGATACTCTGTTTATAGAAAGCTCCAGATGCGTACATTCCTGAGAAGTATGATAAACACTTTCCCATTGGCTGATGTAGACTAAATCTTCTGAAGAGCCGGCAGAATGAAGAGATCCATTATAACCTGTCCAGGCCTGTGCCTGTCCCACGAGCTGAAGTTTTATAGGAAAAATCCGAAAAATTTCTCCGGGTCCAGAGTAGAAAAAGGAGGCTTTCAGAGTAACTGTCCCATTTTGAAAGCCTGAACCGAGAAGGTAGATTCCGTTTATTCCGCCCTGAATACCAAGAAGGTTTTCTCCATTCAGAACCTCCCGCACTTTTTTTGTGCCATAGGCGGTACAGACTACATCCGTTACAGCCCCTACCGGAGAAGAACTGTCTTCTTCTGTACAGTAGGCATACATTCCTAATTCTTTTGCACCTTCACACAGAGAAGTCTGGATCAAGGTGCTGATTCGGTACAAATCCAAAGCACATGTAAGGATGGTAATTAAGAAAAAAAAGAGAGGAAGTACAAAAGCACTTTCTACAGTCAGGCTTCCTTTATACCGAAGAGAGCCATCCTCCTTTCTTCTATGATTTTGTGCTGCAGACAATACTCCCATGTTCTGCCTCCTTGTTCTACATATCATAAGTATAAAAACGTTCTCCCTGCCATTGCTGTTCCTCGGGGCCGGAGATCAGAAAATTTAAAGAGAGCGCGTCCAGACAGGCGTCAAAAGAAAAAGATTCTCTTCCTTCTATAGATCGGATATTTTGCTCAATCATATCCATACAGCGCAGAGTCAATGTATCTGCTGAAGAGAAAGAGAGGAGCAGAAATAAATATTCACGATAGTCCAGGCCAAAAGAACCGGAAGAAGAGGCTTCTGTACTGAGATGATTTAATTGTGTCTTCCAGGAAGCACTGTCTTTAGTCAGAGGGACTTTTCCGCCGGAAAGAAGGATCTTTACATCACAGATACTTTCTATATAGGCCCAGCCCGCTGCCAGTATACCCTGAACGAGAGCCATTCCTTCGGGAATCAGGAGCAGCAAAGAAAGAGCAGAGGCACAGGCCTGGAGTTCCGCCCGTTTCTGAGGATTTGTATATAGAAAAGCGATGTTAGAGGTCTCTCTTATAAGTAAAAGACGGTTTACCACATATCGGAGATTTTCCTGATCACTGTCTTTGCCGCCCAGGATATATTCTGCCTGGTAGTCAAGTTTCCCGCTGTGACTGCTCTGGGTATAATAACTGAGATTATCCAGAATATATTCCTGCAGCAGAAGTTTATCAGCTGCGGACCCGTCTGCCTGAGATAAGGGAAGTGCTCCAAACCCATGGGACAGCTCCCTCCTGGAAAGAAGAGACTGGAGGTCCAGAGATTTTTCGGACAGCTGATGCCCATCCGGCAGTACCAGGCCGAGAAAACCATGGCTGCGTATGTTTTCTATGATCTCCAGAGGATTATTAGTTTCCGATATTTCTGCCATAGGGGCTTCCTGGTTAATAGGAGCTTCTTCCAATCCACCTTCCTGAATCATTTCCTGCTTTTCCATTGCCGTTTTATTACGAGTAAGCTGATTTCTTATAAGCTGTATTCCTTTACTTCCTAAATTGTCCTTCATATAGCGGATAATCTGGGCCCTAACAGCTTCACCGCTGTTATCAGAAGCCAGCCGAAAGCCGTTGACTCCGCAGGATTCCAGGCGGCAGGGGGCCAGTCCAGAGGATAGGACAGGCAGAGTGAAGGCTTCAGCTTCCGCAAGAACCTGTGCGAGATTGAGAGAACCTTTTCCATAGCTGCCGTCAAGAAAGAAAAGATGATAATCGGTCAGAAGATCCCGGTCATACTGGGAAAATAGAGAATACATGGCAGTATCCATGGCATTTACAGCCTGTACTCTGCCCACAGAAATTCTGGAAGAGCGGATACATGCCCCCAGAAGAGAAATAATTACCAGAAGCAGCAGGCACATAGTACAGGTCATGCTTCCTTTAGATTTCATAATTCTGCTCACCCCCTACCACTGCAAAATTTCGGCGAAAAGCACGTTATATACTGTTGCTTTGGCTGGTGATCTTTGAAAGAATATTTTCTACAAGACTGGTGAGCTGTTCTTTAAATATAATTACCAGACCGATCAAAACCACCAATATTAAGATAATTTCTACAACGCCTACGGCATCTTCTTCCTTCCATAATTCTCTCAGAAGCATCATAATGTTGCCACCTCCTCTCACTTCGGGGCTAAAAGAAATTTATAAATGCGGGAACCATTAGTATAATGAGAACGACTAAAAGCTGCAGGATCATAGGCAGCAGAAGTTTGGTAGCGGCTTCTTCTCCCTGTATTTTCGCCCTTCTGAGCCTTTCCTCACCGGCAGAAACAGCTTCTCTTTCTAAAAGTTCCAGGATACTTTGGTTCCCTTTTCTTAAATTTTGCACCAGCAGAACAGACAGAATCTTATATTCTGCAAGACCACATCGTTTTCCAAATCGTTCATAAGCATCTTTTTCGTAGATTCCTTTTTCCATTTCATGACAGGTTTTGACGAGTTCTTCATAGGCATACCGGGTCCCTGTAAGGGCAAGATTTTTCCTGTTCAGATAATCTGCAGCCAGTTTTTCCACAGACTTTTGGATACTGAGACCGGCTTTGAGAAAAAGGATCAGTTTTTGGATAATATCCGGATAATCCCGCTGCATTTGTCTGAAGCGCTTTGCCTGGGCTTGTTTTTCTTTCTCCTTAGCCAGAGGAAAAATGCCAAGACCCAGCAGCAGAGATAAGATACAGATCATCCAGCTGTCCCTGCTTTCCATGCGCTGATAGGTCAGTTTCGTACCCTGGACTTCAGAGGGCAGGAGTAAATCGTTCCCTGTTTGGTCACTGATTTCCTCAGCCTTCTGCTGAATATTTTTTCCCAGCAGATCACTATGGGAAAGGGAAGGTGGGAAGACTGTTGCCGTTTCTGACCACACCAGTTCATTTTCTCCTATAGAAAGGACGCACCGGAGAGTGACCAGGCTGCCTTCTTCAGGAATTTCTTCGCCTAATTCCCCATCCCAGGAAAGAAGATCAGGGGCATCTGTACTCCAGAAAAATTGAGCAGGATTATCGGATAATTCAGAAGGGAAAATGAGGTTTTTACGGATACCGTCAGAGCCGGAAATATTTTTTTGAAACCATTGGGATAGAAAGGTGTAGGCTTCTGCGAGGTTATCCTCTATCTGTTCCTGAGAATACTTCTGTTCCGCAACGGTTATCTGTATCTCGTCAGAACCTTTTTCAGTGTATACTTTTAGGGTTTCTTCATATGTTCCTTCCCCGAAGCCTTTTCTCGGCAGGGACTGGGTATAAGAAGATCGGCTTTCCTGTATATACATTCCCAGGCCAAGGGTATTTCCAACTAAGATGATGGAAAGCGACAGAAAGAATTCTTTTCTTCTGCTGACAGGAATTTTAAACTTCAATATCCACCAACCTTTCTGCCCAGTGATAAGCACAGAGATAAATGCCCAGACATAGTGTCATGATACAGACACCAGCCGTATTTCTATATAGTACGGATAAAAAAGAAGCAGAGGTACACTGCATATACAAGATCATTCCAAGAGGGATGACGCTCATAATCCGTTGTTCCAGTTTTCTGGAAGCCAGCATTGTCTGGATTTCTTTTTTTACATCCATCTGTTCCTCCATAGTGGAAATACATTCCTGAAGGACCTTACGCATATTTCCACCCATTTTTTTTGACTGTATAAGAATCTGAGAAAAATTCTGTATGTCCTCAATTCCACTGCGGCTGCCAAGCTCGGCCAACAGCTTTTCGATAGAAACGCCATGTTCCAGCTGAGTTTCGATATGATAAAATTCTGCTGTCATTTCACCCTTTTTTCCATAAATTTTTTCCAGGTCTTTTCTTGCTTCTTTGATGGCATTTTCTATAGAGTATCCTGCAGCAATGCTTACCTGAAGCCCGGCAAGGGCATCTCGGAACTGCATCCAAAGCCTGTTTTTCTGCAGTTTTTTCTCTCTGTTTTTCCGCTGGAAGATGTACCATATACCCAGCGGCCATAGGAAGAAAAAAGCCAGAATTCTTTGATAAAACAGATAATTCATTCCGAGGCACAGAAGGAGAGCCTCCCCTGTAAAACGGAAATATTTTTTCCAGGATATTCTATAATATTGATAAATGGAAGTTTTTCCCGCAGCTTTATGCTTTTGATGACCTGCCTTTCTGAAATTATTAAAGTTCTTCATCATAGAGGATGCCTGCCTTTCTGAACTTTTCTCGGTGAAGCATTTTGCCGACCTTTTTTAACTCATCATCCCGTATAAACAGAGGATTTAAACGTACTTCTTCTCCATTCATACCTTCTATTTCCGCAATTTCAAGAACTTTGCGGCTTTTGTCCTTCATTCTTCCCAGATGTATGAACAGGTCAAAACCCGAGACGATCTGTCTGCGGATCACGGGAATGGGAAGCTGGATTCCCATGAGAACCATAGTTTCCAATCTGCTGACCATATCCTGACAAGTGTTGGCATGTATGGTGGAAAGACTTCCGTCGTTTCCTACATTGACTGCCTGGAGAAGCTGTGCGGCTTCTCCTGAGCGGACTTCGCCTACGATGATCCGGCTGGGACGCATCCGCAGACATGCTTTGAGAAGATCAGCAATCGTTATTTCCTGAGATTTTTCAATGTTTGCCTGCCTGCACTCCAGTCTTATCAGATTGGGGATTCCCTGTATCTGCAGTTCGGCATTGTCTTCAATGGTAATTACCCTCTGATCCTGAGGAATATATTGGGATAGTGCGTTTAGGAAGGTTGTTTTTCCGGAACCGGTTCCTCCGCCTATGAGGATGGTATAACCTGCTTCTACAGCCTTTTGGAGAAAGGCGGCTGCCTCTGGAGTAAGACTGCCCAGATCCAGAAGTTTTTTCATGGTGATTGGCTCCCGGGGAAACTTACGGATAGTGAGTACCGGACCGTCCAGGGCTACAGGAGGAATTACGGCATGCACTCGTTCGCCGCCAGGAAGACGGGCGTCCACAACAGGCTGGAGCGTGTTGATCACCCGGTTACACCGGGAAGCGATTTGGCTGATGACATCTTCCAGTTTTTCTGGCGAGGAGAATGTTTTTTTCCAGGGGCTGAGCTGCCCTTCCTGCTCAATGAAGATCTGATCCCAGCGATTTACCATAATCTCAGTGATGGAGTCATTTTCTAACAGCTCTTCAAGTACATCCATTTTTCGCAGAGAGCGGAAAAGCTCCATTCGCAGCTCTTCTAACCGGCTCAGGGATAAATAAGAGGTTTTGCTTTCGTTTAAAAGGAGGCGGTCAATAATCTCCAGGACTTCTTCGTCAGAAACTTCCCAGGTGTTTTCCAGATCTGAAGCAAGCTGTGTGCGCAGTCTGCCAAGCAGAGCTTGAGATTTATCCATGGAAAGCTGTCACCTCCAGAATTTTCCTGATATCGGTCCCCCATTTTCCCCACAGAAGATTTTTTGGAAAGTCCGCACTTTTATCTGTACAGGGAGCAAAAGGCAGATGAAGTTCCAGAATTTTTTCTTCCAGATCATCGGAGAGATAATTGGCCATTTCTTTAAATTGTGCGATTTTTTGCCGGGAAACCCAATCATCTAAAACTGGCATATAAACCTGGGTACAGAGTTCAAGTATAGAAAACAGCTGGTCAGTCCCATTTCCGATATCCAGAACCAGAAGCTGGTAACTGCTATCCTTTTCTAGATATTCAAAAAATTCCGTCCATTCTTTAAAACTTATACTGCGCAGATCCTCAAAAGAGGAGACCGGAAGAATATAGTCCAGATTCCCCCAGGTGTGTATAAGAGCGCTAAGATCAGGGATAGATCTGCCTTTGCGAAGACAATAGAAAAGGTCGCTTAAGTTTTCAGAGGAGGTATTAGGAGAAAAGAATTGCCAGCCGGAAAAATCCTCCATATTGATATAAAGAACATTTCGCTCCTCCCCCCATATCTGGCCGGCGGTAAGGGAAAAAAGTGTTTTTCCGCATCTGCCGATAGGTGAGTAGATTCCAGCCAAGTGAATTTTTTTCTCATAGCTGTAAGAGACTTCTGAACGTACTGTTTCACTGCAATAGGACATTACTTCGCGTATAAGGCTTTCCGCAGACTGATATTTGTAAATGGATTTTTTAGAACATGCTTCCTGGCCTCTGTCTGCAGAGAGCAGAATCATATTTGGAATTTGGAGTGCCTGAATCTGGCTGTTTAGATTTTCTTCTGCGATGAGAAGAAATTTAGGGTGATTTTTTTCTGCATACTGACAGAATATTTCAGAACTGGTAAATGCTTCTGCATAAAAAGGCAGCTTTTTTTTAGCGTTTAAATATTCTGCTAAATTTCCAGCATAACCTGCTTCAGAGTCGCAGACAGCAATCATATCTTTTTTCAATAGCAGCCTCCTATCAATAAAAGAATTCCAACAAAAATGGGAACAGTAAAATGAAAATTTTCTGGCTGCAGCCCTTCTTTCCGATATCCCTTTGTACTTCCAGTTTCTCTGTGATCATAGAAATACCTTATAAAATAAGAAATGCGTTCTTTCAGATTTCCGCAGAAAATAAGAAATGCTATGGAAAGAATTGCTCCCGTAAGGAATGATAAGATCAGCAGTCCAATAGTTTTTGGACAGCCAAGAATGCTTCCCAGGGCAGAAAGAAGCTTTATATCGCCTCCTCCGATCATATGAAAGTAGAAGAGTGGAAGAAGAGAAAATAAGGGAAAGAGAATACCGAAGAAAAAATTCAGGATTCCGGATATGCTGTGAGACATAAGCGCCAGAATAAAGCCGAAACCAAAGCCCAGGCAGATCAGCCGGTTATCTACCTTTTCCTGCAACAGGTCCATTAGAAGCCCTCCGCCGGCAACGATTAAAAGAAGCATTTCCCGGACGGGCACGTTATCACCTCTTTTCATAATACAATTTTGGAATGGAAACTTGGACCGAACGGTCCTTAGAAATAAAAGATACCTGAGATTCTCCCATAAAGGAAAAGCTCTTCTGCTGATGTAAGCCAAATTATACCCTCATGAAATGGCTGTGTAAAGTAAAATAATATACAAAAAGAGAGTTTGGAAACAGTATATAAAATGTATGGAATTACAGATGCCAAAAACCATTAAAATTTGACAAAAATATAGTCAATTCGGCTGAAAAGATGGCGGCTGAAGATTTTGCGGTTCTTAAAAAGCATAATTATGCAGGAGAAATTTAGATAAGTTGGCTAAATTTTTAAGACAATATAGAGTATATCTTGCATATGCATGGTAGAAGTTTTATAATACACTTAAATTAGAAAAGTAGAAAGAATATAGAGAAATTGAAAGATTTTAAACAAGCCATTGCCTTTTGGAAACAGGCGCCGGTAAATCATACGATTATATTATTAAATATCCTGGTATTTCTCCTGGTTGAATTCACAGGATCCTGGGAAGACGTAAACCATATGCTTAGGTGGGGGGCAGCAGGAACTTTGGATATTATGCAGCAGCATGAATATTATCGCCTGTTTACGGCTATGTTTCTTCACTTCGGTATCCAACATTTGGGCAATAATATGCTGGTACTCCTTTTTATCGGAGACTGCCTGGAAAGAAATCTGGGCAAAATAAGATACGGACTTCTTTATCTTCTGGGCGGTGCAGGAGCAAATCTGCTATCCCTTTTCCATGAACTTTATTCTAAAGAATATGTAGTATCTGCCGGGGCCTCCGGAGCTGTATTCGCTGTAATTGGCGGATTACTGTATATTGTGATCAGAAATAAAGGACATATAGAGAACTTTAGTTCCCGACAGCTTCTTATACTGGCCTTTCTGTCTTTATATCATGGACTGACCAGCACTGGCGTGAATAACATTGCTCATCTGGGAGGCCTGCTTTGCGGATTTCTTTTAGGGATTCTTTTTTATCATAAGAGAAAAAAGCCGAAACGATCAGGTGATCGGTAGTATCACTGTGAAGGCAGTATCTTCTCCGGCGGCAGAACGGAAGAAAATGTGGCCTTGGTGAGCGGATACGATCTTTTGACAAATGGCCAGACCAAGACCGGTACCGCCTTGTTTGTGAGTGACAAAAGGTTCAAAAATATCTTTCTGATAATTAGCAGGAATACCAGCTCCGGTGTCTTTTACACATAGATAAAGATTATTACCGTCACAGCTCAGTGAGCAGCGGATCAATCCCTGGCTTCCGATAGCTTCCCTGGCATTGGTAAGGAGATTCAGGAGGACCTGACGGATTTTTGTAGGATCAGCGGTTATCAGGGGAATTGCGGTTTCCTTTTCGTAAAGAACGGAGATCCCCAGATCCTGGCAGATTGGAGCAACAGACGCTACAGTCTCCCGCACAATGCTGTCCAGATTTATCTCCCGTAAATTTAGTTTTGCAGAATTATTAAAGGAAGAAAATTCTTCCAGCAAGGCTCTGAGAAAACTCATGTTTTCCATGATCTTTTCCCAGCAGTCATCTTTTGTGATTTCTGGGTGGTGGCTTTCAAAAAGCTGAAGAAAGCTGTTGATAAGGGTTACCGGATTGCGGATTTCATGAGAAATCTGTGACAGCAGAAACTGCTGTTTTACCTGTGACTCCTGATAAAGGGCCTTATAGTCAGAATTGTTATTTCCTGATGCAGAAAATATAGAAGAGCTTGTTTGCGATTCCATAATATTCCTCCCAAATTTTTTTCGTAGATAGTTTAGCACTGAAAATTTCAAATAGCAACCAAATTTGTTATACAAAAAATGCCAAATTTCGACAAAAGTGTCACATATACCGAATTTAATTCGGATATTATATAGGAAAGGAGAAAAATAAAGATGAATGATTGTATTTTTTGTAAAATTGCTAATGGAGAAATACCATCAGCGACCCTCTATGAGGATGAAGAATTCAGGGTGATCCTGGATCTTGGACCTGCGACCAAGGGACATGCATTGATCCTTCCGAAGGCCCATTATGAAAATCTGTATGAACTGCCGGAAACACTTGCAGCAGATGCGATGGTACTGGCGAAAAAGGTGATTACAGAAATGAAAGAGATACTAAAGTGCGACGGATATAATGTAGTCCAAAATAATGGAAGGGCTGCAGGACAGACGGTATTTCATTTTCACATGCACTTGATTCCCAGAAGAGATGGTGATGAAGCAGGCATTTCCTGGACTCCAGGAACACTGACTCCTGAAGACAAAGAAGAGATTCTGTCAAAATTTTCTTTAAAATAAGAGAATGGATACAAAAGATGAACGAAGAACGATTTCGGGAAATCTATCAGCAATACTATCGTTTAGTAAAGAAAGTTGCGTTCAGTGTTTTGAATGATCTGGATTTTGCGGATGATGTATGTCAGGAAGTATTTCTTTTATTTTCAATGAAAGCAGATACTTTGAAGGAAGACTATTACTATCAATGGTTTCTGGTAAATGCTAAGAGAAAAGCCATAGACTTTTGCAGGAAAGCATATCAGGTGCATGAAGTTACAGCATCCATGTCCCTTGATGAGGATAAAGAGTATCTGGATAATGCAGCAGAATGGATCGGCGATATAAAACAAGATTTCTTCGAGGATGAAATTGCTCATAAGATCATGCTAAAAGAATTGACAGGAAAATTATTTGAGGATTTGGCCAAAAAGAACAGTGAGTGGTATGAAATTATAATGAGAACTGTTGTGGAAGGTGAAAGTGCAGAAGAGGCAGCTCGTGCTCTTGGCATCTCAGTGGGAAATCTGAGAGCCAAGAAACACAGAATGAAAATGTGGATAAAAGAGCATTACAAAGATATATACGAAAAAGCAGGGTTACTTCAATGACGTTTCAAAAAGCTGAACGATCTGTTCAATAGAATCTTTGTGTTTGCTTAATGACATTGCAGTGATATAGGATTCTCTGTTTTCGTAAAGGTCATAAACAGCATCCAGCAGAGATTCATTTGTAATTTCCTCTTCTTCCAGAACTTTGCTATAGCCCAGGTGTTCGAAAGAATGTGCATTTAATATTTGATCTCCACGGCTGGCGCGAGCGGAGAGAGGAATGAGAAGATTGGGCTTATTTAATGCGCTGAGCTCACAGATAGCATTGGCGCCGGCTCTTGAGATTACAACGTCTGCTAAAGCAAAAAGATCGGCCAGCTCTTTCTTGATATATTCATACTGTACATAACCTTTGGTGTCTTTAAGACTTTCATCTAATTTGCCTTTACCGCAGAGATGTATAACTTGAAAGTCCTGGAGAAGCTCAGGCAAAATGGCCCTTACCGCCTGATTAACGGCAGTAGCGCCCAGACTTCCTCCGATAATGAGAATAACCGGCTTATTGGGAGAAAAACCAGTAAATGCTAAGCCTTTGTCTCTGCTTCCGGTGAGAAGTTCCTGGCGGATAGGGGTTCCGGTAAGAACAGCCTTATCTTCAGGAAGATGGGAAACTGTTTCCGGGAAGTTACAGCAGACCTTCGTGGCGAAGGGAATACAGATTTTGTTGGCAAGTCCCGGTGTCATATCAGATTCGTGGATAAAGGTAGGAATTTTTTTCCTGCTGGCAGCAATCACTACAGGAACTGTGACAAAACCGCCTTTGGAAAATACAACGTCGGGTTTCAGCTCCTTCATAAGCTTTTTGGCTTCCATGAATCCTTTCAGAACCCGGAACGGATCTGTAAAGTTTTTGACGTCAAAGTACCGTCTTAATTTTCCAGAGGAAATTCCATAATAGGGGATTCCCAATTCCTCAATAAGTTTTTTTTCGATTCCTTCGTAGGAACCAATATAAGAAATTTTATATCCCAGTTCTTTTAACCTGGGTATCATGGCAATGTTTGGGGTTACATGTCCGGCAGTACCTCCGCCGGTAAGAACGATATGCTTCATGGTGTTCCTCCTGATTCAAAAATGTAACTATAAGATAATATGATACACTTGCGGGGAAAAGTCAAGAAAAGATAGGAGTTTCATGAGTAAAATAGAAGAAAAGAACGGCAATGCAGAGCTCCAGTCTGCTGAGGAAGTAAATGACCGAGAATTTGAACAGTGGGTAAAGCAGCAATTTATGGCGGAAGCGGAGGCTATCGCAAAAGAGATTGATGAGATCCCCGATTCTGAAGACTGGGAACCCACAGAAGAAAAATTCCAGATGCTTCTGCAGAAGGCAAAAGAGCAGGGTACCATTCAATCGGAGCCTGATTCTGCACAAACGAAAGTAAGCGAAGATCAACCCAAGGAAAAGAGTAGTAGAACTACAGAAGAAACAGTTATAAGCGAAAAACTGAATAATGAAAAATTGAATATTGAAACGAATAAAATCCAAAATAAAGCAACTCATAGACACAAGTTTGCCAATGTAGGAGAGAAGGTGATAAAGTGGGCCGCTGTTGCGGCGATCACAGTATTTGGAATCTTTGGAGTTTCCATGACCAGTGAGGCGAACAGGGCGTATGTGATGGAAAAAGTAGATGTTATATTAGGAAATGATGTTGGGACTAAAATTAATAATGATGAGATGCTAGGACGTGCGACTACAGAAGATGAGGCTAGAGCAGAGATTGAGAATACTTTTGGAATAAAATTGCCTCAATTTTATTATTTGCCAGATGGAATGGAATATATAGGCTATTCTTTAGATAGCAGTGCTCATATTGCATTTCTACAATACTTATATGAATCTGAGTCAATTAGCCTAATGGTTTTTTCTAATGAAAGGGATGCAACAACTATGGCAATTAGTGACCAGGGAACGCAAATCGGGCGAATTAAAAGTGATTTATCAAGTAGTACTGAAGCAATTTTATGGGAAATTTTTGAGGCAGATGATGAACAGCCAACATATATGTTACAGTGGGAATATAAAAACACATATTATGAGCTCTCTGGTAAACTTGCTAAAGACGAAATGGAAAACATTGCAAAAGAAATTTTATTTTAGGGGAAAAGATGAATGATGAAAAAATATAAAATAAAAATTGTGAATGCACTATTAGCAATAGTTATGATATTGGCAATAAATGTAACTACATATGCGGAGCCAATGCAAGGGAATTTAGGAGAAACGATAGACGGATCAATGCTTACAAATGAAACATTTAGTGAGAAAATTATGGAGAATCGCACCAGAGGAAACTTTTTAAATAGAGGGGTGGCCAGACTGACTAATAATGGAAATGGATCCGTTAATTCATATGGAGCTGTAGTAGGTGCAGTAATTTGTGATAGACTAGAATTAAGGATGACATTACAAAGATTGCAGGGCGGAACATGGACAACTGTAAAAACATTTTCAGATACGGCGTATAACAGTTCTTTGCTGACTAAAAGCTATAACACGAGTGTTGCAGGAGGATATTACTATCGATTGAAGGTAGCTTGTGTCGCTTTTGAAGGAGGGGCAAGTGAATCTCAAATGCCAGTTACTGATGGTATTTGGATTGATTGACATAGAATGTAATTAAAAAAATAAAGAGTCTTAGCAAGAGTTGCAAGATATTAGTAGCCCTACGCATTAAGCATATATTTGATTAATCTCAACATAAAACATGAAATTAGAATCCAGCCAATGGGTTCTAATTTTATGTTATAAGCCAGTACTATAAAACGAGCCAAATTTCGGAGGTGCAAAAGTCATTGAAACACGATAAAGATGCATGAAGCGTTAGACAAAACTGCAGCTGATCGACACAGGACAGGCCTATAAAAAGCTGGCTCGAAGTTTTGTTATATTTATCTGTCTGCAAGATGTTTTCGGAAGAGGACGCCATCAGTATACTTTTGAAAACATCTGCAAAGAAGATACCAGCGTTTTTCTGGAAGATGGTACAACTAAAATTTTCTTAAATACAGATAGTAAAATGAAGGATGTAAGCAAAGAGCTGGAGGCCTTTTTGGACTATGTAGGCGGGAGAATAACAGAGGACCCTTATGTGCGGGAGCTGGACAGAGCAGTTGCTGAGGCTAAGAAAAATCGGAACTGGAGGCATGAATATATGACTTTATTGATGAGAGATCAGGAAAATATTGAAAAAGGCAAAATGGAGGGGCGGAAAGAAGGAATCAAAGAGGAGCGCCGGAAAATCATTATAAAAATGCTGTCTCAAGGATTTACCGATGGGCAGATCATGTCACTTTGCGACACCACAGAGAAAGAGATCAATGACTGCAGAAAACAGCTGTAAAAGTTAAGTACCCTCAGTGCACAAAAGGCCGTCTGGTCCTTTGTACACTGAGGGTATATTATGTTTTGGAAGACCTGGCTCCTAGGTATTTTCTGAGTAAAACCAGTGCGCCTGCCAGCAGGAATACTCCCAGGACAATTTTGGCCGCCTGGGTATAGCTTCCGAAATACTCCACTGCTTTTTGCCAGGAAGAACCGGCGGCTGCACCGGCGCAGATCAAAGCCAGATTCCAGAGAAAACTGCCAAGAACAGTCATCCAGAGAAAACGTCCCAGGGCCATGTTGGCCATGCCTGCGGGAATGGAGATCAGACTGCGGATAATGGGAATGAAACGGCAGAGAAATACCGTATAATTTCCCTTGCTGTCAAACCAGGCGGAGGCTTTTTGAAGGTTCTCTTTTTTTAGGCGGAGGACCTTTCCGATCCTTCCTGAAAGAACTGCCTCCATTCTGTCCGGAGAAAGAAGACGGCCTGCCTGATAGAGGATGATCGCCCCGCCTACACTTCCCACTGTGGCGGAAAGAACGGCTCCGGGAATATGCATTTGCGTATAGGTAGTCATAAAACCTCCGAAGGTGAGGATGATCTCTGAGGGGATAGGAGGAAAGAGATTTTCTGCCATGATCAGAAGCGCCAGGCCCAGGTAGCCATATCTGCTCATGGTTTCCAGTATCCATTGATCCATAAATAAAAATCCCTGTTTTTTACTATATTATGCAGTAAAAAACAGGGTATTCGTCTTTTTCATCGTGCGCCGCCCTTCGAGACTCTCCCATGGACGTTACCTCTACAGTTAACTCAGCCCAGGCACCCTTACGGCACACAGAAGGTTCTGCTTAGTGCTGCTGCATTCCTGCCCTGACACGGTTCACAGATTCCTGTTGCGTAAGACCCAGACGTCAACGCCACTTATAGAGGGCAGCCCCACAGAAAGAAATCCCTCGGTTTGGCATCACCCCTGCTGTAGCGGATTGCAGGTACAGGGCACCGCTATCTCCCCGGCTGCACGATGTTTACAGTATAGCGGTTTTTAAATCGCTTGTCAACATAACACTCTGCAAAAAATTTCACGAAATTTAAGTTGAGCCCCCTGGAAAAATATAATATAATAGGTTTAGCTGAGGGGATAAAGCATAGTTTTATCCGCTGTGCAGATACTAATTTAATAAAGATGGGATGTGGAAAAAAATGAAGAGAATCGGTTTGCTTACAAGCGGAGGCGACTGCCAGGCATTAAATGCCACCATGCGAGGCGTTGTAAAGGGTCTCAGTACGAATCTGGACGAACTGGAAGTTTACGGATTTGATGACGGTTATAAAGGCCTGATCTACGGAAACTATAGAATGCTGTCATCTAAGGATTTCTCAGGAATTCTTACCAGGGGCGGTACAATCCTGGGAACTTCCCGTCAGCCTTTTAAGCTTATGCGGGTTCCCGATGAAAGAGGCCTTGATAAAGTAGAGGCTATGAAACAGACCTATCATAAGCTCCGTTTGGACTGTCTGGTAATCCTGGGAGGAAACGGGACACAGAAGACAGCCAATCTGTTGAGAGAAGAAGGTCTGAATATTATCCATCTGCCAAAGACTATTGACAATGATATCTGGGGAACAGATATGACCTTTGGATTCCAGAGCGCCGTAGATATTGCTACAGATGTAATCGACTGCATTCATACAACAGCGGCTTCCCACAGCCGTGTGTTTATTGTGGAGATCATGGGACACAAAGTAGGCTGGGTAACCCTTCATGCAGGTATCGCGGGAGGCGCCGATATTATCCTGATTCCGGAGATCCCTTACGATATAGACAAGATTGTAGAAGCGATCAATAAGAGAAATAAAGCGGGAAAAGGCTTTACGATCCTGGCTGTGGCAGAAGGAGCGATTTCTAAGGAAGACTCCAAACTTTCCAAAAAAGAGCTGAAGAAAAAACAGGAAGAAGACAAAAAGAAATATCCCTCTGTGGCCTATAAACTGGAGGATGAGCTTCAGAAGAAATTAAACCTGGATATCCGTATTACGATTCCGGGGCATACACAGAGAGGCGGAAGTCCCTGCCCTTACGACAGAGTTCTTTCCACCAGACTGGGTTCCGAGGCTGCAAAGCTGATCCTCAATGATCAGTACGGATATATGGTAGGCATTGTCAACGGCAAGGTAAAGAAAGTGCCATTGGAAGAATGCGCCGGCAAATTAAAGATGGTTTCTCCTGATGAACAGCTTGTACAGGATGCAAAACGTATTGGCATAAGCTTTGGCGACTGATTTTCCCGCATAACTACAGGCAGCAAAAAGGAGAGTTTACATGAGCTATACTGCTCTTTATCGAAAGTTCCGTCCCCAGGACTTTGAAGATGTGAAGGGACAGGAACATATTGTGACAACATTGAAAAACCAGATAAAGGCTGACAGAATCGGACATGCTTATCTTTTTTGCGGGACCAGAGGAACCGGAAAGACCACTATTGCAAAAATATTGGCCAGAGCGGTAAACTGTGAACATCCCGTAGACGGAAGCCCCTGCAACGACTGCCCTACCTGCAGGGCGATCAATGCAGGGACTTCCATGAATGTAATAGAAATCGACGCTGCTTCCAATAATGGTGTGGACAACATCAGGGAGATCCGGGAGGAAGTGGCCTATCGTCCTACACAGGGACGCTATAAGGTATACATTATAGACGAGGTTCATATGTTATCAGCGGGAGCCTTTAATGCGCTGCTGAAAACACTGGAGGAACCTCCTTCTTATGTAATCTTCATTTTGGCTACTACAGAGGCCCATAAGATTCCTATTACAATTCTTTCCAGATGCCAGAGATATGACTTTAAGAGGATTACCGTAGAGACCATTGCGGATCGTCTTATGGAGCTGATGAGGAAAGAAGAAAATGACGTTGAGGAGAAGGCGATCCGTTATATTGCCAAGGCTGCAGATGGTTCTATGCGTGATGCCCTGTCTCTTCTGGATCAGTGTATTGCCTTTTATCTGGGAGAAAAGCTTACCTACGAAAAGGTGCTGGAAAATTTAGGGGCCGTGGATACCGAGGTGTTCAGCAGGCTGCTCAGAGAGATAATGGCCCAGCATACTTCCCAGGCCATTAAGATTTTAGAAGATCTGATCATAAGAGGGCGGGAACTGGGACAGTTTGTGACGGATTTTATCTGGTATCTCAGGAATCTTCTTCTGATCTCTGCTTCCGAAAACCCTGAGGAGGCGGTAGACGTATCCCGGGAGAATCTGGAACGGATGAAAGAAGAAGTCAGTATGGTGGATACGGAGACACTTATGCGGTATATCCGGGTCTTCTCCCAGCTTTCCAATGAAATCCGCTATGCTTCGCAAAAAAGGGTTTTGGTGGAAATCGCTCTGATTAAATTGTGTCAGCCGGTGATGGAGACTAATCTGGATTCCCTTTTTGACCGGGTGCGGGTGCTGGAAGAAAAGCTCAGCGATCCAGGGCTTTTTGCAGCGGTCCAGGCAGCCCCAAAGGCTGGAGGGGGAATTTCAGGAAGCATGGGAGGCGGCGCTTGTGCGGCGGCAGAGGAGGAAACAGCCCTGCAAAAAAAGCCGGCTAAAGCAGCGCCGGAGGATTTACAGTATGTAAAGAAAAACTGGAATTCTATTATCCGGGAAACAAAGGGGCTCTTTCAGCAAATGCTTTTGGAATCCTCACCAAAGTATGACGGGAATACAGGAGAACCGGTTTTATATGTGGAGTTCCGGAATTTTCTGGCACAGACGTGCATCGATGATCCGGAAAATCTGCAGATATTGAAACAGGCGATCCAGAAAAAGATAGGGAAGGACCTGGAAGTAAAGATGGTTCTGAAGAAAGAAGAGCCGGGGGCCGGAGGAGGAAATCTGGCTGATATTTCCGTGGATGATCTGCTTCAGCAGAATATTCATATGGATATAACTGTAGAAAATATAGAGGATGATGACTAGGAGGAATTATTAGAATGGCAAAAAGAGGAGGATTCCCGGGCGGAATGATGCCGGGAAACATGAATAATTTAATGAAACAGGCCCAGAAAATGCAGCGCCAGATGGAAGAAAACCAGAAGGCCCTTGAGGAAAAAGAGTTCACTGCGGCTGCCGGAGGCGGTGCTGTGGAGGTTACTATTTCCGGTAAGAAAGAAGTGACCAAGGTGAAGCTGGCGGAAGAAGTGGTGGATCCCGATGATATTGAAATGCTGGAAGATTTGATCATGGCAGCGACAAATGAAGCTCTCCGCAAAGTAGAGGAAGAGTCCGCAGCAGTAATGTCCAAGCTTACAGGCGGCCTGGGCGGCGGATTTCCTTTCTAAAAAGTAGAGGAGAGAGTAAGTTGGAGTATTACAGCAGTCATATCAACAAGTTGATCGAAGAATTTTCCAGATTGCCGGGCATTGGTGCGAAATCTGCACAACGCCTGGCGTTCCACGTTTTAAACATGCCTAAGGATCAGGTGGAAAGTCTGGCTCACGCAATTGTGGATGCCAAGGAGAATGTGCAGTATTGTAAGTGCTGCTACACCCTTACGGATCAGGAAATCTGTCCTATCTGCAGCAATCCCAGGAGGAATAAAAAGGTGATCATGGTGGTGGAGAACACCCGGGACCTGGCTGCCTATGAAAAAACAGGAAAGTTTGAGGGCGTGTACCATGTGCTCCATGGAGCTATTTCTCCCATGCTGGGCATTGGACCGGACGATATAAAGCTGAAGGAGCTGATGGAGCGCATATCCCAGCAGGAGGTGGAAGAGGTGATCATTGCCACCAATTCCAGCCTGGAGGGAGAGACTACGGCTATGTATATCAGCAAGCTGTTAAAGCCTGTGGGGATCAAAGTTACCAGGATCGCCAGCGGAGTGCCTGTGGGAGGAGATCTGGAATATATCGATGAAGTTACCCTTCTTCGGGCTTTGGAGGGAAGAGTGGAGTTGTAGAGCAGAAATGGCGGGGAAGATAGAATGAGAAAAAAAGTAACTTCCACAGACATCGCCAAGGCGGCGGGAGTCTCCCAGGCCACCGTGTCTATGGTGCTGAACAAAAAATATAATGTTTCTTTTTCCAGGGAAACGGTGGAAAAGGTAGAACAGGCTGCCAGAGAGCTGGGATATGTGCTGCCAAAAAGACGCAGTCCTAAAAACAGCAAAAACAGCCGTCTTATCGTTGTGTTCTGCCCCACCCTGACAAATCCCTATTATGTGATGCTTCTGCAGGGCATAGAGACAGTAGCTAAGGAGAAGGGCTATGGAGTATTTACCTGCAATACACAAAGGGAGCTGAAAATAGAGGAACAGTATCTGCGTATGATGCCCAGTGTGGCTCCGGCGGGAATCATCTACACCTGCAATCCCAGTTATGCTTTTATGGATCAGGTGGAAGAGCTGGCTGAGAAGATTCCTCTGGTGATCATCAGCAATCGGGAGCGGGTAAAGGTAGACGCTATTAATCAGGATAATACCAAAGTAGGAAGTCTTATGGCCAGACATCTGCTGAATCTGGGTCACAGAAAGGTGGCTTTTATCGCACCGCCTCTTACGAAACGGCAGCAGCAGCGATCCCGGAGAGTGGAAGGCTTTGTAAAGGAATATGAAAAGGAAGGTCTGACAGATTCTGTGATCATCAAGGCGGCAGACGATATCTGGGATGAAGTTCTGCCCAGTATAGATTCGGAGTATCGGATCGGCTACAATCTCACGAAAGAGCTTCTCTCAGAACAGCGGGATGTGACCGCTATTGCAGGACTCAATGACATGATCGCTTTTGGGATCATTGACGCCCTTCAGGAGGAAAAGCTGAAGGTGCCGGGAGATGTGTCTGTGATCGGATGTGATAATATTATTTTTTCCAGAATGTCTCAGATGGCTCTGACAACTATCGAACATTTTGTCCCTTTAAAGGGCAGAGACGCCTGTGATATTATCATGCGGAAGATTGAGTCGGCTCACAGCGCCTATTCGGAGACAGAGCCTACAAGTATCTATCATATAGAGTACGAGCCAAAGCTGATCGTCCGGAAAACCACCGGATATGTCAGACAGAAAAGCAGGGCTAAAACCCCTCCGCAGACAGCCGCAGACCAGACCGGCAGTGCTGTATCCAAGAGGAATGTATGAGTTCTGGGACAGTTGTTGAACATGCATACAAGTATGGACACTTGGCCCTCCGTTTATCGAAATAAATTAAATAAAAAGAGGATAATTATTAATAATAAATATTTTTTTATGATGGAGAAAACCCTTTATATAAGGGGGGATTTTCTTCTTTGAGTAAGAAAGTTATTAATAAAAATGAAAAATATTAATAATTTTACATATTTATAATAGAAAGGCCTCTTGCAGAGAATTTGTTTAAGGCGTAAACTATATTCAAGAAACAATAAAACGCCAAGAGCGCAAACGGAGGTAAAGAATTATGAAGTTTTTTATTGACACAGCCAAGGTTGAGGACATCAGAAAAGCAAATGACATGGGTATTATCTGCGGTGTTACTACAAATCCATCCCTGATCGCAAAGGAAGGCCGTGACTTCAATGAAGTGATCAAAGAGATCACATCTATTGTTGACGGACCTATCAGCGGCGAAGTAAAGGCTACTACCACAGACGCAGAAGGTATGATCAAAGAAGGCCGTGAGATCGCAGCTATCCATCCCAACATGGTAGTCAAAATTCCAATGACTACAGAGGGATTAAAGGCTGTGAAGGTACTGGCTTCAGAAGGGATCAAGACAAATGTGACATTGATCTTTACAGCAAACCAGGCACTGCTGGCTGCCAGAGCAGGAGCTACCTATGTATCTCCGTTTTTAGGAAGACTGGACGACATCTCCACAGACGGTGTAGAACTTATTGAGACTATTGCAGACATTTTTGCGGTTGCTGATATTTCTACAGAGATCATCGCCGCCAGCGTTCGTCATCCGGTTCATGTAACCCAGTGCGCTCTGGCAGGAGCTGATATTGCAACTGTTCCTTACAAGGTACTGGAGCAGATGACACATCACCCACTGACAGACGCAGGTATCGAAAAGTTTAAAAAGGATTATATTGCTGTATTTGGGGAATAATCTTATTTCAGGAGGAAAATAAATGAACAAGTTAGAACTTCAGAAGACAGCTAACGAGATCCGCAAGGGTATCGTCACAGCTGTACATTCTGCAAAAGCGGGACATCCCGGCGGGTCTTTATCCGCAGCAGACTTATTTACTTACTTATACTTTGAAGAGATGAATATCGATCCAAAGAATCCAAAGAAAGCGGACAGAGACCGGTTTGTTCTTTCAAAAGGACATACAGCTCCCGGCTTATATTCTACTCTTGCTTACAGAGGATATTTTCCTGTTGAGGATCTGAAGACCCTT
>UQSX01000008.1 GCA_900543715.1 uncultured Blautia sp. | reverse complement strand
TATTTTTTTTATTTTATTTTTTCTTATTAATTTATGCTGTAAATTAATTACATATTTTAAAATTTTATATACAATTATAACATTTCAAAAATTCAATATTTCGACAACATAGCTTTCATTCTTAACTGTACCGGACTTTTCCCATAAGGTAAAACGCCGCACAAAGCCGGTAGAAATATCTCTCGCCATTACTTTATGCGGCATAACCTTATTCCTGTTTTCCTCTATAAACCCGTACGCCTGTCCAAAGTGCGCACAAATTATTTTCCGGATCTATAATAATTAATCAGGCAGCCTTCCAGAATAATCTCTCTTTCATCCTCTGTCATGTCTCCCAGCCCCAGAGTAAACTCTGTCAAAGTTTCTCCTACAGTATAGGCTTTAATTTCTTTTCTTCCTTCCTCCACTGCTCTGCGGATATCCGGAATATAGAGATAATCTCCTTTCTTAAATGGAAGATCCCCTTCCGGAATCAGAAATGGAAGCATACCCCAGTTGATCAGATTTGAGCGATACCGTTTTGTGGCATATTCATTGGCAATATTTGCCCAGCCGCCAAGTACCTTCTGGCAGGAGGCAGCCTGCTCTCTGGCTGACCCGTCTCCCGGCTTTACTGCAAAGACGGTGCTGCCCACACCTGTATTATTCTGGTTCATATCGGGATAACTTTCTTTAATCTTATCCCACACAGGCTTAAGCTCAGTCAGAGCGCTTACAGGACACTCGCCTTCCTCTCTGGCCTTTTCCGCCTTCTGGACCTCTTTGGCAAGCCCCACATAATCCGGATCTTTTCTAGAAAGAGCAAACTCAGCCAGCTTCAAAGGATTTGAACGGTAAGAAGAAGTCTCTCCTGAAGGAATCAGTTCATCTGTAGTTGTTACGGGATCATGGATCTCGGAAACAACTTTTAATACAAGGTTTTCTGTCAGCCCCGGCATTTCCGGCCAGTCCTTGATATTTGGTCCAAACTGGATCTCTACTGTAGGATCTGCCTTTCCTTTACTGTCAAAAACTCTGTTTTCATAGATGGTTTTATCAAAGAAGTACTGAGGATGTCTGTATTCTCCCGCAAATTCTGTAGCAGGTGTAAGCTGTCCTTTATTTGCTGCTGTTGCTGCAATAGAACGGGCATCCATAAGCGCCACAGAAGAAATCTGTCCATTCTGGATCTTGGAGCCTTCTCTGTTAGGGAAGTTTCTGGTAGAGTGTCGGATACTCAGTGCATTATTGGCAGGAGTATCTCCGGCTCCGAAACATGGACCACAGAACGCAGTCTTCACTACAGCTCCCGTCTGGAGCAGATCAGCCAGGACGCCATTCTTAGCCAGTTCCATATAAATCGGTGTACTGGCCGGATACACACTTAAAGTAAACGCATCGGCCCCAATGCTGGCACCTCTCAGAATATCTGCGGCGTCACAGATATTTTCAAATCCGCCGCCGGCACAGCCAGCAATAATTCCTTGTTCTACATACAGTTTGCCGTCCCGTACTTTATCTTTCAAAGTATATGGGATTTTGCCGTCCAGACTGATCTGGGCTTTTTTCTCTACATCATCCAAAATATCCATGAGATTTGCATTTAATTCTTCTATGGTGTAGGTATTGCTGGGGTGGAACGGCATTGCGATCATCGGGCGGATCTTATCCAGCTCCACATGCACAAGGCCATCATAGTAGGTCACTGGTCCCGGATTCAGCTCTTTGTAATCCTGGCCTCTTCCATGGATATCATAGAAGTTTTTAATCTCCGAATCTGTCTTCCAAATAGAAGAAAGACAGGTGGTCTCTGTGGTCATGACATCTACGCCGATCCTGAAATCAGCACTTAAATTTTCCACGCCCGGACCCACAAATTCCATTACTTTATTCTTCACATAACCATTTGCGAAGACTGCCCCGATAATGGCAAGAGCCACATCCTGAGGCCCTACGCCGGGAACCGGTTTGCCTGTAAGATAAATACCTACCACCTGAGGACATTTAATATCATAGGTTCTTCCCAGAAGCTGTTTTACCAGTTCCGGGCCTCCCTCACCCATAGCCATGGTTCCAAGAGCACCATAACGGGTATGGCTGTCAGAACCAAGGATCATTTTTCCTCCTTCTGCCAGCATCTCTCTTGCAAACTGATGGATCACTGCCTGATGGGGAGGTACATAGACTCCGCCGTAGCGCTTTGCACATGTTAGTCCAAACATATGGTCATCCTCGTTGATAGTACCTCCTACCGCACAGAGAGAGTTGTGGCAATTGGTCAGCACATAGGGGATTGGAAATTTTTCCAGTCCTGAAGCTCTGGCTGTCTGAATGATTCCCACAAAAGTAATATCATGGGAGGTCAGCTTATCGAATTTGATCCTCAGGTCCTCCATATTCCGCGAGGTGTTATGGTCTTTTAAAATAGAATAGGCAATGGTATTCTTGGCCGCTTCCTTTTTATCCGGAGCCGCTTTACCATATTTATTCTGAATAATCTCTCCGGCCTGAGGGCCGTCCGGCAGAACTTCTTTTCCGTCGATCAGCCATGCACCGCCGTCATATAAATTTATCATGATATTTTCCTCCAATTTCAAAGGTTTTTTATTATTATAGATTCTATTGATTTAAAAAGCAAGCAATTTACCATAATAAATTGTTTGTATACAATAATACAATTATTTCAAACCTTTGCCATGCTCCGTACAATTCTCACGGAGCATTTTTTATTTCATTGGGAAACCGTTTCCTATGGTAGAAAAAATATCCTGCTGCGGCATTATATCTGGCCGCAGCAGGATATTTTTAAAATCAGTCTTGGTTTTTCATAAATTCCATATAACTGGATACCATTAAGGCAATCTTAAATGTGAGGGCGTCATCAAAAACACGGATATCCAGTCCCGTACTTTTCTGGATTTTCTCCAGTCTGTAGACCAGCGTGTTTCTGTGCAGAAACAGCTGTCTGGAGGTCTCTGAAATATTCAGGCTGTTGTCAAAGAACTTATTGATAGTGTTCAGCGTTTCGTCATCAAGGGTATCCGGCAGCTTTCCTCCAAATACCTCCTTCATAAACATTTCACACAGAGGCATGGGGAGCTGATAGATCAGGCGTCCGATTCCCAGATTATTATAGCCCACAATAGTCTTGTCCACATAGAAGATCTTACCTACGTCCATAGCCATCTTGGCCTCTTTGTAAGATCTGGACACATCTTTGATCTCATGAATGATATTCCCATAAGATACACGTACCTGAGACATAGCTTCTGCATTAAGCATATCCACAATGGTCTTGGCGATCTTATCGATTTCTTCATATCCATCGTTTTCTTCCAGACTCCGTACAATAATGATATTTTTCTCATCAATAGCCGTAATAAAATCATTGGTCCTTGACACGAAAAGATTCTTCAGGATTTCTATAGAATCCTGGTCCTTCTCATTTTTTGTCTCTATCAGAAGTACAACTCTCTTCGCTTCTACAGCAATATGCAGTTTCTTTGCCCGATTATAAACATCTACTAAAAGCAGATTATCCAGTATAAGATTCTGGATAAAATTGGACTTATCAAACCGTTCCTTATATGCCACGATCAAATTCTGGATCTCAGCTACTGCAACTCTGCCGATCATATAGGCGTCTTCATTGCTGCCCTTTGCGATCAAAACATACTCTACCGTCTGATTATCATAAATCTTAAAGAAATGATAGCCTCTCATCACCTGGCTGTCTGCCATGGAATCTGCAAAAGCTCTGACGTCTCCAAAGTCTTCATTTTCCACAGGGAATGTAGATGAGTTGACCTTTCCGTCCACATCCAGCACACACAGATCTATTCTGGTGATCGTCCGTAATTCGTCTAATGTTTTCTGTATAATTTGGCTTGAAATCATATCTTTTCTCCTTTAATTGGCTTCTCACGAATCTTTTTACATATTATAATACCGTATTTTTTTTGAATTCGCAACAAAACCAAAGAGAAAAATCTCAGGTTTCCAGGCCTGAATATTTCTTTAAATGTGAAGTCTGAAAGCAGCTGCATTCCAGCGCAGTTCATTCTTAAAGTTTCTGATATTGGTATCTTTGTCAATATATACTGCTTCAATGCCCATTGCAGCAGCCCAGTCTCCCATCTGCTCTGCTGTCAGGTCATAGCTGAAAGCTGTGTGATGAGCACCGCCTGCCAGAATCCAGGCTTCTGCTCCTGTCTGAAGATTTGGCTCAGGAGTCCAGTAAGCCGTTGCCACAGGCAGTTTCGGCATTGGCTTTTCTACTTTCTTACACTCTACATCATTAATAATCAGGCGGAACCGGTCACCTAAATCGATCAGGGAAGTTGCAACAGCCTTGCCTGTTTTAGAGGTGAACACCAGTCTTGCAGGGTCTTCTCTGTCTCCCATAGAAAGAGGCTGACACTTAATGCTGATAGGACCGTCTGCAATAGTCGGGCAGACTTCCAGCATATGAGCTTCCAAAATACCTTCTTTTCCCGGAACCAGATTATAGGTATAATCTTCCATGAAAGAAGTTCCTTTTGCATCCTTTTTCCCCTGTGTCATAATCTTCATCAGGCGGACCATAGCTGCTGTCTTCCAGTCTCCTTCTCCCCCGAAGCCATAGCCTTTTTCCATAAGTCTCTGGATAGCCAGTCCAGGAAGCTGTTTTAAGCTGCCCAGATCTCCAAAATGGGTTACGATAGCCTGATAATTCTTTTCTTCCAGGAAACGTTCAAATCCCAGCTCGATCTGTGCCTGAACGGCAACGTGTCTCTTGAATTCTTCCGGATCTCTTCCTTCCAGCAGGATATCATATTTGCTGTAATATTCCTCCACCAGAGCATCTGTGTCTGCCTTAGATACCGCTTCCACAGCCTCTGCGATCTCATTAACAGGATAGGCATCAACTTCCCAGCCAAATTTGATCTGAGCTTCTACCTTATCACCTTCGGTAACGGCTACATTTCTCATATTATCCGCAACTCTCATAACACGGATGTGGCTGCTCTCGATCACGCCAATAGCGGTTCTCATCCAGGAAGCGATTCTTTCCTGAACTGCTTTATCATCCCAGAATCCTACGATAACTTTTCTCTCGATTCCCATACGGCTGACAATATGTCCATACTCTCTGTCTCCATGAGCAGCCTGATTTTCATTCATGAAGTCCATATCGATAGTGTCGTAAGGAATCTCTCTGTTAAACTGGGTGTGAAGGTGAAGCAGCGGTTTTCTGAACTCCTGAAGTCCCAGGATCCAGGATTTTGCCGGAGAGAAAGTGTGCATCCAGGTAATCACTCCCGCACAGTCCTCATCTGCATTAGCTTCATTGAACGTCTGACGGATCATAGCATTTGTCAGCAGAGTAGGTTTCCAGACTACCTCAAAAGGCAGCACCCCTGATTTATTCAGGCTGTCCACAATAATCTTGGAATGTTCTGCCACATGATCCAGACACTCCTGTCCGTATAAGTCCTGTGATCCTGTACAGAACCAGAATTTGTACGCTTTCATTTTCAACATAATATTACCTCCCATTTTTATAAAATCAAAACGTGCTTTTCTATAATTTCAGTATAGACCCCACAGGAAAAAAGAAAAGAAATCTATTACTTCTTTATGGACATTTATTATCTTTTTTGTTAGAGTAGATACTATAATTATCCCTGAAGGCCAAGATGGGCTGTCCGTCCTTCTACCCGGGGAAATAAAAGGCAGGTGAATTTCAATGCTGGCTAACTTTGAACATCGGGAACATAAAGGAAGAGGCAGTGTCTGGGCAGGAAGATATGAAAATCTCCACAACCTTCCCCACTGGCATATGGAATGTGAGCTTTTATATATAGAAAAAGATCAGGTCACGGTTTCCCTGAACAATGCCGTCCATAATCTGAAAGAAGGAGATGGCTTTTTTATCGACAGCAAAGAGATCCACTACATAAAAGGGAGCCCGTCCAGTATTACGGAAATCATTATGTTTGACGCAAGGATCCTGGAAGAGATCGCCCCGGGCCAAAGGCCCCAGGTCCCCCACCTTACTCCCAGTCCCTTTATCAAAGACTACTATAAAGAGATAAAAAAGGAACTTTCCCGTCAGGACCAATATTTTGATCTGAAGGTCCGGAGTCTTCTTACTATGCTCATGCTGGAGATCTTCCGGGGCGAACCTCTGATCCGCCGCAGCCAAAGCCGTGACAGCAGTACAATGGAAAACTACAAGAACCTTCTGGGGGAAATCTCAGAAAAGTGCAGTTACATCACCTTTGAGGACGCCGCTGCCTTTATGGGGCTGTCCAAGCCTTATTTTTCACGGTTTTTTAAGACTGTTTCCGGCATGACCTTTTCCCAGTATCTGAATATCATCCGACTGGAAAAAGCCATACATTTATTGAACCACAATGACCGGCATCTTTCTATTACTGATATCGCTTCCTGCTGCGGATTTGATACAATCCGGCATTTTAATCGGGTATTCCGGGAATTTACAGGATTTTCCCCCAGAGATCTTCCGAAAAACTATGTGCTGGCCTCCCACTCCGTAAAAAGTATGGGTAAAAATTTCAATCCCACTCTCCCCAACTCTCTTCTTCTGGACGAATGAACAGCGAACCAAAATCCCATTTTTTCATAAGAAAAAGACAGGTATGCATAAGCATCCTGTCTTTTTCTTTTATTGGCAACAACGGACATTCTCCGTTGATTTCCATATTCGAATTTAGTTTGTGATAACCTGCTCTGTTTCTTTATCGAAGATGTGAATCTTTTCCATATCCAGAGCGAATTTAACTGTATCACCGGATCTTGCTGTTGTACGAGGATTAACCCTTGCTGTCATGGAGAATCCTTCTGTATCAAAATACAGATAAACTTCAGCACCAAGTAATTCGTAAACAGTGATCTTTCCTTCGATTACGCTGTTCGGGAATGCCTGGATACGAGCTTCATCATCGTATACATGCTCTGGACGAATACCCATAACAACGGTCTTTCCATCATATCCGCCGTCAACAAGAGCTTTCTTCTTGGAAGCCGGAACATGAAGGATTGTCTTGCCGATCTGAAGCTGAACATCATCGCCTTTTACATGAACAGTTGCATCTAAGAAGTTCATCTGAGGAGATCCGATGAAACCTGCAACGAACAGATTGCAAGGAGCATTGTATAATGTCTGAGGTGTATCAACCTGCTGAACAACACCGTCTTTCATAACTACGATTCTTGTACCAAGAGTCATAGCTTCTGTCTGGTCATGGGTTACGTAGATGATGGTAGCGCCCAGTCTCTCATGAAGTTTTGAGATCTCAGTACGCATCTGAACACGAAGTTTTGCATCCAGGTTTGACAGAGGCTCGTCCATAAGGAATACTTTAGGCTCACGCACGATAGCACGTCCCATAGCAACACGCTGTCTCTGACCACCGGAAAGAGCTTTCGGTTTACGGTCTAACAGTTTCTCCAGGTCAAGGATCTTAGCTGCTTCTTTAACCATTTTGTCGATCTGATCTTTAGGAACTTTTCTCAGTTTCAGACCAAATGCCATGTTATCATAAACTGTCATATGAGGATACAGAGCGTAGTTCTGGAATACCATTGCGATATCTCTGTCTTTTGGCTCTACATCATTTACTACTTTATCACCAATCTTTAATGTACCGCCAGAGATTTCTTCCAGTCCGGCAATCATACGAAGGGTTGTGGATTTACCACATCCTGAAGGTCCTACGAAGATGATAAATTCTTTATCTGCGATTTCAAGGTTAAAATCTTTAACTGCTTCAAATCCGTTTGGGTAAGTTTTGTTAATATGCTGCAATGATAAACTTGCCATTTTTCATTTCCTCCTAAAATAGTTATATGTCCTGCTTCTGAACTGTTCTCAGTATACCCCTATCCGCCCTTTTTTTCCATAGTTCAATTCCACAAAGATTGTCAGGACTCTTAGTAAGCATAAACAAAAACCTTCGCCTTCCTGTCATTTTGACAGTTTTTCATAATTTCTGTAAGCAAACTGCACAATCGGCTGCAAAAAGGCGAAAGAGACTTTACAGCTGCTTTTTGATTTTCTATAATGTAGCCGAAGAGTAAAGGATAAAAGTTCTTCAGAAAGGAAATGCTATGTTTCGTATAATGGGAAGTATTTATAAAGATACACATATCCTGAAAAGCATGGTAGTCTGTGATGATTCCAAAGACAGCAGGACAAAGAAAGTTTTTCATGCCCTGGATACGCTGTGTCACGAATTCGATCTGGCTGCCCCTATCTGGCTGGACGCCAATATCAAGGACTTCCAGAGATTTTCCAAGGTGAGATTTTCTCAGGATAATTTTATAGAAATACTGGATTTTGATTATTTTCAGTTGCAGATCATAGAAGAAGACTGAGAGGAAATACGGCCGGGGAATACCCCACGTATGGAATTATCCCGGCTTTTTCCACGTCTTCTTTAGTTCTGCTTCTTTTCGGAGCGTCTTTTTTGTGGCAGCCGCAATATCTGCGATCACTCTGATCTCATAGTCATCACAGTCGCTGAGAATTGTCTGAATATCCTGTTCAAATACAGCCTTAGACTGTACAACACTGTCCGCCAGCAATCCGTCCACTGATACATGAAGCGCATTTGCCAGTTTCACAATGGTAGACAGACTTACTTTCGTTGTACCGGTCTCAATGTTGCTGAGATGACTGGGAGAAAGATTTACCTGTTCTGCCAGACGTTCCTGGGTCATATCTAAGCGTATACGTGCAGCTTTAATCCGTTTGCCAATCGATTTGTAGTCAATACTCATGTCTTCCTCCTTTAAATCTACACAGAGATATTTTATCCATGGAAAAGACAAATTATAATAATCCATATCCGTAAAATACGGACACAGAATAAGTTTTTTTCTTGAAACATTGGTATGTTTGCTATATAATACTGGAAAAATGTATTTTTATGCAGCCAGCAGAAGGAGGGACAACAGATGAGAGAAATCACGATCACTATATCTGACTTAGAAAAAGCCTGTCAGCATCCATTCTCTGAATTGGTTCGTACTGCCTGTCAGTTTCAGAGCAAGGTTGAATTATCATGTGGAAACAAACAGGTAAATGCCAAAAGTATCATGGGCGTTATGGCTTTTGATCTCTCAAAAGGAGTTTCTGTAAAAGTTACTGCCCAGGGAGAGGATGAAGATGACGCTGTAAAGGCTGTAGAAGCTTTTTTACTGTGCCGCTGAGTTTCACCTCATAGATGATGTCTTCAGGAAAGGATGTTTCCTGGGTAATAAAGATACGGGGCCGCTGTACAAAGGATAAAATCACAGCAGATTTTCCTTTGCACTGCAGCCCCGTATTTTTATTTTATGAATACACAGGCCGGGGAAGATGACACTCCCCATGCCTGCATGCCAGCTATGGCCTATGTCTGAAAATTATAATCTCTTTAATAACTCTTCTCTTCTGTCCTCATATCCTGGTTTTCCCAGCAATGCGAACATGTTCTTTTTATAGCTTTCTACTCCAGGCTGGTTAAATGGGTTCACTCCTGTAATGTAGCCGCTGAGGCCGCAGGCAAACTCAAAGAAATAGAAAAGCTGTCCCAGATAGAACTCGTCCTGTTTCGGGATCTTCACCATAAGATTTGGTGTGTTTCCATCTGTATGAGCCAGAATCGTTCCGTTCATGGCACTCTTATTTACAAAATCCATGCCCTTTCCTGCCAGGTAGTTCAAGCCGTCCAGATCGCTGGCTTCTTCTTTGATCACTACGTCCTCCTTAGGCTCTTCCACAGCCAGAACTGTTTCGAACATGATCCTAGATCCGTCCTGGATAAACTGTCCCAGAGAATGAAGGTCCGTGGTAAAATCTACTGAAGCAGGATAAATGCCTTTCTGGTCTTTTCCTTCGCTTTCTCCATAAAGCTGTTTCCACCACTCAGCCACATAGTGAAGGGTAGGCTCATAATCAGCCAGGATCTCCACAGATTTGCCTTTTTTATGAAGGATATTCCGGACTGCTGCGTAGAGCATAGCGTCATTTTCCTCATATGGGGTATTTAAAGCCAGCTCTCTTCCTGAAGCAGCGCCTTCCATAAGCTTGTCTATAGAAACACCGCTTACAGCGATAGGAAGAAGTCCTACTGCGGTAAGCACAGAGAAACGGCCGCCTACATCATCAGGCACTACGAAGGTCTCATATCCTTCTTCGTTGGCCAGGGTCTTTAAAGCGCCCTTTGCCTTGTCAGTAGTGGCATAGATTCTTTTAGCCGCTTCTTCTTTGCCATATTTATTTTCCATCATTTCTTTAAAGAAACGGAATGCGATCGCAGGTTCTGTAGTAGTACCGGATTTGGAGATAACGTTAATGGAAAAGTCTCTGTCCCCGACTACCTCAGCCAGGCCTTTCACATATGCACCGCTGATATTATTTCCTACATAATAGATTTCCGGAGTCTTCCTGTCCTCTTTACTCAAATTGTTGTAGAAAGGATGATTCAGAAAGTCAATAGCTGCTCTGGCACCCAGGTAGGAACCGCCGATTCCGATAACAAGAAGTACCTCAGAATCTTCCTGGATTTTCTTTGCAGCCTTTTTGATCCTGTCAAACTCTTCTTTGTCATAGTCCACAGGAAGGTCGATCCAGCCCAGGAAATCATTTCCCAGTCCTGTCTTTGTCACCAGGACTTCTTTTGCTGTTTCTGTCATCTTTTTCATTGCCGCTACTTCTTCTTCGCGGACAACGTTTGCTGCCTTAGAGTAGTCAAATGTCACTTTATTTCCCATTTTCATCTTCTCCTTTGCGAAATTATTTCTGCTTTAAGTTTAGCAAATCCCTTTCTGTTTATCAAGTTAGAAATTCTTTAATTACATCCTTTACGATTGCTTCCTCCTCTTTATTCAGCAGATGACTATATCTGCTGTCTGTAGCCGCCGCCTCCAGGATTCCCTGTTCCATCTGTCTGGCAGCCTTGTCACGGCTGTCTCTGGATGCTTGTGTATCCTTTTCCTTTTCTTTCTTTTTCTGCACCCGGGCATTGGAGCTTCTGGCATTTTCCAGGGGAATGATCTTTGCCGGCTCCCGCCACCGGTTCTCTACATAGTCCAATAGGCTGGTTTCTATTACATCTTCCTGATATCCTATGCCCATTACCATCCGCAGGGCCAGGAGAAAGACCTCCGTACAGATTCCTGCCACCATGGAAAAGGTAAACACTGTGGTCTCCCGCCCCAAAAATGAGATAGTGATCAGACCTGTCTGAGGCGGCCAGGCGTACAGGATCTGAAGTCCGGCAAATAAAAAAGAGAGGATGAAAGTTCCCCAGGATATATTCTTCATCTGGCGGATGCTCCAGGGTCCTATCTTTCGTCCTCTCATTCTCTTTACTACATAAACCGAAGGGTTGTGTATTCTGGTGTTTTCTTTCAGAAGTTTCTGGTGTTCCAGCATAAAAGCCATCAGCCACTTGTCTTTTTCCTCTCCTGGCTGTTTCAGATCCTTCAATACTCTTTTGTTGCTGTTATAAACTGCCAGCATACTTATAAGACAAAAAAGTCCCATAAGGCAGGCACCCCAGTAAAAAATAAGGCGCTCCATAATTCCTCCTTGATTTCGGCGGAAGACTGACAGGCATGTCCACGTCCTGCTTCTGTCCGCTCTTTTTAGGCCTGTCCCCCTGGCCGGCTGTAGGGGGAATCCTTTGGTTTCATTATATAGCGCCTGGTTCCTTTTGAAAACAAAAATCGCTCGACAAATTCTCTCTTAATCCAGCAGGCCCATCATATTCTCTACCAGGCGGACACTGTGGAGAATGGCCTGTTTTTCAAAGGTTGGATAGTCCATCTGGGCACTGTCATCGGCTTTGTCAGAGATAGCCCGGATCACCAGATAGGGGATATGGTTCAGATAGGCGGCCTGTCCGATAGCTGCACCTTCCATCTCCGTACAGCTTCCCCCGGTAATAGAAATGATCTCTTCCTTTTTCTTTTTGTCAGCAATAAACTGATCTCCACTGACTACCCGTCCTTCCCAGACGCCAATCTCCGGATTTACCTGGGCGCAGACTTTAGCAGCCAGATTCCGCAGATCTTCATCTGCCGGGAAAGCCAGGGTATCCATCCTGGGAATCTGACCTGCCGGATAGCCGAACTCTCTGGCATCCACATCATGCTGCATGGTGTCTGTGGACAGTACAATATCTCCGATATTGATCTCCGCTTTAAGAGAGCCTGCGATCCCTGTATTGATCACAGCCTCTGCATGGAAGTCGTCCACCAGGATCTGGGTGCAGATTCCTGCGTTTACTTTTCCGATACCTGAGCGTACCACTACAGCCTCATGGCCTTTTAACTGTCCATGAAAAAATTCCATTCCGGCTTTTTCCTTAACTGTTACCTCAGTCATTTTTTCCTTTAACATAGCCACTTCTTCTTCCATGGCTCCGATAATTCCTATAACTTTCATTTAATATACCTCTTTCCTGCTTTTCTTTATGAGCTGCCGCCCATTCGCGGCGATATGTGAACTGTAACCTATTTTACTCTTTTTCCCCTGGTTTTTCTACAGGCGTTTTACTTTTCTTTCCCTACATGCTATAATGACTTAGTCAAAAAAACGATCGTAAGGAGGAATCAAACATGGTTTATAAAACAAAAGGCGTCTGTTCCCGGAGCATCGATATTGAACTGGACGGCGATACAATAAAATCTGTAAAATTCAACGGAGGCTGCAACGGCAATACAAAAGGCATTGCCAGCCTGGTCCAGGGAATGAAAATTGATGATGTAATCGCCAGATTAAAGGGCACTGACTGCGGTGGAAGAGGCACTTCCTGTCCGGATCAGCTTGCCAAAGCTTTAGAACTGGCAAAGGCAGAGCAGTAATCCAGTAGTTGCTCCGGTCTTGGCGCAGAAGTCCGTATATCAGGTTCACCTGCCATACTCCGTCAGATTCACAAGATGAAAGGCTGCCCCATTAAGCCTGGGTCACAGGAAGTAAGTATTCCGGACTCTGACTTAATGGGACAGCCTTTTATGTTTATAATCCTTTATTTCCGCCAGCAGCGAGCCAAGCGTGCATGCTTGCATCGCTGCTGGCTTGATGCCCCATATGCTTAATCGGGGTTTTGACTTATTCCTTCAGAAAATCGAACAGGCTCATCTGCTCTCCTTCCTTTTCCTCTTTCTGTTTTCCAGCTCTTTCCCTTAAAACAGCTCCTTCCGGCATATCTTCCAGAAAAGGGGACGGTTCCTTTACGTAGGTGAGGATCAACTGATCCCTGGCTCTTGTCATGCCTACGAAGAAAAGTCTTCTCTCTTCCTCGAGATCTGTGGGGTAATCTGCCTTTTCCAGAGGGAGGATCCCTTCCTGTGCTCCGCAGAGAAATACAAGGGGAAATTCCAGTCCTTTGGAGCCGTGAAGGGTCATAAGGGTGACAGCCCCGGCACTGTAGCTTTTCTGCGGCCGGCGGACAAGATCTCCTTCCTCACCCAGAGACAGGTCACGGAGGAATTCTTCCATAGTGGAATATTGAAGGGCCGTCTGATAAAGTCTGGTCACAGCAGCATTTTTCTTAAAGTTCATGTCCTCCTGCCAGGATTTCAGGATCTTTTCCGGTTTATATTTCTTCATCTGGGGCAGATATTTTTTCTTTGCCTCCTGATACACACTGTCCGCCACCTCTGTATCGGATAATCCCCAGAGAAGTTTTAAGGCAAGTCCTTTTGTCTGAGGATCATCTTCCTCAAGGCTTTTGAAGAAACTGACGGTTCCTCTCACTGCAGGATCCAGCAGAAAGTCTCCTCTTCCCACAGTCACATAGGGAATCCCCTCCTGAGACAGACATTTTTCCAGGATCCGGAACTGCCGGTGGGTCCTGCACAGAACGGCAATGTCGGAAAAGCTTCTCTGTCTCCGTTCCGCCTCTGCCTGAAGTCCAGTCTGAACGTCCAGCATGTCCAGACCGCCGGTCTGGCGGTTGATTTCTTTGGCTACAAAAATTCCCTCAGAAAGGTCCGAGGCAGTCTCTACTACCCGAAGTTTTTCCCCATCTCCCCTGCAGGCTCTCAGATGTCTTGCCTCCCCCGGATTTTTGGAAATCACTGCCATAGCCGCATCCACCACTGAAGAAACGGACCGATAGTTTTCTTCCAGGTAAATCGTTCTGGTATCGGGTCTGTCTTCTCCAAGACGGGTAAAGCACCGGGAATCTGAACCACGGAATCCGTAAATAGCCTGATCAGGATCACCGATTACAAAAAGCTCCCTGCCTGCTTTTGCCCATTCCAGCATGAGTCTGTACTGGACAGGGTTCACGTCCTGAAATTCATCTACCAGAAGGTATGTAAATCTTTTCTTATATTCCTGATTCTCAGAAAGCCGGGCCAGACTCAAAGCTCTTAAAAGCAGGTCATCAAAGTCTGCCAGTTTTCCGTCTTTTAAGAGTTTCTGATAATAGTTAAAGGCTTCTTCCCAAACCTGGTCAGGGAACTTTCTTTCTCCCGGCGCAGACTTATACAGGGAGATTTCAGAAAGAAAGTCTCTTACAGATATCTTCATATTCCAGGTATCTATGGTCTCCTGGGCCAGTTCCTTTACCTGGATCTCATCTGCAAGGGTAAAATCTTTCCCCTGTTCTCTGAGTATATCCAGGCAGATAGAATGAAAGGTGCCGATCTGGATCTGTTTCAGGGCTCTTTTATTTCCCAGTTCCCGCTCCAGACGCTCCCTCATCTCCTGGGCAGCTTTATTTGTAAAGGTCACTGCTGTGATCTCCGAGGGTTTTACTCTTCTTCTCTCTATGAGGTAAAGGATTTTCTCTATCAGAGTCTTGGTCTTCCCTGTACCCGGACCTGCAATGACTGCTGTAACCGGATGGATACTTTCCACTGCCTCCTGCTGCCGCTCATTTAATGCAGGAAGGACTTCTGTACCCTTCCCAGTCTCTCCGGCTTCATCCTCCCCTGAAGAGCCTTGGTCAGATTCTGCTCCCACTGTATTGTGCCCCGGCTCAGCCTGAAAAGATGCCTTATTCTCCTCCTGCACTCCTTCTGTCTGAGAGAATCCTTCAAGTCCAAATCCATCGAAAAGGCTTATCTGCCCCTGAGTATCTTCCAGTTCACTTCCCCGGAAAAGCTTAATGGTCCCGTATTCTCCGTCAAACCCAGGATGACGTTCCACCTTGCCTTCACGAAGTCTCCGGATCCCTTCTCCTATAAAATATCCTGCCTGTTTCTGGATATCTTCCACCGGTACCTTCCGCAGGATCTCAAATTCTGTCCCCAGGGCCTTCAGCATTTCTCCATAGAGTCTCTCTGTCTTGGCACTTGCTGCAGAGTGGCCTGTGGCCTGAGCGATCAGCTCCGGAAGGGGCATAAGGGATTCAAAGGTTCTGGCGTTTTCCCTGATAAAACCTTCCGGGCGGTCTGCCAGCTCTTCTACCCGGTGTTCCACACCGATCGTCAGTTTTCTCCCGCATACCGGGCAGCGTCCCTGATATTCCTTAGTCTGGGCAGGAGAAAGGCAGAGATGGCATTTTCTGTGGCCGTCATAATGATATTTTCCTTCTTCCGGGAAAAACTCAATGGTTCCCTCCAGACCTTCTCCTGTCTGAATGGCCTTCCAAAGGCCTTCGTAAGAAAGCTCCGTATCCATCAGATTGGCCTCTCTTCCCAGTTTTCCCGGAGAGTGGGCGTCTGAATTGGATATCAGCTGGTATCTGTCCAGAGCAGAAACTCTCCAGTTCATAGACGGATCTGAAGAAAGACCGGTCTCCACTGCATGAATATAAGGGGTCAGGTCTTCAAAGCACTCCTCCACGGTATCAAATCCGGAGAAAGCCCCAAACATAGCGAAATGAGGCGTCCATATGTGGGCTGGAACGAAGATTCCCGTCTCTGCTGTCTCCAGCATAATCTCTAAAAGATCCCGACAGTCAAGGCCCAGAATAGGCCGTCCGTCAGAATGAATGTTTCCAATTTCCTCCAGCCTGGCAGAGAGGCGGTCTGCTTCTTCCAGGCCAGGAAGTATCAGAAGGTTATGTACCTTCCGAGTCTTGTCATTCTTCTTATAAATGGAACTGATTTCCCCGGTTACCACAAATCGCGGTTCTATATTATCCGGCGTCATGCCGTCCTGAATCTGATATTCCTTTTTCAGCCTGTACACACCGTTTCCTTCAGGTTCCAGTTTTTCTTTAAGCTCTTCTCTCCACTGAGGGTGTGTAAAATCTCCCGTTCCCACCAGATGGATTCCCTTTTTCCTGGCCCAGAGTTCCAGATGTTCCGGGTCCCCTTCCTTGCTGGTAGCCCTGGAAAACCTGGAGTGGATATGTAAATCTGATATATACATGAATATAACCTTCTTTTCTTAATATTATGATACCTGATTGCTCCGCACTATGTGCTCCCGCAATCCTCAAAACATTTATAATATTATACTCCTCCCGTCGGGATAGGGGCAAGATTCTGTGACTTTGGATTGCTTTTTTTCTTGTGCAGAACTATACTATGCATAGCTGAACTATTAAGACAGAAGGGGGACATACAATATCATGAGCAGTAATTCTTCAGCAGTTTCTATGACCACTGGTCCTATCTGGAAAAGGATCGTTTTTTTTGCCATACCGCTTTTCTTCGGCAATCTCTTCCAGCAGCTTTATAATACAGCGGATTCTCTCATTGTGGGAAGATTCCTGGGCAGCACCGCTTTGGCTGCGGTAAGCTCCTCAGGAAATCTGATCTTTCTCATGGTGGGATTTTTTAACGGTCTTGCTATCGGTGCAGGCGTAGTGGTAGCCAAGTATTACGGCGCCAAGAAATTTCATATTGTCCAGAGAGCCATCCATACCATTATGGCTCTGGGGCTTATTTCCGGAATTCTTCTCACTGTTGTAGGCGTTCTGGCGGCGCCTCAGATTTTAGTCCTTATGGGTACGCCTTCAGAAGTCCTCCCCAATTCTATTACCTACTTCCGGATCTACTTCAGCGGTTCCCTGGCTTTCGTCATGTATAACTTTATGGTGGGAATCCTCCAGTCTGTAGGAGACAGCCGTCATCCTCTGATCTACCTGGTAATTTCCTCTATAGTGAACATTGTGCTGGACCTGCTTTTTGTAGGCGTCTTTCACCTGGGAGTAGGCTCTGCAGCTCTGGCCACCATTATCTCCCAGTTTATCAGTGCTTTTCTCTGTCTGTGGCAGCTTATGAGAAGTCCTGAAGAATATCGGGTACGCCTTTCCAAAATCCGTCTGGATTTTCTGGTCCTGCGGCAGATCATCGCAAACGGCCTTCCGGCAGGACTGCAGAACTCTATTATTTCTCTGGCAAATGTTGTGGTCCAGTCCAACATTAACAAGTTCGGAGAAATGGCTGTAGCCGGCTGTGGTTCCTACTCTAAAGTAGAAGGCTTCGGATTTCTTCCTATCACCTGCTTTGCCCTGGCCCTTACCACTTTTATCAGCCAGAATTTAGGAGCAAAGGAATACCAGCGGGCCAAAAAAGGTGCTGTCTTTGGGGTTGTCTGTTCTATTACCCTTGCGGAACTTATTGGCCTGGTGATTTATGGACTGGCCCCTGTGCTGATTTCTGCCTTCAGCAGCACTCCGGAAGTAATTTCCTATGGCACAGCTCAGGCCCGTGTAGTCACCTTATTTTATTTTCTCCTTGCCTTTTCCCACTGTATGGCCGGAATTTTACGGGGTGCAGGAAAGTCCACCGTGCCGATGCTGGTCATGCTGGCATGCTGGTGCATCATCCGGGTAACTTACATAACGATCACCGTAAAGCTGATTCCCGATATAAGGGTGATCTTCTGGGCTTATCCTTTGACCTGGACTTTAAGTTCTATTGTATTTTTCATCTATTTTCTGAAGTCAGACTGGATCCATGCCTTTGAAAAATCTCGTAACCGTATATAAAACTGCTGAAAAACCCCCTGTGTAAAAGCCTCTATCTCTTTTACACAGGGGGCTGTTTTTTTGGTTATTCTGCCGCTTCTTCTGAACTTCCGTCCTCTGTCTGCGTATCTGTGGAGCCTTCTGTCTGGCTCTCTTCAGATGCAGCTTCTTCTGTCTCACCTGTTGTATCCTCTGCGGCCTCAGTATCGCCTGTACTCTCTGTGGTATCAGAGGTACTGTCTTCTGTACTTTCTTCTGTCTCAGGCTGTTTAATGGTATACTGCTCTGTATCTGTAAGCGTGACTTTCTCCCACTGGTCGTTATTAACAGTTATATCTGTTTCTTCTTTCCACTGGTCCAGAAGGTCATTATATGCTTCCTGCTGTCTTTCAGATACAATAGATTCTTTCTCCTGGTCTGTAGCCTCTCTGTCCAGAACGCTGTCCATTCTTACTACGAAATATGCGTTCTCTCCTTCCACTACCTCACCATAAACCTGTCCGTCCTGAAGGGTTTTTGCTGCTTCTTTCAGTTTATCATCCAGAAGCGTGTCATCATCACCGAAAGTATTGTCTACTGCATTAAGGTCCTCGCTGACACCTTTGGCAATAGCGTCCATATCTGCACTGGCCGGATCTGCAGAGGCCTGAAGCTGATCCAGGATAGCCTGGGCCTGGTCTTTCTTGGCCTGTTTTTCTTCGTCTGTAAGAGGTGTTGTAGTTCCGTCGTCATTCTGGGTATCGCTGATATCAATCCTGCAGTAAGTAATCCTGCTCTGGGCAGCCTCAGAATCTTCTACATTTGTATCTACATCTGCTACCATCGGGTCATACATCTTTGTCTGATAGGTATAAAGCTCCAGAAGTGTCTCCACATCTGACTGAGTAACTGATAAAGTCTGGATGGTTTCTTCTGTATTGGCATCCATAAAGGCCTTGGCCGCCTCTTCAATCTTACTCTGCTCTTCCTCTGAAATGGACACATCATAATCTGCTGCATGCTGTTTCTGGACCAGCATGTTCTCCAGTTCATCCAGCACATTTGCCTTGGTCGTATCTCCGTAGGTCTCTCCTTCTCCTGAATCCTGAGACCAGATTCCAGTGGTGCTGCCTCCCATCATAGAATAATAAGATAGCATAGTCGCCTGATTCATCCTCAGCATCAGGTTTCCGGTTCCTACAGTTATGGTATCTTCCCCGGAAGTAAGGAGAGGCTGGGTCCCATCCATAGGAGTATTACATCCTGCCAGAGCCGCTGCTCCCAATGCTCCCGCCAGAAGAACACCTGTTATTTTCTTAGCTGCTTTATTCATAATCTCCTCCTGTAGTTACAAAAAATGTCCTTTTCCCATTATAGACGCTTTTATTCTCCGGGGCAAGAGCCATTTTCCCCGAAGAATGTGAACATACTGTGAAAGCCTTATTCCTCCGCCAATGGAAGAAAATCTGTTAGGATACTTTTCAGAAACACCAGCACATCCAGGGTTTCTTTTGGTTTTCTTCCTTTAAGGGAAACCTGGAAATAAGGCGGCTCTTCCAAATGCATCTTCAGATTATTCTTATATTTTTCCAAGATTCCAGGAAATCCTGCCGGGTCCAGTTTTGCCCGTTTAAACATTATAATTTTTACGTCTTTTCCTGTCTGCTTGATTTCTGTAATATAAACCTTATGGGCAAGAGCCTTAAGGGCTGCTATTGCCAGAAGATTCTCCACTGCTTTAGGAGGCTCTCCGAACCGGTCCATAAGTTCTTCCTGCATATCTTCATACTCTTCCTGCGACTCAATAGCTGCAATACGTTTATATACATCCAGCTTCTGATATTCATTGGGAATATATTTCGGCGGGATAAAGGCGTTCAGTTCCAGATCAATGGCAGTCTCAAAGTCTTCCTGTTGTTTAATGCCTTTTGCCTCTTTCACTGCCTCGTCCAGCATTTTACAGTACAGGTCATAACCCACTGCCTGCATATGGCCATGCTGCTCAGCACCCAGAAGATTTCCCGCTCCACGGATTTCCAGGTCCCGCATGGCAATCTTAAATCCGCTGCCCAGATCTGTAAATTCCCGAATAGCATGGAGCCTTTTCTCTGCAACTTCTTTGAGCATTTTATTTCTGCGGTACATAAGGAAGGCATAGGCTGTTCTGTTAGAGCGGCCCACACGGCCACGAAGCTGGTAAAGCTGAGAAAGTCCCATCTGGTCTGCATCGTGGACAATCATGGTATTGGCATTGGAAATATCCAGCCCTGTCTCAATAATAGTAGTGGATACCAGTACGTCAATATCCCCGTTAATAAAGCCATACATGATCTTCTCCAGCTGGTGCTCCCGCATCTGCCCATGGGCAAAGGCCACATTAGCCTCCGGTACCAGTTTTGCCACCCGGTTGGCGATCTCGTCAATGTCATTCACCCGATTGTATACATAATACACCTGACCGCCTCTGGCCAGCTCCCTGGTTATCGCCTCCCGGACCAGTTCTTCATTGTATTCCATAACAAATGTCTGGATAGGCATTCTATCCATAGGTGCTTCTTCCAGTACGCTCATGTCCCGGATACCGATCAGGCCCATGTGAAGGGTTCTGGGAATAGGTGTGGCAGTCAGTGTGAGAACGTCTACATTTTCCTTTAGTTTTTTAATCTTTTCTTTATGGGTAACCCCAAAACGCTGCTCCTCGTCAATGATCAGAAGTCCCAGATCTTTATACTTTATATCTTTGGAAAGGACACGATGGGTGCCTATGACAATATCCACCAGGCCTTTCTTAAGGTCTTCAATGGTCTTCTTCTGTTCTGCCGGAGTACGGAACCTGCACAGAAGGTCAATCCGCACAGGGAAGTCCTTCATTCTCTGGACAAATGTATTATAATGCTGCTGGGCTAGAATGGTAGTGGGCACCAGATATACCACCTGTTTGCTTTCCTGAACCGCCTTAAAGGCAGCCCGGATGGCAATCTCCGTCTTGCCGTATCCCACGTCTCCGCAGATCAGACGGTCCATGATCTTAGTGCTCTCCATATCTCCCTTGGTGGCCTCTATGGCTGCCAGCTGGTCTTCTGTCTCCTCAAAAGGAAACATTTCCTCAAATTCCCTCTGCCATACGGTATCTTTTCCATACTGATAGCCGGACTGGGCCTGCCTTGCAGCGTAAAGGGCCACCAGATCTTTGGCGATATTCTTGACTGCGCCTTTTACCTTTGTCTTTGTCTTATTCCAGTCCTGGGTTCCCAGCTTATTCAGCTTAGGGGCTTTAGCGTCAGCTCCTGCATATTTCTGAAGCAGGTCCAGCTGATTGGGAAGGATATACAGGGTACTGTTATCTCCATACTCAATCTTAATGTAGTCCTTAGCTACCCGGTCTACATCAATCTTCTCAATTCCTCTATAGATTCCCAGTCCATGATTTTCATGGACCACATAATCACCAACGCTCAGCTCGCTGAAATTCTGGATACGTTTGCCGCTGTATTCTGTCTTCTTCCTCTTTTTCTTCTTTTCCTGTCCGAAGATATCTGTTTCCGTTATCAGCACAAACTTGATGAGAGGATACTCAAAGCCTCTCCTGGCGTGGCCAAAAGCTGTCATAATTTCTCCCGGAGCAATGGTCCGGTCCATATCTTCTGTGTAAAAGCTGTTCAGTCCTTCCTGGCTTAAGTCCTTTGCCAGTCTGGCAGCTCTGGTACGTGAAGGGGAAAGAAGTAAAACCTGATATCCATTTTTCTTAAAGTATTCCATGTCCTTAACCAGCAGCTCGAAGCTGTTGTTGTAGGGACTGACAGATTTTACTGTAGTATAAAACTGCTCCCGGATATCCCAGTCTCCTCTCTGCTGTTCCATGGTACACAAAGATACGCAGTTTTTCTTATTTATGTTCTGGATCACCTGGCGGCAGGGCATGAGCAGATCTGTCTGTCCGGCCAGAAGGTATCCTTTCTCCAGCCGATGCTCCATGCTCTCCCGAAATTCTGTTTCAATGGCATTCCCCTGTTCCGTCAGTCGATTGCTCTCATCCAGAAATACCAGAGTATCTTCTGTGGGAAAATAATCCAGAAAAGTTACCGCATTCTTATAAAAATACCGTACAAAATGTTCTGCTGCTGAAAAGTCCTGATACTCTTTCAGGCTATCCACAGCCTCTTCTACCATCCGGGTAAGCCTGGCCCCTTCTTCGGTCAGAAAATCATCTCGGAATTTTTTTACCATGGCTTTTTTCTCTTTTTCGATGGCCTTCAGACCTTTTTCCAGGACCTCCTGGTCCAGGACCATCTCTGCTGCCGGGTAAATAGTAACTTCTTCCAGATTTTCTATAGAACGCTGGCTTTCCGGGTCGAAACTTCGTATAGAATCAATCTCATCTCCCCACAACTCGATCCGCACCGGATTATCCAGAGTCAGAGGAAAAATATCTATGATGCCGCCTCTGACAGAAAACTGTCCCGGAGCCTCTGCCTGGGCGTTTCCCTCATATCCCATACCCAGAAGCTGTTTTCTCAGTTTCCCCAGTTCTACTGGACTGTCGCTTTTAAACACAAGGGTATGGTCCTTTATAACCTCCAGAGGAAGAAGGTAGTCCATGCAGCCGCCTATACTGGTGATCACAGTAACCCCTTTCTTCTCCAAAAGGGCAGCCACCGCCTTCATCCGGTCTCTTGTCAGCAGATTTCCATGTACATCGGCCTGAAAGAAGATCAGGTCCTTGGCCGGATAGAGGTAAACCTCCTGGTCATACATCCGGTAATCTTCGTAGATTTCCCTGGCTTTCAGATCGTTCTCCGCTATGATGAGACAATTCATATTTTCTCTTTTAGCATCTTTCTGCATACCGCGAAAAAGCCCATACATCATATGGGCTTTCTGTGATTCCACACAGCCGGAGAGCTGAAGGACTCCCCGGTTTTTCGGAAGTCTTGACCGTATCTCCTGGTACTCTGTTAAATTTTCCAATGGCTGCATAAATACCTGCATAATCTACTCCTGCGGGCTTTCCGCCTCTTCCTGGGTTTTTGCTTTTTTCTTTTTGGCAGCTCCGTTATAGTGGTTCATAGCCGCTTCTATCCCTTGGGAAAGAATCATCTCCACCGCCTCTGCTGCCTGTATAATGGCCTGATCCACCAATTCTCTTTCCTGAGGTGAAAAACGGCCCAGTACATAATCCGCTAGGTCCCATCCCTTAGGTTTTGCTCCCACGCCGACTTTCACCCGGTAAAAGTTCTGAGTGCCAAGCTGGGCGATAATGCTCTTGATCCCATTATGGCCTCCGGCACTGCCTTTTTTGCGGATACGTATCTGCCCCGGCTCCAGATCGATATCGTCATAAATAACTATCATCTCTGATTCCGGGTCCAGTTTATAATAGTTTACGAATTCCCTGAGGGAGTCTCCGCTTAAATTCATGTAGGTAAGGGGCTTTGCCAGAATCACCTTTTCTCCGTTGATAATTCCCTTGCCGTACATAGCCTTATGGGCAATCCCTCCCTGAGGAATCCTGTGACGTTCAATTAATTCATCTATGGTGTCAAATCCCATATTATGTCTGGTCTTTTCATACTGTCTCCCTGGGTTTCCAAGGCCTGCTATCAAAAACATATGATTCTCCTTAATTAAAATATACCAGCTCCTGAGCCAGAGGTTCTGCAGGCTCCAGAGAAATGGCAGTAAGCACCGGTCCTTCCTTATGATAAGACTCTACATATTCATATCCTACCTCAGCTACCAGCTTCACCCATTTTCCTGTCTTCAGGTTTTTTGCCTCTGGTGTTCTGCAGATATATCCAATAAAGCTGGTGTCATCTGCACAGCAGGTCATGGCCATCCTTCCTGGCACAAAAACATTTTTTGGCAGTTCTCTGGATTTCAGCACCATGGCAGTAAAGGATACTTTTTTACCTTCATAAGTCTCCGGATGGTCCATGGCGTCAATAAACCAGATGCCATAGTCTTCATCCATAATGTCAATGACATCTGCTTCCACATCAAAAGGCATTTTCTCAGCGAAAATATCTTCAATCTCGCCTTCATCATCCTCAAAAATAATTTCGGCAGACTGATTCACTACCTTCACGCTTCTTCTGAAAGAAGCCAAGGGCATGTCCTTTGTACAGCGGTTAAAGAGAACCATATCTGCTCCTCTTACCATTTCTACAAACAGAGACTTCATGTTATTCATGTAAATCTGGAAGGTACTGGCATCTACAGTAACGATCTGCTGTACAAGGCCCCAGTCCTTTGGAAGCTGCATCTCTTCAAACTTGCTTACCTGCCACATACCGTTGTATTCAATGATGACCCTTTCTGGCCGATAGAAGGCGTCATAAGCCACCAGACGCTCTGGCGTCAGGTCTTCAAATTTATCGATGACTTCTACGCTGGTCCTGCTTTTCTTCAATTTTTTAGGGTCAAATTCCACCTCTCCCTCTTCGCAGAGGATAAGAAGCGTGGGACCATCTATCTGAAAATAATCCTGATCAATCGTAAAATCCAGGAAGGTACTCTTGCCGCTTTCCAGGAATCCTGCCATAAAATATATGGGAACTCTGATTTCTTCTTCCATATCTTTGTCCAATCCCTTCTATAATTATTATACGCCAAAGAGCTCGGCCAGTTTATCCTCTGCAAGCTTGGAACCAATGACGCAAAGCCTTCCTGTATAATCTGGAGCGCCCTGACGGATATCCGCCTCACCGGGAACCATATCGAAATAAATCCACTGTCCGTCTTTGCCTTCTACCATACCTTTGGCTCTCAGCACCATTCCATAAGATCCATCCTCAGACAGAGTATCCAGAATCTTCTGGATTTCCTCCTGAGAATAAGCCTTTACAGTCTCTTTGCCCCAGCTTGTAAAGACTTCATCTGCATGGTGATGTCCATGATGATGGTCATGGCCGTGATGATGCTCGTGGCCGCATTCTTCATGATCATGATGGTGTTCATGGCCGCATTCTTCATGGTCATGGTGGTGATGATCGTGGTCACATTCCTCATGGTCATGATGATGGTGGTGGTCACATTCTTCATGGTCATGGTCGCAGCCTTCATGGTCGTGATGATGGTGATGGCCGCCGCATACCGGGCAGGTTTCTTCTTCCATCAGCTCTTTTTCCAGGGAAGTATTATGCTCCATAGTGTTCAGTATCTTTTCTCCTGAAAGCTGTGCTATAGGTGTAGTGATCACAGCTGCAGTCTTGTTTAAGGAACGTATCAGCTCTACTGCCGCCTCTACTTTCTCCTGAGTTGCCTTTTCTGTGTCTGTACGGCTAAGGATAATGGTTCCTGCATATTCAATCTGATTACTGAAAAATTCTCCGAAATTTTTCATATACATTTTGCATTTTGTCACATCTACCAAAGTGGTAAAGCTGTTTAACTTTATGTCAACTGAATCTTCAATCTTCTGAACGGCTTTGATCACATCGGAAAGTTTCCCTACTCCTGAAGGTTCAATGATAATCCTGTCCGGACTGTATTTTCCGATTACTTCCTTTAAAGCTTCTCCAAAGTCTCCTACCAGAGAGCAGCAGATACAACCGGAATTCATTTCCCGTATCTCAATGCCTGCTTCTTTCAAAAATCCGCCGTCAATGCCGATTTCTCCAAATTCATTTTCAATCAGTACAACCTGCTCTCCTTTATAAGCTTCTTTTAAAAGCTTCTGGATCAGTGTGGTCTTTCCGGCTCCCAGAAATCCAGAAAAAATATCAATTTTTGTCATTGTGAAATCTCCTTTCTGCTATGATATGTGCAGTTTATACATGGGAAAAGGGGACGAAAGTACTGCTCCCGCCCCTTACTGCTGTATACTTCAATGTTCTTCGGTGGTTTCTAAAACCATCCCGCTGTGGCTAGTATATCACATCTTTTTCAAAAAACAAGTCCCCAACAACTTAGATTCCCTGAAAAAAGTCCTCAAACAGCTGGATTTTACATATCCGCTTTACGCTTCCGATCATCTTTACTTCCCAGTCTTCGTCAATCTGAGTCCAGAGTTTTCCTCCCGGCATGTGGACCATAACGTCAGAATCAATGAGCCCCCGCTTATATGCCGCTCCCGCTGCAGCACAGGCGCCGGTAGCAGAGGCCAGGGTATAGCCTACTCCTCGTTCAAAGATTTCAATTTCAATATTATTTTTATCTAATATCTTCACGATTTCGGTATTGATTCCCTCAGGAAAACATTCTGCCCTTTCAGAATATTTTCCTATCCGGCATACGGTCTCTCTGTCCGTATCTTCCAGCACAATGACACAGTGAGGATTTCCTGCGGAAACACAGGTACAGTCATATTCTTCCCCTCCGAAATTAAAAAATTCATGGACTGCCTCTCTGTCGGGGCCTGAAAGTCCCAGGGCTTTGCTGGAAAAGCGGAGTTTTCCCATGGTCATCTGGATCCGGTTTCCCTCTCTGTTCAGATATCTGATCTGGGAAATCCCGCTCTTGGTGTATAATTCAAAAGATTCTTTCTGTATATCTCCAATAGCTTTCAGATAATGGGCAAAGATCCTCAGGGCATTTCCTCCCTGCTCCGCCTCTGTGCCGTCCGGATTAAAAACCCGCACATACATATTCCCGTCTTTTTCATAGGGACCTGCCACAATACCGTCAGACCCGATACCAAAGTTCCGGCTGCAAACCCGGACGATTTTTTCCTGGTCCAGCTCCTCCTGATTTTTCCGGATATCATATACCAGATAATCGTTTCCCAGACTGTGATATTTATAAAATTCCATAGATGATTCCTTTCTTTAATATCTGATATAGTTATTTTATACACTGAGCCTGGGACTGTCAAATACAGGATTGAAGGTTTCCAAAGGAGAGAATTTCCTCTGTGCAGAAAAGATTTTTTATGTTAAAATGTATCTACAGCTTGTCTTTTGGGCTATCCGGAAGTAGTTTCCGGAATTTTCACACAGGAAGAGAGGTATACTCATGTATAGTTTTCAGAACGACTACAGCGAAGGCGCCCATCCGAATATTCTCAGGGCCCTGGAAACCATTAACTATCACCAAAATAACTCTTACGGACTGGATGAACATTCCAATGCTGCCCGGGAACTGATTCAAGAGGCATTGGAAGATTACAGCGCAGATATCCACTTTATCTCAGGCGGGACTCTGACGAATCTCACTTTTATTTCTCATGTATTAAAGCCTTATGAGGCAGTGATCAGCGCTCAGACAGGGCACATCAACACCCATGAAACAGGCGCTATCGAAGCTACCGGACACAAAGTCTTCTCTATTTCCACAGAAGACGGCAAATTGACCCCCGACCTGATCCGTCCGGTTCTGGACCTTCATGAAAATGAGCACTGGGTAGAGCCCAGGCTGGTTTATATATCAAATCCTACAGAAATCGGCACCGTATATACAAAAGAGGAGCTGGAAGTTCTCTACGGATTCTGTCAGCGCCATCATCTGTATCTGTATATGGACGGAGCCCGTCTGGCTGCCGCACTGGCAGCAGAAGAGGTCTCTCATCTGACCTTCCCGGACCTGCCTAAATTATGTGATGCCTTTTATATCGGCGGTACCAAGTCAGGAGCCATGTTTGGAGAGGCTCTGGTCCTTATACGGGAAAAATTTAAGGATCATTTCCGTTTTAACATGAAGCAGCGGGGAGCTATTATGGCGAAAGGATGGATGATCGGCGTTCAGTTTGAAGAATTGTTCAAAGATAATCTTTACATAGAATTGGGAAAGGAAAGTATCCGGCGCATGGAGCCCATCAAGGAAGTCTTTGCGGAAACGGGAATCCCCTTGCTGTGCGATGCTCCTACCAATCAGATTTTTCCCATTTTCCCCAATGAACTGGCTGAGGAAATCAACAGTAAGTATCTGACCACTTTCCAGTGCAAGCCGGATCCGGACCATACCTGTCTTCGATTCTGCACTTCCTGGGTTACCAATGAAGAAGCGGTATCTGATTTTGTAGAAAGCTTTAGGGATATGGTTATTAAGTATCGGTAAATTTTACGCCGGAATATGTGAGCTCTCTGCTCTTCATATCCCGGCGTATTTTTAAAGGTTCTCCCGCAAAAACCTGTCCGCATTTTTCCAAAAAATTTTTTCTGTCAGACTATGAGAAATTCCTGCCTTTTCCATAGCTTCTGCAAGTTTTTCCATTCCTCCGGCGTTTTCCATCTCCGGGGCCTCTTCTATTCCGTCAAAGTCAGAGCCAAGGCCCAGGCACTCCTCCCCGCCAACATTCACAATGTACCGGATCTGCCGGATCAGCTCTTCCATGGAAGCCCCTGGCTGACCAGGCTTCCAGCCGTTACGCACAAAGCTGACACAGTAATTCAGTCCCAGAATCCCTCCCCGCTCTGCCAAAACACGGATCATAGCATCTGTGAGATTTCTGGCAGCTTCTGGAGCAGCTCCTCTGGCATTGGAATGGGTGGCTAAAAATGGCTTTTTATAATATTTCGCCACATCCCAGAATCCTCCGTCGGACAAATGGGAAACATCCGGGATCATTCCCAGACTTTCCATCTGTTCCAGAGCCCGGATCCCTTTTTCTTTCAGTCCCCGCTCCTCCCCCCAGCTCCAGGGATGGTCTTTAAAAGGGTTCCCCTGGCGATTGGGATATGCCAGATCATTTTCATGATTCCAGGTTAAAGTAGCGATCCTAGCCCCCTGGTCATAGAGCCACTGTAAATGCCGGGAAGATTTTTCAAAAATGGCGCCTTCCTCCAGAGAAAGGAGAGCTGATATCCTGCCCTCTCCCCTATTCTTTTGGATATCTGCATAGGAATAAACCTGAGTGATCTTATCCCGGTTTTTTTCCAGTTCTTTTTTTAAACAGCTCTGCCATTTCTTTTGCCGCTGCAAAACAGTCCTCTGTATTATCTTTGTCCAGAAAAATAGCAAAGGTCTGAAGCTGGTAATCTCCCTTTTTCATTTTCTCCAGGTCTACCTGAAGGCCGCTGGCAGAAAGGAAAAGATCCTTTCCCTCTTTCCTGCCTTCCCAGATAGCGCTGATGGTATCGCAGTGAAGGTCATAGACATTCATAGTTTCCCTCCGATTTTAAAAAGCAATGCCGAGAATTTCAAACAAGATTCCCCAGAATACGCTGATGCCATAAAGCAGACCGATGATTCCCAGGTTTTCTTTTGCTCCCCGGTTGGTACGGCACAGCACCAGGATCCCTACTCCGGCTCCTGCCAGAAGACCTGCCATCATCTGCCCGGTTCCCAGGATCCCTCCCAGATACATCTGGGTAATGATCACAGAACCTGCACAATTGGGGATCATTCCTACCAGTCCTGCCAGCAGAACGCCCAGTACAGGCTGGCTGCTGATGATTGCTCCAATCTGGTCCTCACCCAGGACTTCCACCAGAAATCCGATAACCAGGGTTACCAGAAAGATAAAGAGGGTGATCTGAAGGGAATGGATTATGGCCGATTTCAGAATACTGCCTTCTTCACAGTGGCAGTGTTCATGTTCACAGAGATCATGTATATCTTTCTCATGATGTTCCCTGTGAATATGTTTGTGCTCATGATATTCTTTCCGTTTCCTGCTTCCTGCTCTCCAGAGGATATCCAGGACAAAGCCTGACACAGCTCCAATAAGTATCTTCACTCCCAGTATCTTTAAAATCACAGGAATTTCCACAGCCTCTGAAATAAAAATCGGCAGCATCTCATCAGATGTGGAAAGAAAAACCGCCATAAGAGTTCCCACTGAGATTACTCCTCCCGCGTAAAAACTGGAAGCGGCAGCAGAAAAGCCACACTGCGGAAATACTCCGGCGATTCCTCCGATAAGAGGGCCCAGCTTTCCTGCTCTGCGTATCATCTGCTGAGTGGTCTCCTGGGTTTTGTGCTCCAGATACTCCATCACCAGGTACGTAAGAAACAGAAAGGGCACCAGACGCAGTGTATCGCTTACAGCATGCATAAGGGTATGCCAAATCAGTTCTGTCATATTAATCTCCTTTTTGATCTTATATACTATATACTTCGTGTACAAGGTAGAGTATCAATTTAGCACAAAAATTTAAAAAACACAAGAGTGGAACTGCTGCGTTAAACATATGTCAGGAATATTTATACATTTTATGCGAATTTGTCGAGCATGGCTTTGAGACCATAGGCTCAAAGAAGCTTAAATGCCTTTAAAGGAGAAAGCGAACTCCATTTTTCCTTCTGCATTTAATAGAAATTCCGGATGTGTGGGGCTTCCCCAGCTGTCATCTCCGGCAATACCCATCTGTCCCAGAGCTGCCCGTACTACTGTATAATGTACCTCCGGCAGTTCATAAGGATGTCTGGCATTTTCCATCTCATGAGGCGTATAAGGCAGAGCGGAAAACATCATGGGACCGCTCTTCTCATCCATTTCAAAAAGCATTCCTCTACCTTTCCGGTCTGTTACTTTCGCATACCGGACGCCGGCCTTGGCTCCGCACTCCTGAGGCACTACATAAGCGGCCATATTGTCTTTTACCAGGTTTCTGTAAATTCCCAGCTTTGCCCCTTTCTGCCTGTCTGCATAGGTCTCAGCCGGTCCCAGTCCGTACCATTCCAGATGGTCATAGTCTGCATTCAGCTTGAACATTACGCCAAATTCCGGCATATCTCCCAGTTCTTTCACCGGATCATAGGAAAGGACGGCTGTCACTTTTCCTTCTCCGTCTACCTCATAGGAAAGCTGGCACTGAGATACAGGCCTTGTAGGAAGAAGGTATGTAAAAGTAACCTTTGCAGTATTCTCCTTAACCTCCAGTTCAGGTTTTATGATCTTCGCATAGGTGTTTTCCCGGTAGTCTTTATGGGTGGCATAGAGGCTGGCAATCTTCCACTGTCCATATCTTGCAGGCATAAAGTTGCCGTTGTCATTGTCCGTAGGAGCTCTCCAGAAATTCGGCTTTGGAATTGCCTCGATCATTTCCTTTCCTCCATATTTATAGGAGGCCAGTCCTCCATTAAGACCGGAAAAGATCACCTCAAAGTTCTCTCCTTTAACACCGATATTATGAGTGCTTCTGATGACTTCAATCTTTTTGGCAGATTTCTTTTTCTCTGTCTGGACACTGTAGACATACTGACCAAAAGCTACTTCATGACCTGCGGCTGCCCATACTTTGTCTTCCTTCAAAAGGAAAGCCACAGTGACCGCATACTCCCCTGGTCTGGTCTCCTGAGGAACAGGGAGGGCATAGGTCTTTTCAGATAAGGGTTCAACATCCGTCTCAAGTCCTGCTCTGCGGATAATCTTTCCATCTCTTTCTACAGTTACAACGCAGTTAAAGGTATTGGTGTTTACAAAAAGATTCTTGTTGATAACCTTAACCTCTTCAGCTCCCACCTGAGCGGTAATATTCTGATAATTGAATTTTACTTCCTGCATCTTAGGCGAAGGATTTCTCTCGCCCCCATGAGCAATACCGTTGGCGCTGAACTCATAGTCTGTGGGACGTTCGCCAAAGTCTCCTCCGTAGGCCTGAAATTCTTTTCCGTATCTGTCTTTTTTATACAGAGTCTGATCAATATAATCCCAGATAAATCCCCCCTGATATAAAGGCTCAGTATCTGTAAGATCTGTATACTTGTACATAGCTCCGCAGGAGTTTCCCATAGCATGGGTATATTCACAGCAGATAAAAGGCTTGCTCCTGTCTTTCTCTAAGAATTTCTTAATGTTCTCCACTGAAGTATACATCTGGCTTTCGATATCGCTGGTATCATTGTATCTCCGGTCATGGAATACTCCTTCGTAATGAACCAGACGGGTAGGATCCTCTTTTCTGAAAAACTGGGACATTTCAAAGATATCCTTTCCTCCGAAAGATTCATTGCCGCAGGACCAGATCAAAACAGCCGGATGGTTCTTATCTCTCTGATACATGGAGTTGGCGCGGTCCAGCATCATATCCAGCCATTCCGGTCTGTCACAGGGAACTACTCCTGAAATATCACCTGTCTCTTCCACAGTATCCCAGGAACCATGGGATTCCAGGTTCGTCTCATCGATAAGATACAGTCCGTACTCATCGCAGAGACGATACAGTGGAGACGCATCTGGATAATGACAGGTGCGGATGGCATTGATATTATTTTGCTTCATGGTCTTCAGGTCTTTGATAAGTTCTTCTTCGGACACATGGCGCCCGGAAACAGAACTGAATTCATGGCGGTTCACACCCTTGAATACAATACGTTTTCCATTCAGAGTCATGACATGGTCTTTTATTTCAAATCTGCGGAATCCCACCCGTTCCGGGATATATTCCTGAAGGTTTCCATCCTGGTCATATATCTGGATAGTCAGATCATAAAGCTGAGGCTCTTCTGCGCTCCACAGCGCTGGATTTTCGATCTCCATAGTAAGTCCGCCCTTGTCCAGATCATACTCTCCTTCAAAGGTCCTGCCGTTTTTGGACAGGCAGACCAGGGCTTTTCCCTGTCCCCAGGCTTCTGTGCGGATTTCCAGAGTGCCTCTGGTCAATGTCTCGTCAGGTATGGCCCGGATTCTCAGGTCTCTGATATGTACATCGGGAACCGTGTACAGATATACATCTCTGTAAATTCCGGAAAATCTGTAAAAATCCTGGTCCTCGCACCAGCTGCTGGAAGTCCATTTAAACACCTGGGCTGCCAGCTTGTTTTCTCCTTCCTTTACATATTCTGTCAGTTCAAATTCTGACGGAGTAAAGGTGTCCTCACTGTATCCCACAAAATGTCCGTTCAGCCAGAGAGCCAGACCGCTTTCCGCACCCTGAAAGGAGATAAAAAGCCTTCTGTCCTTCATATGTTCCGGAACTTCAAAATATTTCACATAACTGGCCACCGGATTAAAGTTTTCCGGGATCTCACCTGGCTGAATCTCTTCATGTCCTTCCCAGGGATACTGGGTGTTAGCGTACTGAGGCACATCGTAGCCTTCCATCTGAATGTGAGCCGGCACCCGGATATCCTCCCAGTTCCTGCAGTTATATTCTTCCGTCTCAAATCCCTGTATGGCAGAATTATAATTTCTGGCATAGTGAAACTTCCACAAGCCATTCAGGCTTTCAGTAAATACACATACTTTTTCTCCTGCATCCTCTGCTGATGCATAATACGGATGGTCGGAATGAGCTTCCATTCTTCCTTCCTGAAAATAACGCGGATCTTTTACTTTCTGATAATCAAATGCACCCATGGTCCATTTCCTCCTATTGGATTGTTCTCTGCTTACAGTATAATACAAAGAGGCCCGGCAGTGTATCACTTGTTTAACTAAAGAATATAAGATTTCGAAACAAATATAGAAATGTCTCAACAGAATTTCTCCAAAAAGGATTTCTGTACGTGAAAGGCATTTTCTTCAATACCATATAAGCATTAGACTTTTCCCCTTCCTGCTCCTATAATAGAAAGAAAAAGACAAAATATAAGATTGGAGGAACAGACATGAGTAAAAAATTAGTAGCGTATTTTTCTGCAAGCGGCGTAACGGAAGCTGTAGCAAAAAATCTGGCTCAGGCCGCAGAGGCTGATCTGTATAAAATCCAGCCAGCTATTCCCTATACTGCTGCAGATCTGGACTGGATGAATAAAAAAAGCCGCAGCTCTTTGGAGATAAACGATCCTTCTTCTCGCCCGGAGATCATGAAAGAGGATATGGATGCCGGCAGTTATGACGTGATCTTCCTTGGTTTTCCCGTATGGTGGTATGTAGCCCCTACTATCATTAATACATTCTTAGAGTCCTATGACTTTGCCGGAAAAACTGTAATTCCTTTCGCTACTTCCGGCAGCAGCGGTGTCGAAAATTGCGAGAAAAAACTCCGTCAGCAATATCCATCTATAAACTGGAAGCCAGGAAAGCTTCTCAACGGCGCCCCAACGAAAGAGGCTCTGGCAGCTTGGGTAAATACACTGGAATAAAGAAAACGCAGGTTTAACTCCCTGCGTTTTCTTTATTCCAGTAAATCCTCAATTTCTTCTCATCAAGTGATTCTACAAATCTTTTCTTATATATCAGAAATTCTTCCAAATCCATCATAATATGATATACCTTTGCTTTTCCTTCAAATTCCTCCCAGTTTTCAGGCAAAGGAGTCTTTTCCATATCTGCCAGAACCTGGTGGAGGCGTTCCAGCTGAACTTTTGGATTATTCATTTCTGTTACGTGTTCCTTCATGTAAAGGATGTATTCTGCTACTACTTCCGCCTGTTCCGGCATATTTCTTATCTTTTTAATCTCATAGTGGAGATTATGCAAAATCCCATACTGTTTTTCTCTCATCTCAAAGTAATCAATGTAATAAGCTGGATGAAAATGCCAGGTGTTGTTCTGATACTCATAAGCCTGTTCAATAAAAAATTTCAGTTTATCCTCCAAACGGATAATATCCGCCCATATGCTTCCCACAGTTTCCTCTCTCCTCAGGTAGCCCGCCAGTCTTTCCAGGATCATCTGAAGCTGCTGCTCCGTATAGCGCATATTTTTTATAAGCATTTTTTTGTGAGCCCTATTCCCGTTGAAAAGATTCAGGACGAAAGCCAGGCCAACTCCAATCAGCACCAGGAAAAATTCATTGAGTAAAAAGTCCACCGAGAAATCCTGGGCCGCCAGAATATGGGTAGCAATAACTGCGTTTACCGAAAGGGTATTTCTAAGACCAGTCAGTTCACAAAGCCCTACCATGAAAAAAAGAAAAATTCCAAATCCTATCCAGTCTCCCCGGACGTACTGAAGAATCAGCCAGCATCCTGCTGCAGTTATGAGAAATGTAAGAATACGCAGAAGAGAAAGTTTCAGTGTTCCCCACTTTGTGGTCAAAACAGACAGAAGGGTAATGATCCCCGCAGAAGCAGCATACTCCAGCTGAAGGTATTCTGCTATATAAATAGCCAGACTGGCTCCTATTGCGATTTTTACAGACAGCAGTAAAATTTTTCCCGCCTTCAGTCTTTTCTCCCCCATTGTCTCCTCCCCGAGCAGTAGAATATAAACCAACTTGTTTTTTTCATTATAACTTACCGGCTTTTATTTGTATACACAAAAGCCGCCTCTTTCCGCAGACTTTATGTAAATCTTCTAATTCCATCGAAAAGAGACGGCTTACCGCTATTCATGTTTTTATATTTCTTTTAATTCAGCAGCTTATTCCCTTTTTCACAGATTTCATAAATCTCATCATATTTCGCTTCTATGAGAGGATTCATTTTTTCTGTCTGTTTTCTGACTCCCCATTTATACAAAAAAAAGGGAAATATCCAGCCCAGAAATCCCGGAACAGCCAAAATAATGCATAACAGTATCAGAGGAGGATCTGCTGTTACGGCAAAAGTGGAGCCGGCCATAAAGGCAGTTCCTATGATTCCCACAGACAGTGCCTGTATCCCAGGACGGGAAGTCTTTTCTTTCTCCAGGTTCTTGATTTCTGCTACACAGGCCTCAAAGTTTCTCTGAAGTCTTGTAAGCTCCATTTTATTGACGATCTTCCGGTTTCGTTTCAATCGCAGCATTATTTTTCTGTGGTGGGAAGCCCTTGTTTTCTCTGAGAATCTGTCACTGCCATACTGCACTATATTCTCATCCACTTCCCAGCCGAAATTTTCATATCCATCTATAAGAAAAGAAATCTGCCCTGGCTCCGCTGATACCTCTTTATATTCATATCCTATAAAGTCCCTATGTTTTCTACTCCCATTCTCCAACATTTATCAACCTCCAATGGCCTCTTTTCCTTCCTTCTGTCTGGGAAGCTTTACTGTAAAGGTACTTCCTTTTCCCTTTTCACTGATTACCTGGATCTCTCCATTCATCAAGTCCAGGATTCGCCTTACCAGAGCCAGGCCCAGTCCGTTTCCTTCTTTTGAATGGGAAGTATCTCCCTGGTAAAATTTGTCAAATATATGCCGGACGCTTTCTCTGCTCATGCCGCAGCCAGTGTCTGAGACAGACACCTCCACATGATCACTGGTTCTGGTCTGACGTATGGTTACTTTTCCTCCCGGTTCCGTAAACTTAATGGCATTGGAAATCAGGTTATTCCACACCAGTTCCATAAGACTTGGGTCTGCCTGTATTACAGCCCCTTCCTCTATATTTACTTCCAGCTCCAGTTCCTTTTCATCCCATAGTTCTTCGTACTGCAGGATACATTCTTCCAGCTGACCGCATAGGTCATAGCTTTCGATTTCCGGGTCGATCCGCTGGTTCTCCAGCTTGTTCAGCTTCAGGATATTACTGATCAGTTCAGACAGCTTTCCTGCGGCCTCCCGAATATTTTCTGCATACTCCAGCTTTTCTTCCTCACTTACGTTTTTCATCTGAAGAAGTTCCGCATAGTTTTTGATAATGGCAATAGGGGTCTTCATCTCATGAGAAACACTAGAAACAAAATCTGTCTTCAAGGTCTCTACGCTTCCCAGTTCTTCCACCATCTTGTTGAAGTCCAAAATCATCACGTCCAGATAATCCAGTTTGTCAGAGGTGTGAATTGTGGGAACATATACAGAAAAATCCCCTCCGGCTACCTGCTCGGTAGCTTCTGCCAGCCTGTGAAGAGGGGCCTCGTAAGTATCCTTTATTTTCTTCCTTGTAAAGAAAGTCAGGCCTACTGCCACGGCACTCCAGTATATGGTAGGAATAAGGGTCTGAATGAAGCTGTTCAATGCAAGAGCGTTCATAAGCACTACCAGTCCCTGATGGATCCCGGACATCAGAAGCAGGACTCCCAGATAAATAGCAAAAAGAGAAACTGGAAAAAGGCTGTCCTTAATAATCCGCTTCCCGGTTTTATCTTTCCTGGTCATTGAGGCACCGCCTTATATCCCAGTCCCCGCACCGTCACCAGTTTAAATCCATCACAGCCAGACAGTTTATTCCTCAGTTTTGTCATATATACATCCACCGCCCTAAGGCTGGTGTCGCTGTCCAGGTCCCAGAATTCGTCCATTAGCTGAGCTCTGGAAAAAGTCTTTTTGGGATAAGAAAGAAGCTTATATATAATATTAAATTCTCTGGTAGTCAGGCTGATTTCCTCTCCATCTACCTCTGCGCTCATTCCATCGGCATCCAGAACCAGGTTTCCTACTGTAATCTTTCGCTCCAGCTCGATATTGGCCCGGCGCAGAAGGGCTCGTACCCGAAGGACAAGTTCATCCAGTTCCACAGGTTTTACCATATAATCGTCGATTCCCAACTGGAATCCTTTCTGCTTGGAAGGAAGATCATCCTTGGCAGACATGAAGAGAATGGGGATTCTCTGGTTCACCTTCCGCACCGTCCGGGCAAATTCGAATCCATCAATTTCCGGCATCATAATGTCTGAAATGATCAGGTCGTAAAGCTGATTGTACATTTCATCATAAGCCTCCCTGGCATTCAGACAGCCCTTCGCCTGAAAACCACTGTCATTCAGATAAGTACAGACAATCCGGTTCAGTTTCTCATCATCTTCCACCACGAGGATGTGTACCATCTTCTTTTCCTCCTTTTCTCTGTCTCTGACAAACAGGATAACTTCTTTCTGTTGCTGTAATGTTTAACTTTTGTTTCTGAATTGTTAATTATACATATTTATTCAGGTCTTTCATTACATCTGCCAGAGTAATAGCCTTCAGCTCTTTTTCCATAGCTTCCTGGACTCTGAGCAGCTTATCATCCAGGATGTTATGGATATTCTTTCCCACAGGACAGTTCATATTAGGATTTTCATGAAAATGGAACAGCGTATTTTCCTCTATGCATTCTACTGCCTGATATACATCCAGAAAAGTAATCTCTTCCAGAGGCTTTGCCACAGCGGCACCTCCGGTTCCTCTTTTTACTTCAATGAGTCCTTTCTCCTTCAGCTGTGACAAGATCCTGCGGATGATCACAGGGTTCACATTAATGCTGGAAGCCAGGAAATCACTGGTTATCTTATATTCATCCTTAAAATTTTCCATACAAGTAAGCATATGTATGGCAATTGTAAATCTGCTTGAAATCTGCATGGGCGTCTCCTTTCTTTGTATTTTATTTTAACTGGCAGCTATTGTAATGTCAATTATTACATTTTGCTCAGACTTTCCAGAAATTTCTCAGGGGTACCCCAAATCATTTCTGACCTGGGATACCCCCTCTTTATCCAATCTTAGATATTAGCCGCAGACTCACAGCATCTGAAGTCTGTATCAATGGCATTCGCGATTACCTGAGCCTTAAATTTTCTTTCTTCGCACATTGTCCCTGGAGTTCCTCCGCATACATTTATGTCATCCGGAACCACAAATTTAACGCATTTTACCTGAATATCCCGGCATCCAGGATAGTGGTGGGCAGGAATTGTCATGGTTTTCAGGCCTCTCTGGTACTCCTTTCCATAGCAGTCAACTTCTGTAAGGATAATCCCCAGAGCCACTCTTTTATCCGGGCACACATTCTTAATGGTGAGGTTAAGTTCCAGTATCCTTCCCTGGGATTCCAGATATACATCCCCCAGATCTATCACAGCAAAGTCCTTACATCCTTCCACTTTAAAGTCTATGGGACGTGGGCATTTCTCCGGGGTCACCGGCTTCTCGCAGTCTACAGTCACATAAGGTTCCGGGAAAATCACCTTATTTCCATCTTTATCGGAATAGGTAATAGAGGCATTCACAAGTTTTTTCCCCGAGGTCTGGCCTATATGCTTAATAAAGAACTCCAGGGAAGCTCCCTCATTTCCGGAAACCCCCAGTTCAGAAATTTTCCACTGAAGTGTGGTGGAATTTACCATCTCAGCGGTACCTTTGCTGGGAGGATTGATGCTCACGATGCTGAAATCTGGGTTCACTTCCTCGTCAATAACAATATCAAGGGCCCCGGGTTTTGAAATGTCAGCCGCTAAATCTGCAAATAAATCCTCCAGTTCTTCCTCATCCGGAGTCACCGCCACATGAGATGCATCCGGGTCTGTGGCCCAGTCGTTAAGCACTTCCACGTCTATTCCATCGTCCCCCAGAAGTCCGATACAGTAGATGACGATTCCTGCATCCCTGGCTTCTGCCGCCACAGGGGCTGGAGGAGCTCCGGCTGTGGTTTTTCCATCTGTAAACATAATGATCACCCTGGCATTGGAGGAGGCGGGATCGAAAAGCTGGATAGCCTTGGAAAAAGCGTCTGCATGGTTGGTTGCTCCCCCGGCAATAAGTCCGTCCACAGCATTTTTTAAATCCTCTGTTGAAGTAATAAGCCCCGTGTCAGCCACGGCAACGCTGGCAAAGCTTACAATACCGATATGGCTCCCGGAGCCGATATTTCCATCCTGGGAGCTGTCCGTAGACTCATCAATAATATCTATAAAAGTCTTTGCCCCTTCTTTCATATTGGCAAGGGGACTTCCCGTCATGCTCCCGGAACGGTCCAGCACCAGAACAATGTCTGTGGGATTGGAAGAAATATCCGGTGCTGCAGAGAGCCCCAGAGTTACTTTCACGATTCCATCGCAGTCTATTTTGGAAACATCTATTTCTTTATTCGCATTTGTTATGCCCATAACATTACCTCCATATTATGATAAGAGAGCAGCTAGTTTTGCCCTCAATCTCATAATATGTTGGAAAAACCCGGTGGTCATAGCTGACTTAGCCCGGGCAGGAATTCTTATTTTAAGGTTGTTTTTGAAAGCCGGGACCTGGAGTACCAGATAAAAAAGCCCACAGATTTTTTTCAAATTTTCTTTGCTCTGTGATACAATAAGGCCTGGAGAAATTTTTTTAATGAAAGGTTTTGATCAATATGAAAAGTGTAAATGTCCGCAAGCTTGCCCTGGCAGGCATCCTTGTTGCGGTGGGAATTGTATGCTCCCCTCTGTCCATTCCTGTAGGAGCTTCCAGGTGTGCCCCAGTCCAGCATTTCATCAATATACTGGGCGGAGTCTTCTTAGGTCCCTGGTATGCTGTGGGAATGGCTTTTATCACAAGTCTTCTGAGAAATCTCATGGGAACCGGAACTCTTCTGGCATTTCCTGGTTCCATGTGCGGCGCCCTGCTCTGCGGCCTCCTCTACCACTATACTCGGAAACTTCCCATGGCATACCTGGGAGAACTCTTTGGCACTTCTGTCATCGGCGGAATTTTAAGCTATCCAATAGCTGTACTCCTTATGGGAGACTCCTGTGCTGTGTTTGCTTTTGTTCTTCCCTTCTTTGTGTCCAGCTTTGGAGGAACTCTCATTGCCCTGGTACTTGTAACTGCTCTGAAACGTACCAAAGTTCTGGATACCTATCTGGAAAGACTCGCAAAGCCGAAAAAAGGCCTTTAAACCATGGGCCTGTTCTCCCATAACCGTACTTCTGCCCTGGTACGGTCATGTCTGCCAATTTCTCTTATGTAACCGTACTCTCGGACTCAATGGTACGGTTGCATCTCCCATTTTCACTTTTGTAACCGTTCCTGGCAAGATCCGGCTTTTCTGGCCTGAAATTAATTATTTTTTCTATTTTCTGTTGAAAACGGATAGATTTCCCTCTTTTTTTACGAATATAAGGTATAACCATCAGATGTGTTTTACGCTATACTATTTTCATATGGCGCCGGCAAACCATTCTGCCGGATCTTGTATGCATACTTAAGCCAGAAGGAGAGTTTATGAAAATAACGGAACAAAATTTTATAAAGGAGATAAGTCTTGGGAATGAAAAAGCCCTGGAGTACTGTATGCTCCACTACGGCGGCCTGGTCCGTTCTGTGATACACCGGCATATCGGCAGCCTGACCCAATATGAGGAAGACTGTATCAACGAAGTGTTCTTCGCAGTCTGGGAAAACATCACTTCCTACAGACCAGAGAAAAACCCTTTCGCCAACTGGATCGCAGGGGTAGCCAGACTGAAAGCTCTGGACTGTCTGAGAAGGTATTCCCACCATCTTATGGAACATAGCTGGGAGGAAAAGCTGCCTGCCACAGCTGCCCAGGAGGATACGGCCCTTCAGGCTATTGAAGAAGAGATTTCCCGGGAGACCCAGCAGATGCTGGACTGCCTGAAGCCCCAGGATAAAGACTTATTTCTCCGCCTTTATGTAGAAGAACAGGATATGGAAGAAATCAGCCGGGACACAGGTATGTCCAGGCCAATGATCTACAACCATCTGTCCCGTGGAAAGCGAAAAATCCGAAAATTATTTCCCGGAAGAGTCCAGAAAGGAGACTGACCTATGAAAGAATCTATCTACGATTTATTAAACGATATTGACAGCAGCCCGGAGTCCTACCCAGCTGCTCAGGCAACCCAAGAAGACGTAAAAAACTGGAAAAAAACTTTTGATAAGAAGCGGATCTCCTCTTACTCAGACAGAAAAACCACTGGAAAACACCGCTGGAGAAAATATGCAGCCGCCGCTGCCGCCGCAGTTGTCCTTATCGGTGCCGGTTCCCTTCCGTCGGTCAGAATCACAGCCTATGCCGCAGTAAAATCTGTCACCTATAATCTGGGACAGCTCCTGGGGATTTCCGCAGATCTGTCCCCTTACACCACAGTAGTAGGGGAGTCCGTATCCAAGGACGGATTCACCGTAACTTTAAACGAAGTGATACTGGATGAAAATATGATGTACATTACCGATACGCTGACCACTTCCGAAAAGATGGACACTGTAGAGAAACAAATGAAGTATACCGCCGATGCCATGGTATTTATCAACGGTAAAATGGCTTCCAGCGGTGCCGGCGGCGGCATTGAACAGGCGGATGACTATAACCTGGTATCTACTATGGAAATCGACCTTCCCGATGTTGATACCAGCGGCACTGTGGATATGGAAATCCGCTATTCAGTAGCCGGCAAAGAAATCGGCACCATAGCCTTTACCTCCTCAGGAGCAGAACTTCTTGCCGATACCGTAACCATTCCTTTGGACGAAGTCATCACCCTGCCTGATGGCACCACATTATCTCTGGAAAAATACACCACCAGCGAAGTAGGCCAGAAAATCTTCTTCACCCTTTCTCCTGAAAAGGTAGTCTATGACGTTATCCTGAAAGGAGAAGACAATCTGGGGAATCCGGTGGAATTTATCACCCGTTCCATCCATGACGGCCAGGGCCGTATGGAAGTCAGCACCATAGACAACGGCTATGTAAACGACCAGGCGGAAAGCCTGACTCTGACCCCATATGCCGTAAAATTCCCGGAGACCAGCGGAAAGATGAGCAATGATTATCAGCCGGTGGGAGAGGCCTTTACCATTCAGCTTAAATAACTATAAGATAAACAATACAAGTCCGGGACAGGCGTTGAAAAAGCAGTCTGTCCTGGACTTATATTTTACTCCGAGTGTTACCCCAGTTCCTTCAGAAGCTGGGAAATTGTTTTTTTGTAAATAGGATGCCGCACATTGGGGGCAATTTCACTTAACGGCTTCAATACAAAATCTCTCATATGCATTTCTACATGAGGAATGATAAGTTCATCATTTTCCATAACCAGGTCATCGTATAATAAAATGTCCAGGTCTAAGGTTCTCGGTCCCCAGCGGATGATCCGCTCCCGGTGTGCCTCTTTCTCAATCTCATGAAGCTTTTCTAAAAGCTCCTCCGGAGAAAGAAGGGTTTTCAGAAGGAGGCAGGCATTCAGGAAATCATCCTGTTCTACTCCTCCGTAAGGCTCTGTCACCAGATAATCGGATACTTTTTCCACCTTGCAGTCTTTTTCTTCATTCAGCCTTTTCACTGCATAGTCCAGATAGCCCTTCTTATCTCCCATATTTGAGCCAAGGCCCAGATATGCTTTGTGCCAGAATCTGCTGATTTTTACGGATACATATTCCAGAGGCAGCCCCACAGGAGCCCAGGGTTTTTTCAGCTCCAGCTCCACCCCTTCCAGCAGAGGATACCGAAGCAGCAGCTCCCGGGCAAGGTTTTCTGCCGCCGCCTCGATAAGCTTAAAAGTATTTTTCTGCATATACTCTGTAATAAAATGGCTGACTGCGCCGTAATCTACAGACAGCTCCAGATCGTCCTTTTTCCCAGCCCCCCGGGTATTGGTATACATGACCAGAGAAATCATAAATTTCTGTCCCAGTTTCGTCTCTTCTGGAAAAACTCCGTGCCTGGCATAAAATTCCAGATTTTCTATATGTATTTCATCGTATTTCATTTTCTACTGCTCCCTCAGAATAGCCTGGGTCATCTGTATCGCTCTTTTGTTTTCCTTTACATCATGGACACGGACAAAAGAAGCTCCCTTTTCCACGCCCATTACCGTTGTTACCACTGTCCCCTCAACTCTCTGGTCCGATGGCAGGTCCAGGGCCCGTCCGATCACGGACTTTCTTGAGGTTGCCAGCAGCACAGGATATCCGATTTCCTTCAGGAGCTCCAGACGATTTATAGCCTGGAGGTTCTGTTCATAGGTCTTTCCAAATCCCACTCCCGGGTCCAGGATAATGTTTTCATCAGAAACCCCTGCTGCCTTTGCGATTTCCACAGATTCCCTCAGCTCCTGGCACATTTCTGTCAGAAAATCTTTATAATCTGTATTATCCCGATTATGCATCAGGCAGCATGGAACCTGAAATTGTGCTGTCAGCTCAGCCACTCTTCTGTCATATTTAAATCCCCAGATATCGTTTACCATATCTGCTCCGGCCTTTAAAGCAGCTTCCACAACGTCGCTTTTATAACTGTCAATAGATACCGGAATGTCAAAATTTTCCTTTATCATCCGGATAACAGGAACCACCCTTTGGATTTCTTCTTCAATAGTGATCTGGGTATGGCCCGGACGGGTAGATTCTCCTCCTACGTCGATGATAGCCGCTCCCTCTTCAATCATATCTGCCACATGTTTTCTGGCCTTATCTATGTCATTCCACTGTCCGCCGTCGGAAAAAGAATCCGGGGTAACGTTTAAGATACCCATAATATAACATTCATGTTCTGTATCAAAATATCGGTTTCCAATTTTCATGATGTCTCTCCTTATCTCCTCATACACGGATCTGCCTGTTTTTCTTTTCTTCACTCCAGTTACATTCCGGCTCTGCACTGCAGAAACAGCAGATCCTGGACTGCTTATCCGCCCGGTAGATCAGCCCGGCAAGCTGGCTGCTGTCTTTCGTGTCCTTATCTCTGTGCCGTGAAACAGCTTCCAGGATTTCTTCCTGCTCTTCTCTGGAAAATCCACTGTCCTTCAGGATTTCCAGGGCAAGCTCTTCTCCTGCTTTCTCATGAGGGATTCCTTCTGTGTATTGGAGATATCTCCCGATATCATGAAGAAGGGCCGCCCCATAAATGATTTCTTTGGAGATGCCTCTGTTGTCTTCCAGATTCTCTATGTAAGCAATTCTGGCCACGTCCAGCAGATGTTCCACTCCATGTCTGCAGAATATCCGGTCTTTCTCATATTCTGCCAGCCGTTCCATATGCCATCTCCACACAGGATGTCCGCATATTCTGTTTGCTCTTTCCATATTATCTCCGTTCCAGCATACGATAGAATTGGTTCTGGAGTTTCTCATCTTCATTGAAAACACCCCTTGTGACCACAGTGACTGTTTTAGTCCCAGGCTTTTTAATTCCACGCATAGTCATGCACATATGCTCTGCTTCGATCAGTACCATAACGCCATGGGGCTTTAATTCTTCCATAAATACATCGGCAATCTGTGCAGTCAAACGTTCCTGTAATTGAAACCGCTTTGCAAAAACCTCTAAGGTACGGGCAATTTTGCTCAATCCCACCACTTCCCCGTCAGGAATGTAGGCAACTGCCGCTGTTCCGTAAAAAGGCAGCATATGGTGCTCACAAAAAGAATAAAAGTGAATATCTTTTTCCATGACCATGTCATTATTGTCTACATGGAACCTTTTCTTTAAATGTACTGCTGCGTCATCTGTATATCCTGCTGCCAGTTCTTCATACATTCTGGCAATACGGTCCGGGGTCTCCACAAGCCCTTCTCTATGTATGTCTTCTCCGATACCCTCCAGGATAAGCCTTACTCCCTCTTGTATTTTTTCCTTATCCATGTGTCTTCCCTCCTTTTCCGGCTTTTTTCTCTAAGCCTTCTGAGGGAAGAACTGTCTCTGAGTTCTTCAAGCCAAGTCCACTTCCGTATTTGGATTCCGTATCCAAATATACTCTTGCTTCTTCTTTCATCTTTGGGTTCTCCTATCTGAGATAATATTTTCATCTCATTATAGAACTGTTTTTTCCCAAGTACAATATATTTCGGCATTTAATGTCATAAAATCGTATACTTTTTTACTCCTTATAAATTAGGGTTTCTCGTTTCCTTTAACTTACTAAATAATGGGAAGTTATTGCATTTCTACAATAATAGAACCTTCCATTATCTTACTCTCCTCGAGTAAACTACTATACAGACTTTTTGATACATCTTCAAAAGTTAAATTCTCATTGTCCGTAAGAACGACATAATAACTATCTGATTCAGCATTAGGCATTCTCCCCGTTAACTCCAGTCTAAATTGATATGTTCTGTCATCACACTGCCATGTCCCATCATTCATTTCATAATATGTGGCTAGGATTCCATCACTCTCTGATTTCTCATATGTTTTGGTAATGTGAGTTTTTCCACAGCCTATGAGCAATACCGTCAAAAGCCCGGTTATAATTAACATCTTTTTCATCATTCAAGTCCCCCCTTATTTGTGATATAGTTCCCCATAACGTATCTAAGTGCGGTTTTAATAAATCAAGCAATTCTTTCACGATAGAAGTCCATGTATCTTTTAAATGTTCTGTCATTTCTGGCAAAGAGTCCTCATGCAAATATAATTTTAATAGCTCATTTAATTCATTTTCTTCCACTTCTCTAACCATATACATACCTCCCCAAATTCCAAGTTGCCAAGCTATTTAGTCCATTATAACCCCTAAATATTTCCCTGCCATTCTATTTTTCACTCATACGAAAAGAGAGCAGAACATCATCCGTCCGCTCCCTTTCAGATTCTCTTCGTGATTCATTACTTCACGCCATATCATACCCAAATCGAAAAAACCGCACTTACTTGTGATATGGTTCACTCACCACTATGCAAGTCTGGAGACAAATTTTCATTACGCAAACTGGCTGTTATAAAGCTGGGCGTAAGCCCCTCCCTTTTCCAGGAGCTCTCTGTGCCGTCCCTGCTCAATAATGTTTCCATTCTCCATGAACAGAATCATATCCGCATCCACAATGGTGGAAAGCCGGTGGGCAATCACAAAGCTGGTCCGGTTTTTCATCAGGCTGTGCATAGCCTTTCCGATTTCCATCTCTGTCCGGGTATCCACACTGGAAGTAGCCTCGTCCAGTATAAGGATGGGCGGATTGCAGAGAAAGACTCTCGCTATGGTCAACAGCTGCCTCTGACCCACGGAAATATTTTCTGCCTCATTCTGCAGTACTGTATCATAGCCCTTAGGCAGCGTTCTAACAAAGAAATCCACTCTGGCTGCTTTAGCTGCGGCAATGATCTCTTCTCTGGTAGCCTCTGGTTTTCCGTAAGCGATATTCTCCGCAATGGTTCCCTGAAACAGCCAGGTATCCTGAAGGACCATGCCAAAATTTTCTCTCAGGTTTCCTCTTGTGAGATTTCTGGCATCCACTCCTTCCAGAAGGATCCTGCCTCCGTTTACCTCATAAAACCGCATAAGAAGGTTGATCAGAGTCGTCTTTCCTGCTCCGGTGCTTCCTACCACTGCGATCTTTTGTCCCGGTTTTGCCTGGAAGCTGATATTTTCCATAAGAATTTTTTCCGGAGAATAGCCAAAACGTACATTTTCAAATTCTACAAAACCTCTGGCTTTCTCTACCATTTCCGGATTTTCCGGTTCCGGAGATATTTCTTCCTCATCTAAAAGCTGGTAAACCCGCTCCACACAGGTCAGTGCAGACTGCATGGAATTTATCATGTAAGCCCCTTCTGTCAAGGGCTCTCCTGCCTGATATACATACTGGAAAAAGGCCTGGAACCGTCCTACAGTAAGAGCGCCGTCCAACAGAAGCTTCCCTGCAAACACGGCAATGCCCACCTGCCCCAGACGATTGATAAACCGGATAGTCGGGTTAATGGCGTTGGTCACAAAATCTGCCCATTTAGAGGCCTGGGCCAGCTCTTCATTGACCCGGTGCATGTCCCGGGAGCTGTTTTCTTCCTGTGTAAATGCCTTAATAATATTTCTTCCGCTGTATGCCTCTTCCACCTGTCTGGTAACCTGGCTGACACACTGCTGCCGCCTGGAGGCAAACTCCAGCGTCTTGGCGGAAAAAAGCTTGGTAGAAAAAAGAGAAAAGGCCATAAATACCAGAAAGATCATGGTCAGTCCCACATGAAAGCGGAACATCATGATCAGAGAACCCACCACAAGTCCCACTGCGGAAAACAGTTTCAAAAGTCCCGTCTGGAGAGCCTCTGCATTTTTGTCCAGGTCGTTTACTGCCCGGCTCATGATTTCTCCCGGCTGATGTCCGTCAAAGTAGGAAAGAGGAAGCCGGTCCAGTTTCCGGCTGATATCTGTTCTCAGCTTCAGGCTGAGACGCTCCGCAAAACTGGCCATGAGAAAATTCTGCAGGCCATAAAATAGTGAAGTAGCCGCATATATGGCCAGAAGAATACAGATTTCTTTTCCTCCCGACTCCCAGGTCACCGAAAAAGCCTGCCCTCCTCTTAAGGCTTCCTGTATCTTTTCCCAGAGCAGATCGATGATTCCTGCGCTGTATACAGGAGCTAAAATAGAAAGAAGGGTATAGAAGATCACAGATACAAAAACCACCAGCAGCCGGCCATGCTGCTCTTCCACCGAATTCCACATCCTCTTTAAAGTCTCCAGAGGACGGCTGGGCATTTCAAATTCTTCTTCAAATAAAGCCTGATTATTTTCTTCCATGCCTACTCTCCTCCTTTCATCTGAGACCTGGCAATATCCCTGTAAACAGCACAGTTTTCCATCAGATATTCATGAGTTCCCACACCTGCGATCTCACCTTCATCCAGGACAACGATCTGACTGGCATGTAAAATCGTGCTGATCCTCTGGGCAATGATCACCACTGCCGTTTCCTTTGTCTCTTCCTTCAGAGCATCTCTCAGAGCCTTATCTGTCTTAAAATCCAAAGCTGAAAAGCTGTCGTCAAAAATATAGAGGTCACTGTCTTTCATCAATGCTCTGGCAATACACAGTCTCTGTTTCTGCCCTCCTGAGAAATTCGTTCCTCCCTGGGCAACTTTTGTTTCCAGGCCCTGTGGCAGATTTTTAACAAAGTCCGCCTGAGCAGTCTCCAGTGCATGGAGCATTTCTTCTTTTCCGGCGTTTTCTTTCCCCTGAGCCAGATTTTCCCCGATAGTTCCTGAAAAAAGCCATGTTTTCTGAGGCACATAGGAGATCTCCTGCCTCAGTTCTTTCTGAGGAAGGCTGCGGATGTCCTGTCCTTTAAGGAGGATCCTTCCCTGGCTGACATCATGAAATCTCAGGATCAGTCTGGCTATGGTAGATTTTCCGCTGCCTGTACTTCCGATAATAGCTGTGGTCTCCCCTCTTCTGCAGGAAAAACTGATATTTTTCAGAGTATTTTCTTCTGCATCAGAAAACCGGAAATTTACGTCTTCAAACCGAAGCACTTCCTGTGTATTTTCCCAGGTTCCGCTGATGCAGTCCTTTGGATCCTGTATCTCTGGTTCTGTCCTTAAAACTTCCTCCATACGGCGGATACAGACTCTCGCCCTGGGTAAAAGTATGATTACCATCTGGGCCATGATGATATAAAACAGGATCAAAATGGCATATTCCGTCAGCGCCGTAATATCTCCGACCTGCATAAAGCCTTGTCCGATCCGGTTTCCCCCAAGCCACAGGATCAGAACAATGCACAGGTTGATCACCGTGAAAGCCGCTACATCCAATCCGGCAAAAAGCCGGTTGGCCTGAATGGAAGACTCTGCATAATCCTCGAAAGTTTTCCGCATCCTGCCCTCTTCTCTTTTCTCCTTGTGGAAGGCTCTGATTACCCGGACCCCTGTAATGTTTTCCCGCAGGACTACATTCATCCTGTCCAGAAATCGCTGCAGCCGGTCAAAAATTTCCGCCGCTTTCCGGGTGACAAACAGGGCCAGCACAATAATAAGAACTGTCACGCCAATAAGCAGCATCCCCATTTGGCTGTCTATGGCAAAGGCCATAGAGGTTCCCATGATACATACCACCGGAACCGGTATCACCATCTGGATACACCAGACTACCGCCTGCTGGATCACATTGATATCATTTAAGGTCCTGGTGATCATAGACCCTGTTCCAAATCTCTGAAAATCCTCTCCTGAAAATTCCAGAGATTTGTCATACACCGCATTTCTCATGTCCCGGCCAATCTTTGCTGAAAGATCTGCGCAGAGGTAACTGCCTGCCAGAGCCCCGGCACCGGCAAGAAAAGCGATCAGGATCATCTGACCGCCTTTTTCCAGCATATAGCCTAAGTCGCCTCCTGCCACTCCCATATTTACCATATCTGCTGTCAGTCTGGGTATCAGGAGTCCTCCTGCCACGTCCAGTATGGTTACCAGCAGTGTAAAAAAACACAATCCTTTATACGGTTTCATAAACCGCAGTACCGTCTTCATAAAATCCTCCTGTCATGTCATTCTTTTCGGTAATTGTCAGATTTTTTCTGCCCCTTCCTTCATAAATCTGGTATATTTTCGGAGGATCTGCGTAATCTTTTCCTGTTCCTCCACTTCCAGATTTTCGAAAACCTGGTGTTCCAAGCTCAGCACCCGGTCCACTGTCCTTTTTACAAAAATTTCTCCTTCTTCTGTAAAAGAAAGGATCTTGTTTCTTCTGTCCCCGGAAACCGCTTCTAAACGCAGATATCCCTGTTTTTCCAGGTTTTTGATGGCAGAATTTACCGTCTGCCGGCTCATGGACATCTCCTGGGCAATTTCCGACTGGGTCAGTTCCCTTTTTGCCTCCCTCATAGTACACAGTATCCACATGGCGCTGTCGGAAAGTCCAAACTTCAGAGCCAGCATGTGGTATACATCATCTATTTCCTTAGAGGCGCTGATAAATTCCTGATATCGTTTCTCTGTTCCTGTCTCCAAGTATCCTCCTCCTTATCCTCAAAAAATCAAAAGCCCCGATACGGGCATGTCCCTTTACTTTGTTGCCCGCAAAAATAATCCGAAATCGGATTGCAGAGAGTATATTACGATTTCGGATTATTGTCAAGATAAAACTCCTAAATATAAGGGGTTTTTCTTTGTTTTTGCCCTTATATTTAGGAGTTTTATAATTGTTCCTTTATTCCAGAACCGTAAGCTCGTCTCCTTCCCGGATTCTTCCTCCATGAAGCACCTTTGCAAACACGCCTTCCCTTGGCATAATGCAGTCTCCCATGATCTTGTATATCTCACATCCGCTGTGACATTCCTTCCCGATCTGGGTCATCTCCAGCACCACATCCCCGGATTGAAAGCGGGTGCCTACAGGAAGATTTTTAAAATCTATACCGCTGACAATGAGATTTTCTCCGAAGGCCCCGTCTTCCACAGGGGCTCCCTTTTTCTTGAAGTCCTGTATCTTTTCGTAGGAAAGCAGACTTACCTGGCGATGCCATTTACCTGCATGAGCATCATTTTCCAGCCCAAAATCTTCTATAAACAAAGCTTCATGGACATTTTTCTTCTGCGTACCTTTCTTTTCACTGATACAGACTGCCATGACTTTTCCCATTTTTCCACCTCCATGAAAAACTGTAAACTGCCCCTCAAGAGCTATCCGCCAATCTGGGACATCATATGGGTCTCCACTTCCCCAGTATCCTTCTCTCCGAATCTGTGACTCTGGGGCTTATCTCTGATCGCCTGTTCCACAGCCCTTTTCAGAGTTTCCTGACTGGCCCCTTCTCTCAGCAGCCTTCTTAAATCCGCCCCAGTCTCATACTGAAGGCAGGTTTTTAAAAATCCCTGAGAGGTCAGCCGTACCCGGTTGCAGCTTCCGCAGAATTTATGGCTCAGTGCACTGATGAAGCCGATTTTTCCCAAAAATCCGGGAAAGCTATAGTAATGGGCTGGTCCATTACCCAGTTTTTCCTCACAGGGACTGGGATTTCCATATTTTTCCCGGAGTTGTTCCAGAAGCTCTTCTTCTCCCACTGACCTGAACTGTCTTCCCAAACCAATAGGCATCATCTCTATATAACGCACATGTACAGGATATTGTCTGGCCAGTTCTGCTATTTCCAGAACTCCCTGGTCCTCCCTGCCCAAAGGCACACAGTTAATCTTCAGGGGAATTTCCGGATATTTCAGCGCCTCGTAAAATCCTTCCAGAACCTTATCTAATCCCCTTCTTCTGGTAATCTCTGCAAAAACCTCCGGATTCAGGGTATCCAGGCTCAGATTGATCCCGTCTATTCCTGCCTCCCCAAGTTCTCCCAGAGCTTCCTTCAAAAACAGACCGTTGGTGGTCAGAGTAACCTTTTCTATTCCCGGCACTGCCTTTAACTTTTTTACCAGCCAGGGAAGGTCCCTGCGCACCAGGGGCTCTCCTCCGGTCAGTTTGATTTTCCGTATTCCCAGACTGACAAAGACCTCCGCCAAAGTGAGGATTTCGTCATAGCTGAGAATTTCTTCATGGGAAACCATGGACACGCCTTCCTCTGGCATACAATAGAGGCATCTCAGATTACAGCGGTCTGTCACTGAAATCCGTATATAATCGATTTCTCTTCCATATTTGTCAAACATATCTCCGGTTTCCCTCCTTTCTGATATCAGCCCGTTCCAAATCCGCAGTCCGGCCAGCGGCATTCCTCACATCCCAGGCACAGGCCGCCGTTTCCAAGTCTGGTAATCTCCTTTCTGGATACCTGTATTCCAGCCGCAGTCTTAGGCAGGACCAGGTCAAAAATCGTAGTCTTCGCATACATTACACAGCCTGGCAGTCCCATGACCGGAGTTCCATCGGGAAAATAAGCCAGACAGAACATAGCTCCCGGAAGTACCGGAGCTCCATAGGTGACCACCTGAGCGCCGCTTTCCTTTATGGCTCCCGGCGTCTGGTCGTCGGGATCTACACTCATGCCTCCTGTGGCTATAATAAGCTCACAGCCTCTGACTTTCAGTTCCAGGATTGCCTCTGTGATCTTCTCTTTTTCATCTCCAACAATAATATGCTCCTCTGCCTGTATTCCGTACTGTTCCAGCTTTTTCCTCACCACAGGAGTAAATTTGTCCTGGATCCTTCCATAAAACACTTCATTTCCTGTAGTTACGATCCCGGCTTTTTTCAGCCGGTAAGGCAAAAGCTGGCAGAGAGGTTTTTCCCCTGCAGTCTTTTTGACCAGCTCCATTTTTTCTTTTTTAATCACCAGAGGGATTACCCTGGTTCCCAGAAGCTTATCCCCTTTTTTCACCGGAGTATTGCTGTGTCTGGTAGCGATCATTACCTGGTCGATCTCATTAATGGCATTCAGTCTTTCTACGTCAACCAGAAACAATCCGTCACAGGCTGCAGTCAGCTCGATTTTTCCCTCTTTCACCTCAGAAGGAATCATATTCTCTCCCTGACATACCTGACATAAAATCTCCGCCCCTTCGTTTTCATGATAAACCGTATCGTCCTTTTCCCACACATAAAGCTGGTCTTTTCCCATACTCAGAAGTACAGGAATATCTTCCCGGGCAACAATATGCCCTTTCCGAAACCGGGGGCCTTTCACTACTCCCGGAATGATCTGGGTCAGATCGTGGCAGAGCACCTGTCCTACCGCATCCTCCGTCCGTATTAATTTCATATATCATCCTCCTGTGGCTCCGGATACAGAAGCAGGACGTTCTGGGGGGCAATACCAAGTTTCTCCGGCATGGTCCTGGGATTTCTGTCCTTAGGCAGTCTCCACCACAAATCCGGCGTCCCTTCTTTTTGTCCTGCATACCGGAACAATATTCTCATTTCAAAAGGTTCTTCTTTTTCCGATGAATAGGAAACCGGAAAAATATTTTCCCTGGCTTTGGGGTTAAAGTAATGAGCCCGGAGGCCCACGGCGCACACATTATCTTTTACTGGTTTTCCTGTACGCAGACGGATTCCCCAATCTGGAACTTCCACCTCATATTCCCCGGTCTTTCTGGCCTCGGCAATATTTTTGCAGCCGGTCAGCTCTGCTCCTGCCCAGCTTCCCGGATCGGCAAAAAGTTTTTTTGTATCATCGGTCTTCAGGATTTTTCCATTTTCCATAACTGCTGTCCGGCCACAGAGATAATAAATTTCATCCCGGCTGTGGCTTACCAGCAGCACATCCTTTCCATACCCTGCAAGGATGTCTTTTACCTGTATCTGCAGCAGCTCCCGCAGATAAGAATCCAAGGCGCTGAAAGGCTCATCCAGCAAAAGCACCTCCGGCTCACTGACCAGGATCCGGGCCAGGGCCGTCCTCTGCTGCTGTCCTCCGCTGAGCTGTCCCGGATACAGCTTCCTCTGAGCTGTAAGATCCATTTTCTCAAGCATTTCTTCCATTTTCTTTCTGCGAAGGCCTTTATCCTTCTCCCTGGATAAACCGCAGAGAATATTCTTCTCCACTGTCATATTGGGAAACAGCGCGTAATTCTGGAACAGGTATCCTACTCTTCGTTCCTGAGGTTTCAGATTGATTTTCTTTTCACTGTCAAAAAGCACTCTGTCATCCAAAACAATCCTTCCTCTGTCAGGCTTTTCAATGCCGGCAATGGCCTTCAAAGTCATACTCTTTCCGCAGCCGGAAGCCCCCAAAAGGCCAGTGATTCCTCCCGGATGTTCCAGATCCACAGATAATCGGAAGCTGCCCAGTTTTTTCTCTATATGAACGGAAAGGCTCATATCCTGCCACCTGCCTTTCTGTTTCGGCGTTCCAGCATATTCACCGCCAGAAGGATTACCGTTGAGATTACTACATTTACCATGACCCAGAAAAAGGCTTCCTGCTCATTATTGGTCCGCCAAAGCTGATAAACCGTGGTAGATATAGTGGCTGTCCGCCCCGGAACATATCCGATGAGCATGCTGGTGGCTCCATATTCTCCCAGAGCCCTGGCAAAAGCCAGAACCGTTCCTGCCAGGATTCCCTGACGGCAGGCCGGCATCCGGATACGCCAGAAAATATAGGTATTGGAAAGGCCCAGGGTCTGACCGGAATATGCCAGGGTAGTGTCAAAACTTTCAAAGGCTCCCCTGGCTGTCCGGTACATCAACGGAAAAGCTACTACCGCCGAAGCTACGATACCTCCGTACCAGGTCATGGCAAACTGTATGCCGAAATTGGCCAGAAATCTGCCCAGGGGCCTTTGAGGCCCCAGAAGTATCAGCAGAAAATAGCCGCATACCGTAGGCGGAAGTACCATGGGCAGAGTCAGTATCACATCTAAAATCCCTTTCACAGCCCTGGGAAGCCTGGCTATATAGTAAGCGGCAGGGATTCCCAGGAAAAATACAACTGTACAGCTGATGGCCGCAATCCGCAGAGAGTTCCATAAAGGATACCAATCTATCATCCTTCTGTCACCCTGGAGAAGCCAACCTCTTCAAAGATTTCCATGCAGGGATCTGTCTGAAGGAAATCCAGAAAAGCCTGAGCCTCTTCCTGATACTGACTGTTCTTCATAACAGCGGCAGGATAGATCACCTGTCCGCACATTTCCGGCGTAGCATAGTCAGAAGCTGTAAGCCCTGCAGAGTAAGCATCTGTGCAATAAATAACGCCGCAGTCCACGGTGCCTTCAGAAACCTGTGTGGTTACTTCTTTTACATTACTGCCGTAAGAGATCCGGCCATTTGCAGCCAGTTCCTCTTCATTCAGTCCATAATACTCCAGGATCTTCTGGGTATACTGTCCTACCGGCACATCGCTGTTTCCCATTCCAAGAAGAATTGTTCCTTCCTTCAATGCTGCCGCCATATCATCAAATGTCTCTAAGGGCACACTGCTGTTTTCGCTGACGCAGAGCACGACCTTATTTTCCAAAATATCGATCCTGGAGTCTTCCAGGACCAGATCAAGCCCTTCTGTGTTCACCGACGGGTCTGCTGTACTGTCCATCTGATCCATCTGGGTCTGTCCTGCAGAAATAAACAGATCGCAGACAGCGCCTTCCTGGATCTGGGTCTTTAAAGTTCCTGAGGAGTCAAAGTTAAAGACCAGGCTTACATTGGGCTGCTCTTCTTTATAGAGTTCGCTGATTTCTGTAAGAGTCTCTGTGAGCGAGGCTGCTGCAAATACTGTCAGTTCTACCTCATCTCCTTCTTCAGTCGTTTCCTGGCTGTCAGAAGCTGTTTCTTCAGCGTCTGTTTCCTCTGCTGCAGCGTCTTCTCCTCCGGCGGTCTCAGATGTCTCTGTGCCGCTTTCCTGGCCGCATGCCCCCATGGCCAATGCCATTGTGCCTGCCAGCAGTACTGCTAAAACCTTTTTTTTCATTTGCTTTCTCCTTTCTTATTCAGAAATTTTATATACAAAACGTGGATTTACACGCTTTGCTCCTAAAGCTATCAGAAAAATACTGGCCCTCATCCTGCAAGCAAAAAATATTCGGCAAATCTCCGAAAATTGTATAATAAGTATAGCAATTTTTTTTGGGTTTCTCAAGCAAATTCCTCTATTTTAACTATTTCTCCTTCTTGGATCAGATAACTTTCTTCATTATTTTTTCTCCATCTCAGATCTTCTCTTTTATCTCCAAGGAAAAATAACTTCTGTTCTTCTTCTGGTGCTGCTACAGCAAAAAATTTATCTCTTTTATTCCATATAGTAAGGATTTCTCCGTATCCTACAGGGTTTTCCCCTGCATAATAAAGCTCATTGGCCAGCACCTGGATCCCCGTTTCCCAAATTCCCTGTGCCTCCAGCCAGAAGCGGATCACATTTCCCAAGCCTGCAGAGACGATCCAGACCGGCAAAGTTTCCTTTCTGCAAAACTCCAGGAGTTCCAGAGCCTCCCTCCTGGGAGGCAGCAGCTCTGCCGCTTTTTTTAATACCTCTTGGCCAATGCCCTCTCTCACATACAATTCCATCTGTTCCTTCCACCAGTCCTCTGCCCTTTTGTTCAAAGCTTCCTTCTCCTGCCCCCTCTTTGCAGCACGCAAAACCTCTCTTCCCATTTTCTGAAAAAGCCGGTCCCGCCCTACGGCCAGTCCCGAATTTTCCCCCAGTACGTGCACCGCCCCATGAAGGGAACTGCCAGAGAGGGTCAGAGTCCTATCAAAGTCCGTCACCAGCATTCCCCTGTTCTGGAGCAGTTCCTCTTTGATCCTGTTCATTCCCCGTTCCTCCATAATAACGTTCTATCACTGCATCTGCTGCTGCCCAGGCGGCCTGTTCCGCCTCTTCATAAACTTCAAGCATCTTCCGGCCTTCTGCTGTAAGAGTGGAACCGTTTTTTCTCATACGATGCAGCAGCTGTATGCCCAGCGCCGCTTCTGCCTGGCGTACGATCCGCCAGGCCTTGCTGTAAGCCATTCCCATATGCCGGGCTGCCAGGTTCAGTGAGGAAAACTGATCTACACCGTGAAGAAGATCCGCCACTCCCCTTCCAAAGTATTCATTTCCTTTATCCTCTCTGCGCTTGATACGCAGCCGGGCAATATAATAAAATTCATTCATCTGCGTTCCCCCTGCCTCTGTCCCTTCTCTTAGTTCTCTATCCTGCGCTTTCCCCGGTAGCAGGGCTCATCCTCTGGTTCTGCAGATTTCCAGGTACAGTTGAGTTTTCTCCCTTTCCACTCTCCGGGAAGCAGGCCTCCGGCTTTTTCCTCTATGCCTTTTTCCGTTGTCAGCCCCTCTATTTCCAGAATTTCTCCTTTCCTGGATATCCGGTAATCCACGATCCATGGGATCTGGAATATATAGTCATCAAGTTCTTCCATTTCTCTTCCTTCCCCAATCCTGCTGACGGAATCCAGCCGCCGCAGACAGCAGCCGCAGGGACAGATTCCCGGCAAAAAGCGGCTTATGTCCCCTGTGCGGTAGCGAATCAGAGGCATAGCCCCGGCCTCTATGAGAGTCACTGTAAGCTCCCCCCACTCTCCTTCCGGTACTGCTTTTCCCTTTTCGTCTACAATCTCCCCAATAATATCATTTTCCCGCAGGTGCATACCCTGAAAAGCCGGACAGGTGACAGCACCTCCAAGTCCCATTTCCCTGGACCCATAGTGGGGGTACAGTCTGGTACCCAGACGCTCTTCGATTGCTTTCATGATTCCCGGGGGACAGGCATCTCCGCTGACCAATCCTCTTTTGATACTGCTCTTTGGCCTCATACGGAGCAGAGACAGCAGTAGTACAGGAGGGCCTATAAACGTATCCGGTTTCTCTTTGTCCAGAAGTTCCATCATCTCCCCGAAGCTTTTCATATTTCCTGCAGGCACAGGCACGGCGCCCAGCCCTTCCACAGCTTCCTGTATCAGTTCGCCAAGTCCCCTGTCTCCTGTAAAAGGCATGGCGATCACAGCCTTTTCCCCCCAATGGATCAGCTCAGAAAGTCCTGCCGAAAAAAAAGATACTGTCCGGTCATTGTCCCTGGCGGTATAGAAGATCCTTTTTGCAGGTCCCGTGGTCCCTGAGGTTTCCCAGCTTCTCACTCTCTCGATCTTTGACTGGCTGACCAGAAGCATCCGATTCCCCTGTTCTTTCAGGTCTTGCTCTGTGGTAAAGGGCAGGTTTTCCAGTTCCTTCAGAGAATTCAGGCGCCGGGGCAGGTTCCGGTAAAATCCCTGCCTGGCGTATTCTCTTTCCAGAAGCCGGTTCAGTTTTTCCAGCTGCAGGCTTTCTATCGCCTGACGGTCCAGGATTTTTATCCCTTCCTTCTCCTTTACCCAGGAATCCAGTTTCGCTATATTCATCTATACAAAGCCCTCCCGTCAGATCCTGTCAGATTATAAATGCAGAAAGGCACCATGCCATACCGGCTGTCTGATTCCAGAATATAACACCGGCGTAAACGGTCCAGTTCCAGATTCCAGGCGTCCTGGAACAGCATACCGGAAACCGCCAGCGTATTTCTGTGGATCTCCCTCAGAAAATTGTCCAGAGAAGAAGTATCCAGAGTCAGTCTTCCCGTTTCTTCCCCGCAGCAGCCATCTCCGGCCTGAAGACCTTCCCTGCAGCAGTTTCCGCTCCACTGGCGGGCCACAAAATCCCGGGCCTGTTCCGACAGGCCGGAAGTCCTTGGCTCCCCATGAGCCAGAAGTTTCATGGAACCATCTTTCTGCCTAAGGTAGTTGGCCTGAAAGGTACAGTAAGGATTAGTGGCGCCTCCTCCGGTAAAATCTCCGGCATGGATCCAGCCTCCTGTCTGTTCTTCCAGAAGCCTCAGCATTTTCGGTATGGTTATCCGATAGCTGCCTTTTGACTCGCTGCAGCGTCCGAAATAACTGACTGGCTGAAAATGAACGCCTCTTATCACAGGCATCCGGCTTCTTGCATAAAAAAGAATTTCCCCGGCCTGGTCTTCGTTAACTCCCGGAGCAATGACCGGAACCAGCACGACTCCCAGTCCCGCTGCCTCGCAGGCATCGATGGCTTTCTTTTTGATCTCCAGCAGAGGACGGCCCCTTAAAACCTGATATGGGGCCTCTTTCAGTCCGTCAAACTGCAGGAAAACACAGGAAATTCCTGCTCTTTTCAGCTTCTCTGCATATCCCGGTTCTTCTGCCAGACGGATCCCGTTGGTGTTCAGCTGAAAAAATGTAAAACCCAGTTTTTTCCCAAATCGAAGGATTTCTTCCAGATCTTCCCGGACCGTAGGCTCTCCCCCGGAAATCTGAAGATTAAAAGGCCCTCCGTGTTCCATGAGATACTGCATCTGGTCTTTCAGTTCCTCCAATGGTACATCCCGGCCTTGCGGGCCGGATCCGGCGAAGCAGGTCGGGCACTGAAGATTACACCTTCCGGTTACTTCCAGCAGAACACAGCAGCCCCGGCGCTGATGGTTTTCGCAGAGGCCGCAGTCCAGAGGGCATCCCTGCTTTTCAGGAAGGGCGGCGGGAATCCTGTCTGAAGGAAGGATATGTTTTCCCCAGTCCCGGTAGCTTTCCTGTGTTCCTTCCCAGATCAGCGCTTCAAATCTTCCGTGTTCCGGACATTCTTTTACCAGATAGATCCCGTCTTCTCTTACTGCTTTTTGGGCCGGCAGGACTTTCAGGCATACCGGGCAGATGCTCTCTCCTTTTTCCTCCATATAAATTTCCTGGTTTTTCATCCAGGCCTCCATCCGGTTCTTTTCCTCTTCCCAGTTTTCTGCTGTATAATTGATCTTCACAACCTTTTCCTTCAGGATTCCCTTGACCTCCAGAGCCCCCTTCTTTGCCGAAAAAACCGGGCGGCGGAACCGATGGTTTTCTTTTACTTCAAACCCCTCCAGCCTTGCAGCCAGCTCCTCTCCGGTAATAGGAAGTTCATATTCATACGTTCTGGCTTCTGCAAAACAGTTTTCTGTCTTTTTCCATTTAAATTCCATCTTTAAAATGTATCCTCCGTTTTCAGGTTTCTTCCATCTGGTCTCCGCACATAGCGGCCACAGCTTCCAGTACCCGGTCTGCATCCGCCCTTTTCGTAAAACGGGACAGACTCAGGCGTATAGTCCCCTGGGGCGTTCCAAGGTTCTCCATGATCCTGGGCGAACAGTGGAGCCCTGTCCGGCAGATAATGTCATAACTGCCGGATAAAATATCTCCGACCTCTCCCGGATGCCAGCCTGGAATTGTAAAAGAAAGCACCGGCGTAACCGGAGGTTCCGGCTGGATCACCCGGCAGCCCAGATCCCTCAGCCCCTTTTTCAGATACCGAAGGATTTCCTCCGTTTTCTCCCGGTCCAAAGGATTTTCTTCTGCCCATTGCAAGGCGGCAAGAAGGCCATGGTAAGAAGGCTCGTTTCCGGTTCCTGCCTCCAGATGGAGAGGCATTTCTTCCGGCATTTCCTTCAGATTGCTTTTTACGCCGGTGCCTCCCAGTACATAGGGATCCAAAGTAAGCCCTGGCCGGACGTAAAGCCCTCCGGTTCCCTGAGGCCCCAGCAGATACTTATGTCCTGTAAAAGCTGCCATATCTGCTCCCCATTTTTCCATTTCAACAGAGATCCAGCCCAGACTCTGGGATATATCCAGAAGCATAGCGGCTCCGGCGTCTTTTGCCATGGCCGTCAGGGTCTCTGCGTCATTGACAGCACCTGTCACATTGGAAACATGAATCAGCACACACAGTCTGGGCCGGTATTTCCTTACGGCTGTTTTCCACTCCTCCGGCTCTATCCGGCCAGTCTTATCCACATCCAGGTAAATTACCTGGATCCCCTCTTTTTCCAGTCGATATAAAGGACGGAGTACTGCATTGTGTTCTGCCTTTGTAGTCAGCACCCGGTCTCCCGGTTCCAGAGGGAAACCGAAAACAGCCTGGTTCAGGCCCCATGTAGAATTACTTCCCAGAGCAATCCTTTCCGGGCTGGAAACTCCCAGCAAAGCAGACAGTTTTTTCCGTACCTGATCAAACACATCAAACTCCCGGATCCCTCCTCTGCCGGCGTCTCCCGGCAGGCTCCTGAGAGCCTGAGAAACGGCCAGGGCTACACAGTCCGGTTTCGGCCAGGAGGTGGCAGCATTGTTTAAATATACTTTTTGCTCATAACCTTTCACCTGTCATCACCTCAAATTCTTTTATCAGCCGACGGCAGATTTCAATATCCTGTAAAATACGCTTTTTTACTTCTTTTTTCTCCAGGGCTTTCCTATATCTCTCCTCCAGAGATACACGCCTGTTCTCCATGATCAGTTTATCCGCCAGACACACCAGTACATCCTCTCTGCAAAGAGTATCCGGCTCCTGCTCAAAACCTCTGTGGGCTCCCGTTACTGCTGCCAGAGCCAGATACCCCTTTTCTTCCAGAAACTTTCTCCCCGCTTTTTCATGAAAGGGCTCCAGCCGCAGCAGATCATGAAGGCAGCCTCCGCTTCTGCAAAGCTCTATATCCAGAAAAGCACCTGCTTCTGTCAGACGCCGGGCCATCCAGGCCGCCAGATCCCCCACCGCCATGCAGTGGGCCCGGATATGGGCCGGGAGATTCACTTCATCATAGAGTTTTTCACACAACTGGGGGGAAATCCCTCTGTACTTTCTGGCATAGTCCCGGATATGGGCAAGATCTTTCTGATCATCAGCGTCCATCTGTGCTCCTCCATCTGCTGTCTCTACTGTTTTTGTCTTCATGGCGCCAAAGGCTCCCTGAAGTCCCCGGCTGCCCTGATAGTCCAGTGCTTTCTGACAGCCTGCAGGAAACAGAAAGGGGGGATGGAAGGTCTTCCCTCCTGAAGCAGGGATCAGAGCCTCTGTTTCCGGCTCTGCTGCCAAAATCCCCTCTCTCAGCTTTTGAAAAGTTCCCGGAGAGGTTAAAGGAATGTCTCCGGGAAGAAAAAATACGCCCTGTCTCCTGTCCACAGCCTCAAGTCCCAGTTTCACAGAAGCCAGCATATCCGTGTCCTGCCAGAAGGGATTTTCTACGATTTTTACCTCCAGAGCCTTCAAGGCCCTCCTTACCTCTTCTCCCCGGTATCCCACAACCACCGTAATATCTCTTATCCCGGCATTTTCCATACTTTGGACAGTCATAGCGATCATGGGAAAGCCGTTTATCTCCAGCAGCGGTTTAAATCCTTCCATCCGTCTGGATCTTCCTGCCGCGGCGATCAGCCCTGCTCCTTTCATGGCAATCCTCCTTTTTCCGAAAGGAGTTCCAGGCATTTCTGATATACTTCTTCTACAAGTTCCGGGCATCTTTTCATTTTATTTCCCGGATCTCCCTCCAGGATCTCCCGGCAGGTACAGCCGCCATACCGGCTTTTGGTCCATTCTTCAAACCAGTCCGCCAGCTTTTGGATCAGGATCGGGGCCTCCGGGTCCTCCAGTTCTTCCGCCTCTCCTTTTCCCAGAAAATATCCCAAGAAACAGCAGCCTCCCGTAAGAGCGCCGCAGACTCTTCCGGAAAATCCAAGGCCTCCGTTTAATCCGCTCATGGCCCGTATCAGATCCGGGTCCTCCCTTTCTTCCGATTCCAGCGCCAGGATCATCAAAATCTGGGCGCAGTAGAATCCCTGTCCTGACAGTTCCAGCATACGCTCAAATAAATCCATTTTTCTCTCCTTTCCTGAGACAGGCCAGGAAGTATCCGCACCCGGCTTTTCCTGCCTCTATGAAGAAATCCACACAGCTTTCCTCTGCATTTCCGTTCCAAAGACTTTCCAAAAAAAATTCCTTCCATGCTTCCGTTTCGTCCTCCCCCTTTTCTATCTGGAATCCTGCTTTTTCAAAAGCTTCCTTCCAGCAGTTCCATATCAGAGGCTCTCTCATAGAGAGGGAAGGCGCCTTTTTCTTTTTGAAAAAAACATCGGCTATCAGCAGACAGCCATTTTTTTTCAGTACCCGGAATGCCTCTTTGAGGGCCGCATTTCCGTCTCCGCATCCGGAGACCGTACATTCCGCCAGGCAACAGTCAAAACTTTCCCTGGCAAAATCCAGCCTTCTTATGTCTCCCTGCTCTACTCCCGGGCCTGATGGCTTCAGATCCACTGCCCTTACTTCAAATCCCAATGTTCTTAGATATGCCGCTGTTTTTCCCTCTCCAGCTCCCAGTTCCAGGATCCTGGCAGGAGGACGGAGTCCCGAAAGGGTCAGCAGTCTGGCTGTCATCTCCTGCCCGCCGGGATGACTGCCAATCATTTGTCCTCCAGACTGCGTTCCACAGAAAGGACTTTGCCTACTGCCAGCTCCTCAGGTACGTAAATATAACCGCATTCCGGACATACCGGCAGTTCTACCGGGAACGCATTGCCGAGATAGCTGAAAACCGCCCTTCCTCTGACCAGTTCTTTTTTGCATTTATGGCACTTCAGTTTTCCCATGGGATCCATAGAATAATAAGTTTTTTCTCCCATCTGCGCCTCCTTTACTCCACAGTCATCCGGTGGCTGTAAGCCCCATATACCAGGTATCCTTTCTCTGTCTCGGTAAACTTTACCCAGAAAGTAACATTGCCGATCCTGGCGGAAGCAGCCAGCCAGCCCTTTTCCGGGTCCTCCACCGCTTCTCCTGAGGCTTCATAATCTTTCAGTACAGCTTCCACGTCGCTTTTCAGGATCATACGCCTGTCCATTTCTTCTTCCGCTCCATTTTCATAAAAGACCGGCAGCATAGCTTCCCTCCTTATTTCTTCCTTCCAGATTTCTTGCTGGAGTTTTTCCTTCAGTTTCAGACGGTTCGCTCTACGCCGGGACAGATCCGGCACCGAAGGAGCGCCGGTTCCATAGGCCAGTTCTAGGATATGTATGGAGTCCGCTCCTGCCCGGGTCAGCTGGTCCCTGCAGGCCATGCAGTAGGTCAGGATCTTTCTGGAGGTCCTGCCGGCTGCAAAAGAAGCTTTTTTTTCTGCCATCTCGGGATTCGCAAAGCGGACCATTCCCCCGTATCCGCAGCAGGGAGACAGATCTTTGGAAAAGGGGGCTTCTTCTACTTTACATCCCAAAGCCCCTGCAAAATCCCGGATCTGTTCCTGGATTTTCTGATCTCCTCTTGCCCCGCAGGCATCCTGTATAGCCACTGTCTGATCTGTCACCGGATCTGTTCCCAGTTCCAGGAGTATCTGCCATACTCCCACCGCAGAAATTTCCGTTCTTTCCCTTAATATCTTCATGCAGGTGGGACAGGCGCAGATCACTTCCGGCTCTCCCATCTCTTTCCAGACGCTGCGGATCTTTTCCAATGCCTCTGAAGCCAGATCTTCTCTTCCTGCCCATTGGGCCAGAGCCCCGCAGCAGCCGAGAAGCAGGCCTACGCCTCCGGTAAGTCTGCCTGACAGATCCCTGTAAGCAGCTTCTACTGTATCCGGTGACACGGCAGAAGCCTGGCATCCGGGGAAAAACAGATATCTGCAGTGTTCATATCCCGGCTCAGGCCTGGCCAGAAATGCTTCATTGCAGGAGAACTGCTGGTCCAGAAGTCCGAACTCATGAGCGGAAGGCGGCATTTTCTCTGTCTCCACCATGATCTTCCGGGCCATTTTGCATACTTCCGGGTAGTCAAATCCATTAGGACAGGCGGACTTGCACTGTCCGCACAGATCACAGGCATTGATCATTCCGTTTGCCATATGATTTCCCATCACAATAGAAAGATTGTTGTAAATTTCCCGGACAGCTCCTCTGGGGTTCCGTTTATACTCCTGGAAATAGACGCAGCCCTTTATACATTCCAGGCACTGGCACTGTATACAGCGTCCGGCCTCTGCTGCCGCCAGCTCTCTGTCCGGTTTCTCCAGTCCTGTAAAAGCCCGGCTTCCTTCCACGCCGTCCATAGTTACATGTAAGCGGCTCTCCTGAGGCCCCGGCTGCCGGATTCCTTCCCAAGAGGCCCCCTGAAGATAACGTTCCGCCTTAGCTGATACATATTTTGCCCAGGCCAGTATCCAGGCAGCCCCGTCATTCTTTTCCCATTTCTTTTCTGTTCCAAAAACATTTTCCGGCAGGCCGGTACGCCAAAGGCAGGGAGACAGACAGACTGCGTCTCCACATGCACCCCATCCTGAGGCTTCCCCTTCTCTATCTTTTTTGGTCATACGGAAAAGTTCCAGAGAAGCCGTATCTGCCTCTGCTTCCTCTTCTGTCAGACCCCAGGAAAGCAGAGGCTCTTTCCAGTTTTCACACCGGGTATACCAGAAAATCTCATAGCCTTTTCTGCCCAGTTCCCAGCAGCAGGCCAGGGCAAAAAGATCATCTCCCCCTACAATCACCTTTTTATTTTTCCGGGGGATCAGAAAACCGCTGCCTCTTTCTTTTCCTCCATACAGGGCGCAGGCCTTTTCCAGAGCCCTCACCTTGATCCCTTCCCCTATCCGGGACAAGGCGCAGGCCTCCTCGCAGGCTCCGGGACAGCCCTTTGCCAGAAGGTGGAGAAAAGGGGTAACGCTCCGGATCACTCCTGCTGCTTTTGCAAAATCTCCTTTTGCCGCATAGGTGCAGACTGCCCGCATATCCAGATGAAGAGGGCATACTGCCGAGCAGCCCGGAGGATCTTCTCTGGTACAGACAGCTTCCCTCTGATGAAGTTCTTCCTGGCCGAAAGCCTGCTTCATTAAATAATGTTTTCCCACAAATCCCCGATCCTTATGTTCCATATATTCTCTCCTGTGTTTAATTATCTATTTCAAGAATAATATTCAGGTAAAACAAAGCGGGGATCCCCCGCTTTGTCCTGTCTTTTCGTTTCCGCATTTTTTACAGAGCATCCAGTGCCGCTTTTACCACTTCCGGTCTGGCCGGAACTCTGGTGATCCTTGCTCCGGTAGCGCTGTATATAGCGTTCAGGATTGCCGGATGAGGTGCGGCCAAAGGTCCCTCGCCGCAGCCGGCAGCGCCGTATGGTCCAAGAGGTCTCGGGTGATTTTCCTGGTAAACCAGCTCAATGTCGTCAGGAATATCATTGGGGTAAGGAATTCCGCACTTTAAGAGGCTGGTATGTTTCTTCAGGTCCTCAAAATCTTCTGACAGAGCCAGACCGATTCCCTGAGCAATGGCGCCCATGACCTGACCGTCCACAACCGTCTTATTAATGATGGTGCCAAAATCAGATACCATGGTAAATTTCACAACCTTTACCTTGCCGGTCTCCATATTGACCTGTACTACAGGCAGGTTAATACAATACATATATACAGAGAAAGGATTTCCCTGGGCCGTTTCCTGGTCACAGTCCGTGCATGCGGTTGCCACCCATTTTCCTTCATACTTCAGCGGAAGCTTCTCTTCTACCATTTCCTCATAGGTACGATAAGTACCATCTGGTTTTCTCATGGCGTTTATCAGCATCTCCGAGGCAACACGCACCGCATTTCCGGTCATGACATTGGAACGTGATCCTCCGGCAGGTCCGGAATTCGGAGTCTTTCCTGTATCATTCATCACCAGTTTGATCTGATCCGGTGTAAATCCTGCCTGACGGAGGGTTTCATGGGCGTGGGTGAGGGTACCGATATCCGCTCCCTGTCCGTGATCCTCCCAGGAATCATAAATCGTCACCGTGTTGTCCGGATTCAGTTCTGCCCAGGCTTCTGAGGAGTCCACGCCGTCCAGGCCGCAGCCATAAACCCCCAGGGACACGCCGGCTCCATACTTGAATTTGCCGTTTTCTCCCTTTTCCCGGTTGAGAGTCTCTGCATAAGCTTTATTCTTCTGGTAATAAGGTCTTGCCAGATCATACAGATCTTCCAGACAGTATACGTCTGGTTTGCAGCCATTTGGAGTCGTAGATCCTTCCGCTTCTTTATAGCAGTTCATGGCACGGAACTCAAAAGGATCGATCCCCATTTTCGCTGCCATCATATCCATTGCGATATCGCCGCCCATGAAAGACTGAGGCGCTCCGTATCCCCGGAAAGCGGCTCCGTATGCATGATTGGTGCAGACAGTCCGTGACCGGTTGCGGATATTGGGAATGTCTACTCCGGCTCCTACAAACTGGCTGAGACGCATGGTCAGCAGGTCGCCGAATTCTGAGTATGGACCGTGGTCAATAAGGTTGTCGCCTTCAAGGGCCAGGATCTTGCCTTTCTCATCCGCCGCCAGTTTGATATGCATAAAACCGGGACTTCTCTTTCCGGTATAAGTGATCATCTGATACATGTTAAAATTCAGAGCCACCGGACGTCCTGTGACAAGGGCGGCTACCCCTACCAGCGCTTCTATGGTAGGTGAGAATTTATAGCCGAAGGTTCCTCCTGCATGGAGCTGTATCAGCCGGAGTTTTTCCGGCTCTACGCCGATGCCTGCACAGATCATGGCATGATGAAGATGGATCCCGATAGATTTGGAGTGTATGGTCACTCTTCCTTCCTCATCCATATATGCATAAGCCACGTCTGGTTCAATGGGCATATGAGGCTGTCTGGAACAATATGCATCCATCTCTATGACATTGGGAGCTGTCTCCATAATAGGAGCCGTATCTTCTCCCTTTATGCAGTTGGTCTCATAGTAAACATTCGGTGTTCCCGGATGGATTTCCATAGCGTCCGGGTCCATAGCTTCCGGTGCAGACATGTAAGCAGGAAGCACTTCCAGATCAACCTTCACATACTTGGCTGCTTCCCTGGCATGGGTGACTGTATCTGCACATACCATAGCGATAGCATCTCCGTACTGGAACACTTTCTCGTCACAGAGGATCGGACGGTCCCAGCCGTCGCCTTTATTTGTGGGGAATGTGATAAGTCCGGTGATCCGGTTCTTTCCGGGAACATCTTTATAGGTAATGACCCGGTATACTCCCGGCATCTGCTCTGCCTGAGAGGTATCGATCCCCTTGATCCATGCATGGGATACTTCTGCCTGGACCAGTGCGATCTGCAGGGTATCCTCCGGAAGGGTCTTGATCTCATCGGCTCCAAAATCCCAGGATCCGGTCACTTTTGCCGCCGCCGAAGGACGGGCATAGCTGGTTCCCAAGATCCGATTATCCGTTGGCTGGAACATAAGATCTTCTTTTGTAATCTCTCCCCGCAGTACTCTGGCTGCGTCCATCACCGCATCTATCAGCGGCTTATATCCGGTACAGCGGCAGAGATTCCGGTTCTTATTGAACCATTCCCGGACTTCCGTTCTGGAGGGAGAGGGATTATTCTCCAGAAGCACTTTGGCGCTCATAATAAAGCCTGGCGAACAGAATCCGCACTGTGCGCAGCCATGTGCGATCCAGGCCGCCTGCAGAGGATGAAGGTCCTCCAGAGTACCTATACCTTCGATAGTTTCAATTTTTGCATAATCCGGCACTTTCGCTATTTTGGTAATACAAGAGCGGGTCACTTTTCCGTCCACGATCACATTGCAGGCTCCGCAATGTCCCTCTCCGCAGCCGATCTTACAGCCTGTAAGAAGCAGTCTGTCCCTGAGCACTTCAGCTAAAGACTCGTGCCCCTCTACAACTAAAGTCCGCTGTGTGCCGTTAATCATAAGGATTTTTTTAATCATCCTTCCACCTCCCTATTCTGGTTTTCTTCCTGAATACTGCGCCGTCAGATCCCTTCTGCAGCGGCGCTCTATCTTTAAGGCGCTGATCCTTAAATTCTTATCTTTTTCTGGTCAAAGCTTTTTTCCTTTGCTACAATAGGCTTATAAAGGAGAAATGCTTATGGAACTGAAAGAAATTCATGCAAAACAAGTTACGGTAGAGGTCAGAGACGAAGCTACCGGAGAAGTCTTTCGCCGTACTCTGCCTATGGAATATTATGAAACCGCCAATTTTCTCCGTCTCAGCGGAGAAGACAGAAAAGGAAAACCCAGTGAGCTGGTTTTTCTGTCGGATACCGGAATGCGGCGTCTCAGAGATCTGACAGGAAAAGGTCCGGACAAAGATCCCTGTGGTACCCACCAATAATTTTCTGAATCTTTTGCTTTAATTATAGTTTGTTTTCAAAATAGAGTCAATAAATTCGCTTTTTTCCAATTATTCTATTTTGAGAATAATATAATTCTCATTCTCAAAGGGGGAATTTTTCATGAAGATCATCATATTTGGCTGCGGCCAGGGAGGCCAAACCCTGGGTAATCTGCTGTCCGCCTCTGTCCGCCTTCTGGCGTTTACCGACAATAATCCCCAGACCTGGGGAAAAGAATATGAAGGAATCCCTGTAATATCCCCTGCACAGATTCCTCAAATGGATCCCGACCTGGTCTGGATCGCCATCAAAAATCCAGTGGCCGCCTCCTCTGTACTTTCACAGCTTCAGGATCTGGGATACACCGGTCCTGTGCAGAATCTGTCTTCCCTTCTGGGGCAGATAGACTTCCGGCTTGCCACGATCCGGCTTCTGGCGAAAGAGATCCGGCAGCGCTGTCTGCCCGGGGAAATTGCCGAGCTTGGAGTACACCAGGGCGCTTCCGCCCGGGAACTGAACCGGCTGTTCCCGGAAAGAAAGCTTTATCTTTTTGATACTTTTCAGGGCTTTCCGGAAAAAGCCCTTGCTGCAGAAGCTGAAAGAAATCCATCGGCCCGATGGAAAGATGCTTTTCAGGATACCTCTGTTTCTCAGGTATTGGAACAGCTTCCTTATCCGGAGCAGGCAGTAATCTGTGCCGGATACTTTCCGGATTCTCTGCCCTCTGCGCCTCCCCGTTTTGCTTTTGTACATCTGGATCCGGACTTATACGAGTCTGTTGCCCAGGGGCTCCGGATTTTCTGGCCACTTCTGGTGTGCGGCGGTGTCATTTTTGTCCATGATTACCGCAGTCTTCAGTTTCCCGGAGCCGGACAGGCAGTAAAAGAGTTCTGCAGGGAACACCGGCTTACCCCTCTGCCGCTGCCAGATCTCCATGGAAGCGCTTTACTTGTCAAGCAGTCGGAAGACTCCTAAACGCAAGCTAAAAATATGTTTAAAAACGGCAGTCTCAGATCCTGCCGCCAGAAAAGGAGTTCAGATTATGTCAGAATTATATAATCTCATCGCCTCCTGTAATCCCAATCGCCAGAGCCTTATCCTCACAGCTCTGGATGGAACAGCAGCAGGTGAAAAGGCTTTTTTTGCAGATGGTTCTCTTCAGTGGGAATCCGGAAAAAAAGGATTCTTCTCTCATTTTGCCGAAAATCTTCCGGATATTTCTGCCCCCGGTATTATCACCGAGAACAGTACACGGATCTTCTGTGAGTTTCCGGCGCATGAACAAAAGCTGGTGGTCTGCGGCGCCGGTCATGTATCCATTCCAGTGATCCAGATCGGACGTATGATCGGCTGTACTGTCACAGTCCTGGAAGACCGCCCCAAATTTGCCGACAATGCCAGAAGAGCCGGTGCAGATACTGTGCTCTGTCAGCCTTTTGAAGAAGGGCTGAAAAAAATCCCCGGGGATAGGGATACCTATTTTATCATTGTGACCAGAGGCCACCGTTACGATCAGGTGTGTCTGGAAAAGATTATGAAAAAAGAGCATGCCTATATCGGCATGATGGGTAGCCGGGCCCGGACTGTCAAAGTAAAACAGGCTCTGCTGGAACAAGGCGCTGATCCCCAGATACTGGAATCCGTACACACTCCCATCGGTCTGCCTATCGGAGGAGAAACACCTGAAGAGATCGGCGTCTCCATCATAGCTGAAGTGATACAGGAAAAAAACCGCTGCCGGAAGCGGGGCGGTTTTACAAAAGAGATCCTCAGGGCAATTTTAGATGAAAAGGACAAAGACATCAAAAAAGTCCTGGCCACTATTGTGACCAAAAAAGGCTCCTCTCCCAGAGAAGCCGGGACAAAAATGCTGGTTTACCAGGATGGTCGGACTGTGGGGACCATCGGCGGAGGATGCCTGGAAGCAGATATCATCCAGAGATCCCTCCGTCTTATGTCTCAGGAAAGCCTCCCCCTGGTACTCCATCACGCTGATATGACCGGAAAAGATGCTGAAGACGAAGGCATGGTCTGCGGCGGTATGGTGGATGTTTTATTAGAGGTTCTGTAACAGAAAAACCCCGGCAGCCTTTCGGCTCCGGGGTAATCTTATGCTTGGACACATGGTATCTTGCGATACCTTTCAATATATAATTATAATAGGCAGTGCTTATCGAAATTACTCGATGATAGAAGCAACACGACCTGAACCTACAGTTCTACCACCCTCACGGATAGCGAATGTAAGACCCTGGCTCATAGCGATTGGGTGGATCAGTTCGATTGTCATTTCTACGTTATCACCAGGCATGCACATTTCTGTACCTTCTGGCAGCATGCAGACACCTGTTACGTCTGTTGTTCTGAAG
>UQSX01000007.1 GCA_900543715.1 uncultured Blautia sp. | reverse complement strand
AATGGTAGATAAGAGATGTTTCCTTGAGATTTTCTTGCGAAACATCTCTTATTTTAAAAAGTATGTTCAGAGATGGGGATGAGCATGACTACTGCATTTACTATTTTTGCTAAAACTGTCACGAGGGAAAAAAGGATTCCTTTTGAAGTTACCGCAGATCCGTTTTATTCAGACAGCAATCTGGCTCATTTGTATCGGGGGATAAAAGAGCTGAATGAAGAAAATGGTGTAGAACATGATTTGATTAAGGACAAAGCGTGAAAATGTTTTGGAGGTGATGGATACATGACAGTCGATAGCGAAGCTGTTTTGAGCAATGAAAAAAATTTTACAGTCTTTCAGGTTGGTAGACATATTATCCGTTTCAAGGCGCCATATTCTTTGGAATACTATACAAAAGTTAAAGAATGGAATCAGGGATATCTTGTTGTAATGGCAAAATACAAACATAATGATAAAGAAGAAGAAGAGTATATTGATTTGGTTCCGATTCTGGAAAATTTATATTTTGATTCTAAGGCCTTTTTGGCTCCAATCAAGAAAGTGAGGCTTGCAGATGACAGATGTGAAGAAAGTAGCAGATGAAGCAGATATGATTGTGAATGGGTATGCATTTACGCAGAATAAAGAAGGCTGTCGAGTCCTTAATCTTAACCACCCAGATAAAGCAACTGTATTTTCAAAAAATGGTGAAGTGCTGGAAACCAGTATGGATGATATTGAAATACAGATTGTAAAGTCATATTTGGGAAAAAATAGAAAATTCATGGAGGAATGGGATGCCGAAGTATTATGAGTTTAAAATAGCGGGATACTATCTGAATTTTACATCCCATTGCGTAATTGAATGTATGCACGTTCATGCAAGCGATAGAAAACTAACCGAATCAGGATCAGCGAAATTTTTTGTCAGGGAAAACGGGGACACAGTCCTACAGAACAGAGGTATTTTGAAGGATAGAGAAATACGCATCATACAGGGATTTATAAAGCAAAATTATCAGGAGATGTACTTAAAATGGGCAGAATACAGTTCAGAAGGCTTTTACAATAATCAAGTATAAGTCGAGTACTGATGGTAGTATTTAGCAGTGCTGAGCAGCACACCCATAGCGAACAACTACCATCAAAACCCCAGAAATTCCAGCCCTAGCAGTTGCCATTGAGGAAGCTGCTAAGGCTGGCAAGTTCTAAAAATAGCCTGGATTTTGCAGGAAAAATTGATATTGTAATGATAGAAAAGGGATTGCCTTTGGGCAATCTCTTTTCTATTATACGGGGAGAACTGTGTTTGAGCATATCCATCTGGAAATTATACAGAGGAGTATGTTAGAATAGCATTGGCATTTTGCGTCGGCTGAATGATAGGAGCAGTATAGTATATTCAGCCAGAGATTATTATATAGAAAAAAGAAAGGCAGGAATTGAATATGACGGAAACAAGAGAAAATCCGGCCCGCCCGGAAGGAAAAAGCGGGGAAAAGATGCTGAAAAGAATGAACAGGAGCCATGGGCCATTGAGAGATTTCGGTCTTTCAAAGATTTCATGGCGTCCGGATATGCGGATTTTAGATGTGGGCTGCGGCGGCGGAGCAACAATCCAGGATATGCTGAAATTGTCTGCCGGAAGTGTTATCGACGGTGTGGACTACTCTGAAGTCAGTGTTGCACAGTCCAAAGAGCTGAATCAGGAATATCTGGAAATCAGATGCCATATCAGTCAGGGGGATGTGACCAAGCTGCCATTTGGGGAAAACACCTATGATCTGGTAACTGGGGTAGAGACTGTATATTTCTGGCCGGAGGCAGAAAAAGCCTTCAGAGAAATCCTGCGGGTACTGAAGCCTTCCGGAATCTTTGCAGTGCTCAATGAAGGAAGTGATCCGGATCAGTGTGACTGGCCAAAGATTGATGGATTCCTGCGGATCTATCGTCCGGAAGAACTGGAGGCTTTAATGAGGGATGCAGGATTTGAGGAGATAAAGATATATCACGGCAAGGACCAGATGATTTGTGTGACAGGCAGGAAGACAGGTTGAATTTTCCGGTGTTTTATAGTATATTAGTAGCACCGAGAAAAATACAATAGGAGAAAAAGAAAGATGAAGAAAACAGCGTTAGTCATCATGGCAGCCGGACTTGGCAGCCGCTTTGGCGAGGGGATCAAACAGCTTGCAAAAGTAGGCCCTGCTGGTGAGATTATCATGGAGTATTCCATTCACGATGCATTAGAAGCGGGATTTAATAAAGTGGTTTTCATTATCCGCAAAGATATTGAAAAAGAGTTTAAAGAGATCATCGGGGATAAGATCGAGAAGATTACAGAAGTAGCTTATGTATATCAGGATCTGAAGGATCTGCCGGAAGGCTTCTCCTGCCCGGAAGACAGGACAAAGCCCTGGGGAACCGGCCAGGCAGTGCTGGCAGCCAAGAAAGCAATCCAGGAGCCTTTCCTTGTGATCAATGCTGATGATTACTACGGCAAGGAAGCCTTTGGAAAAATCCATGACTATCTGGTAGAAGAAAAGGAAGCCAGTGAGAAAATGGATATCTGTATGGCTGGATTTATCCTGGAGAACACTTTAAGCGATAATGGCGGGGTGACCAGAGGAGTATGTGCTTTAAACCCGGACAGAAAGCTGGTAGGCATTACAGAGACTTATAATATTCAGAAGACGGAAGAAGGACCGGCAGCGGTAGATGAGGAGACAGGAGAAAAGAACTACCTGGATGCTCAGACTCTGGTTTCCATGAATATGTGGGGATTCCAGCCAGAATTCATGGAAGTGCTGGAAAAAGGCTTTTCTGAATTTTTAGCTGAAGTGCAGCCTGGAGATATCAAGAAAGAATACCTTCTTCCGGGAGTTGTAGACCAGATGATCAAAGAAGGAAAGGCGGAAGTTTCCGTACTGAAAACACATGACACCTGGTTCGGCGTAACTTATCAGGAAGACAAGGAAATCGTTATGAAATCCTTTAAAGAGCTGGAAGAAAAGGGTGTATATACGAATCCCCTTTTTCCTCAGGCATAAAGAGCAGAATCCGTGACGCTATGGGGGCAAATGGTATTTTGCCCCCTGAATTTTGATGTAAAGGAGCTAGTTATGGGTAAATATTTTGGGACAGACGGCTTCCGAGGGGAAGCAAATGTAAATTTGACAGTAGAGCATGCTTTTAAAGTAGGACGTTTTCTGGGATGGTATTTTGGGAAAGACCACAAGGCACAGATTGTTATCGGAAAAGACACCAGAAGAAGCAGCTATATGTTTGAATATTCTCTGGTTGCGGGCCTTACCGCCTCCGGAGCAGATGTTTTTCTTCTTCATGTAACTACCACACCAAGTGTATCTTATGTGGTGAGAACAGAGAATTTTGACTGCGGGATCATGATTTCTGCAAGCCATAATCCTTTCTATGATAATGGGATCAAGATCATTAACGGAAATGGACAGAAAATGGATGCGGCAGTGGAAGCCCAGATTGAAGCGTATATTGATGGAGAAATTCCGGAGCTGCCCCTGGCAAAAAGAGAGAATATCGGCCGTACAGTAGATTTTTCAGCGGGAAGAAACCGCTATATCGGTTATCTGATCTCTATTCCCACAAGAGCTTTTAAAAATGTCAGAGTAGGACTGGACTGTGCCAACGGCAGCGCTTCTGCTATTGCCAAAAGTGTATTTGACGCTCTGGGAGCCAAGACCTTTGTGATCCACAATGAACCGGACGGCACCAATATCAATACTAACTGCGGTTCTACCCATATTGAGGAGCTTAAAAATTTTGTGAAAGAAAATCACCTGGATGTAGGCTTTGCCTATGACGGAGATGCAGACAGGTGTATTGCCGTAGACGATCAGGGAAATGAGGTAAACGGAGATCTGATCCTCTATGTTTGCGGAAAGTATATGAAAGAACAGGGACAGCTGAACAATAATACCATTGTTACAACAGTAATGTCTAATCTGGGACTTTATAAAGCATTGGAAAGAGAAGGAATCTGTTACGAGCAGACAGCGGTGGGAGACAAATATGTCTGTGAAAATATGATGACAAACGGACACTCCATCGGGGGAGAACAATCCGGCCACATTATTTTTTCAAAACATGCCACTACAGGAGACGGTATCCTGACTTCCCTTAAACTGATGGAAGTGATCATTGAAAAGAAGGTTTCTCTCAGCACCCTGACAAGGGAGGTAAAAATTTATCCTCAGGTATTGAAAAATGTAAGGGTTCATGACAAGAAGCAGGCAAGGGAAAACCAGAAGGTTGTGGAAGCTATACAGAAAGCAGAGGCCGGCCTTGGAAATGACGGAAGAATCCTGGTCCGTGAAAGCGGAACAGAGCCCCTGATCCGTGTAATGGTGGAAGCGCCTACCGACCAGATCTGTGAAAAGTATGTTCAGCAGGTAGTGGAAGTCATGGAGGCTGAGAACCTGGTCATTGAATAAAGAAACGGAGAGGTACAAGTGAAGAAGAGAATCCTTGTAGGGATAGGCGTAATGTTGAGCCTGCTGGGAGGCTGCAAAGAAAGTCCCACTGCATATGAGACAGGGACAGAAAATCTGGAACAGCAGAAGTATACGGAAGCTATAGAGAATTTTCAGGATGCTGTGGAAGAAGGCGACCATGCGGCAGAGTCCTGGAGAGGAATCGGAATTGCCTGGACAGAGCAGGGCGTTTATGATAAGGCCCAGGAAGCTTTTGAGACAGCTTTGGGGCTGACCAGGAGATCAGACCGGGCTATGAGAAAAGATCTGTATTTATATCTTGCGGACGCTCAGTATCATCAGGAAGATTATCAGGGCTGTGCAGATACTTGTAATACGATTTTGAAGAACAGCAGGGAGAAGGACGCTTACTTTCTCAGAGGCAGCGCATATCTTCATTTAAAGGATTACAGCCGGGCAGATACAGATTTCGCAAAAGTGGTTTCAGGCTCTAAAGACTATGAGGATTATCTGGATATCTATATGGTATACAGAAACTGCGGCTTGAATGCGGATGGCGGGGAATACCTGGAAAACGCTCTGGATATTAATCTTGGAAACGGTGAAGACTATTATCACAGAGGAAGGATATACTACTATCTGGAGGACTATGAAAAGGCAGAAGAGGCGCTGCAGACTTCGTCTGATAAAGGATACGCTATGGCTCAGATTTACCTGGGAAGAGTGTATCTGGCAATGGGAGATACACAGAAAGCAAAGGAAAATTATGAGCAGTGCCTGGATGTAGAGGAACTGGCAGCAGAGGCTTATAACGGACTGGCATACTGCGCTGTTTTGGAAGAAGATTACGATCCGGCTTTGTCTTATATCCAGAAAGGCCTTGATCAAAAAGATCAGGAGGAGAACCAGGCCCTTCTCTTTAACCAGATCGTCATATATGAGAGAATGGCAGACTATGACAGTGCAAGGGAGAAGACTGCGGAATATCTGGAGCTGTATCCGGCAGACGAAAACGCCATAAGAGAGAATTATTTTTTGGAGACACGATAGAGGAGCTGCCTGGGAAGGAACTTTTAAGGAAAAGAGGACTTTGCCAGGCAGCTTTATTCGTGCATTAGGAGTTTATATGGAATTATATGAGTTAAAAGAAGAACAGGAGCGGGTGATCCTGGTGGGAGTGGCCACCAGAGACAACGAAGATGTTCAGGATTCTCTGGATGAGCTGGAAGAGCTGGTAGAGACTGCAGGAGCTCAGACAGTGGGAAGAGTGGTTCAAAGCAGAGAGGGGATCCATCCTGGCTATTATGTGGGAACCGGAAAGCTGGAAGAAATCCAGATGGCAGTTCGGGCTTTGGATGCTACAGGGATTGTCTGTGACGATGAGCTGTCTCCTTCTCAGATGAATAATCTGGAGCGGGAGCTAGAATGCAAAGTCATGGACAGGACTGTGGTGATCCTGGATATTTTCGCTTCCCGGGCTAAGACCAGCGAGGGAAAGATCCAGGTAGAACTGGCTCAGTTAAGATACCGGGCCGCAAGGCTTACAGGATTGGGAACCTCTCTTTCCAGGCTGGGAGGAGGAATCGGGACCAGAGGGCCCGGAGAAAAAAAGCTGGAGGTCGACCGCAGACTGATCAAGACCAGAATCTCCCAGCTTAAGAGGGAATTGGAACAGGTAAAGCGTCATAGAGAATTGCTCAGAGAGGGAAGAAAGAAGGATAACCTGCTGACAGGAGCAATTGTAGGCTATACGAATGCAGGAAAATCGACACTTTTAAATACCCTCACTGACGCTGGGGTGCTGGAGGAAGACAAATTATTTGCCACTTTGGACCCAACTACCAGAGTTCTGGAACTGCCGGGGAAACAGAACATTTATCTTACCGATACCGTAGGATTTATACGGAAGCTGCCCCATCACCTTATTGAGGCCTTTAAAAGTACCTTGGAAGAGGCAAAATACGCAGATGTGATCATACATGTGGTAGACGCCTCCAATCCACAGATGGATGAGCAGATGTTTGTGGTATACGAGACTTTAAAGGAACTGGGAGTGAAAGATAAAAAGGTAGTCACACTTTTCAATAAACAAGATAAGATTTCAAAAGAGGAAATATTCCGGGACTTTCAGGCAGACTATGTGCTGAAGATTTCCGCCAGGACCGGAGAGGGGCTGGAAGAGTTTAAAGCTGTCATGGAAAAAATCCTTACGGAGAACCAGATTTATCTGGAAAGAAATTACAGCTACCAGGAAGCTGGAAAAATCCAGCTGATCAGAAAATACGGACAGCTTCTGGAAGAAGAATATACCCCTCAGGGAATTTATGTAAAGGCAAAAGTTCCGGCCAGCATTTATGGGAAAATTGAAGAGGACAGAAAACAATAAAAGAAAAAACCGATGAGGGGTGCGAATCTCATCGGTTTTTTCTCTATCAAAATTTAGAAACTGGCTTATGTTTGAAATGAAAGATTATTTATTATTATTCTTTACTTCCATCATTTTCATGGCCCGGACCTTCAGAGGCAGTCCGAACAGAGTAATAAATCCGTCAGCATCGTGGTGATCATACAGATCTCCGGTCGTAAAGGAAGCCAGAGATTCATTGTAAAGGCTGTATGGAGAAGTGGTTCCTGCTTTGATGATATTGCCTTTGTACAGTTTTAATTTTACTTCGCCGGTTACATATTTCTGTGTGGACTCTACGAAAGCCTGAATAGCCTCCCGTAATGGTGTGAACCATTTTCCTTCATACACAACCTGGGCGAACTGACTGCCCAGCTTTTTCTTCATTTCCATGGTGTCTCTGTCTAAGATCAGCTCTTCCAACTGGTCATGAGCTTCCATCAGTATAGTTCCTCCCGGAGTCTCATAAACACCCCTGGATTTCATTCCTACCACACGGTTTTCTACGATATCAATGATACCAATACCGTTTTCTCCGCCTAATTTGTTTAATTCCGTGATGATCTCAGATACTTTCATGGCCTTTCCGTTTAATGTTTTTGGAACGCCGGCTTCAAAAGTCATAGTGATCTCTGTTTCTTTGTCAGGAGCATTCTGAGGAGTTACGCCCAGTACCAGCAGATTGTCATAGTTGGGCTCTTTGGAAGGATCTTCTAATTCGAGACCTTCGTGGCTGATATGCCATAAGTTCCGGTCCCGGCTGTAGCTGTGGCTGACGTCAAAAGGAAGATCGATGCCATGAGCTTTGCAGTATGCAATTTCATCTTCCCTGGACTGCATAGTCCAAATATCGGTCATACGCCATGGAGCAATGATCTTGATGTCAGGAGCAAGAGCTTTGATGCCCAGCTCAAAACGGATCTGGTCATTGCCTTTTCCTGTGGCGCCGTGACAGATGGCAACAGCTCCTTCTTTTCTGGCAATTTCTACTAATTTTTTTGCAATACCGGGACGTGCCATGGAGGTGCCCAGGAGATATTTATGCTCATAAACAGCTCCGGCCTGAACACAAGGCATGATATAGTCGTCGCAGAATTCATCTACGATATCTTCAATATACAGCTTGGAAGCTCCAGACATTTTTGCCCGTTCATCCAGCCCTTCTAATTCTGCGCCCTGTCCGCAGTTTACGCAGCAGCAGATTACATCATAATCAAAATTTTCTTTTAACCAGGGAATTAAGGCGGTGGTATCCAGACCGCCGGAATATGCTAAAACAACTTTTTCTTTCATAAGAAATTTCCTCCTGAAAAATATGTAAAAATAGCGATTGGTTTCATTGCTATTGGTACTATACAACAATTATTATAATTATGCAATAGGAAATTATAAAAAAGTAAAAAGTTTTTCTCTATGACTGACGGTTATAGATAATATTACATAGATATATGGTATAGAAATAAATAAGAAAATCTTTAGATGAGATATATCGAAAAAGAAAAAATAAGACTTGCATATATAGAGAACGAGATGTATAATTATTCAATATTTGAAAAAGAATATGCATAATTTCTTCTTGCATGAGCAGAAGAACAGGAGTATGATGAACACAAGATGATCGCAGATACCCTGCAAAAATGCGGAAGCATTTTTGAATAAGGACAGCGAAGAAAAGGGAAATGAGGATGAGAAGATGATAAGAGCAGGAATTATAGGGGCTACCGGATATGCGGGAGGAGAGCTGGTCCGCCTTCTTCTGGGCCATAAAAATGTGGAGATCAAATGGTACGGTTCCAGAAGTTATATTGATAAAAAATATTATGAAGTATATCAGAATATGTTTGAGCTTGTGGAGGATACCTGCCTGGATGACAATATGGCGGAACTGGCAGATCAGGTAGATGTGATCTTTACGGCTACGCCCCAGGGGCTGTGTGCCTCCATGATCAGTGAGGAGATCCTTTCTAAAGTAAAGATCATTGATTTAAGCGCGGATTTCCGTATAAAAGATGTAAAGATATATGAAGAGTGGTATAAAATTTCCCATAAAGCACCGGAGTTTATACCGGAAGCAGTGTACGGACTCTGTGAGATCAACCGGGAAGCCGTGAAAAAAGCAAGGCTGGTGGCAAACCCGGGATGCTATACTACCTGCAGTATTCTTACCTGCTATCCATTGGTAAAAGAAGGGATCATTGATCCGGATACTCTGATCATTGATGCAAAATCCGGTACTTCCGGAGCAGGACGGGGAGCCAAGGTAGACAATCTTTTCTGTGAGGTCAACGAGAATATGAAGGCCTACAGTGTGGGAAACCACAGACACACTCCGGAAATTGAGGAGCAGCTGGGCTATGCAGCAGGAAGAAAGATTACCTTGAGCTTTACTCCTCATCTGGTCCCTATGAACAGAGGGATTCTGGCTACGGCATATGCTTCTCTGAAAAAATCCGTATCTTATGAGGAAGTCAAAGCTATTTATGATAAGTATTATAAAAATGAGAAATTTGTCCGTGTGCTGGATAAGGATCTGTACCCCCAGACAAAATGGGTAGAGGGAAGCAACTATGTGGATATTAATTTCAAGATCGATCCAAGGACCAGCCGCATCATCATGATGGGAGCCATTGACAACCTGGTAAAGGGTGCGGCCGGACAGGCGGTACAGAATATGAACCTGATGTTTGGAGAAAAAGAAGATGAAGGACTCCGGCTTGTGCCCATGTTCCCCTAACGCAGCAGTTTGCTGTATATATGTATATCTGACCCAGATATTCAGGAAGGGCTGCCGGGAGCTTTCAGGTACTTTTGGAAAGGAGATGCTTTGAAAAATGGAAGATAAGATAAAGATAACAGAGGGAGGCGTTACCGCTGCTGCAGGATTCCAGGCAGCGGGGATTGCTGCAGGAATCAAAAAAGGCGGAACAAAGGATATGGCTATGATCTACAGTGAGAAGCCGTGTGTATGTGCCGGAACCTTTACCACCAATGTGGTGAAAGCTGCGCCGGTGAAATGGGATCAGAAAATTGTAGAAGAGTCTCCTTTTGTTCAGGCCGTAGTGTGCAACAGCGGTATCGCAAATGCCTGTACAGGACAGGAGGGATATGGCTATTGCCAGGCAACGGCAAAGACGGCAGGGGAAGTTCTTGATATCCCTGCTGACAGTGTGCTGGTGGCTTCCACAGGTGTGATCGGTCAGCAGCTTCCAATGCCGGTTTTAGAAGAAGGTGTCAGAAAAATGGCGCCTCTGCTTTTGGGGACAAAGGAGGCAGGAACTCTGGCGGCAGAGGCCATCATGACTACGGATACGGTGAAGAAAGAAGTGGCTGTGGAGATAGAACTTTCAGGGAAGAAGGCATTCATCGGCGGAATGTGCAAAGGATCCGGAATGATCCATCCCAACATGTGCACCATGCTTTCTTTTGTGACCACAGACGCAGATATAGATAAAAAACTTTTAAAAGAAGCTTTAAAAGAAAGTGTACAGGACTCCTACAATATGATCTCTGTAGATGGAGACACCTCCACCAACGATACGGTGCTCCTTTTGGCTAATGGAATGGCAGGAAATCCCAAGATCACAGAGAAAGATCAGGATTATGAGACTTTTAAGAAGGCCCTGGATTATGTGAATAAAACACTGGCTCAGAAGATTGCCGGAGACGGAGAAGGGGCCACGGCTCTTTTTGAAGTGAAGGTCACAGGGGCCCAGACAAAGGAACAGGCAGTGACTCTCAGTAAATCTGTGATCACTTCAAATCTGACCAAAGCAGCTATTTTCGGCCATGACGCCAACTGGGGAAGAATTTTATGTGCCATGGGATATTCAGGCGCCCAGTTTGATCCGGAAAAGGTGGATCTGATTTTTGAAAGCAAGGCAGGAAGGATCCAGATCATGAAGGATGGTATCGGCACAGGCTACAGCGAGGAAGAAGCGACAAAGATCCTTTCAGAAGACAAGGTGACTGTGATCGCCGACATAAAAATGGGAGAAGAGACAGCTACGGCCTGGGGCTGTGATCTCACCTATGATTATGTAAAAATAAATGCGGACTACCGCTCATAAGGGGGAAAGGAAATGGTTAAGCAGAAATATCTGGATAAGGCGGAAGTATTGATCGAAGCCCTTCCATATATACAGAGATTTAACAGAAAGATTATTGTGGTGAAGTATGGCGGAAGCGCTATGGTAGATGAGCAGCTGAAAAAAACAGTGATCCAGGATGTGGTACTGTTGAAGCTGGTAGGCTTTAAGCCGATCATTGTTCACGGCGGAGGCAAGGAAATCAGCCGCTGGGTCAGCAAAGTGGGAAAAGAACCTCAGTTTATCAATGGGCTGAGAGTGACAGACAAAGAGACCATGGAACTGGCAGAAATGGTATTAAATAAAGTGAATAAGGAACTGGTAGCCTTGGTCCAGTCTCTTGGAGTAAAAGCTGTGGGAGTCAGCGGAAAAGACGGTAATCTCCTGCAGGTGGAGAAGAAATACTCTAATGGACAGGATATCGGATTTGTGGGAAACATAACAGAAGTAAATCCGAAGATCCTCTCAGACCTTTTGGAAAAAGATTTCCTCCCTATTGTATGTCCGGTAGGCATGGATGAAAATTTCCAGACTTATAATATTAATGCAGATGATGCAGCCTGCGCTATAGCAAAACAAATGCATGCGGAAAAGCTGGCTTTTCTTACAGATATCGAAGGCGTTTACAGAGATCCTGAGGACCCGTCTACATTGATCTCCAAGCTGTTTGTAAAAGAAGCCAGAGATCTGATCGACAGCGGAAATGTGGGAGGGGGCATGATCCCTAAGCTCCAAAACTGTGTAGATGCTATTGAAGGAGGGGTTTCCAGAGTCCATATCCTGGATGGAAGGATCAAACACTGCCTTCTCCTGGAAATCTTTACGGATAAGGGGATTGGAACGGCAATTTTGAGAAAGGATGGAATACAGTATTATGACGTGCAGTAAAGAATACATGGACAGAGCGGAAAATGCGGTGCTCCATACTTATAACCGTTTCCCGGTAGTTCTGGAGCGGGGACAGGGAGTGCGGCTCTACGATCTGGAAGGAAAAGAATATCTGGATTTTGGTGCCGGAATTGCAGTTTTTGCATTAGGATATGGAAATAAATCTTATAATCAGGCCCTGAAGGACCAGATCGACAAACTGATACATACCTCGAACCTGTTTTATAATATGCCTATGGCGGAAGCTGCAGAAAAGCTCCTGAAAGCTTCCGGCCTCAGCAAAGTCTTTTTTACCAACAGCGGTACCGAAGCAATTGAAGGGGCCATTAAGGCGGCCAGAAAATATGCATGGCTGAAGGACCAGAGCACAGATCATGAGATCATAGCCATGAAACACTCCTTCCATGGCAGAAGCCTGGGGGCTTTGTCTGTTACAGGAAATTCTCACTATCAGGAACCTTTTAAGCCTCTGATCGGAGGGATACGGTTTGCAGACTTTAACGATCTGGACAGTGTAAAAGAACAGATTACAGAAAAGACCTGCGCTATTATTCTGGAGCCTGTACAGGGAGAAGGAGGAATCTACCCGGCCAGCCAGGAGTTTCTCCAGGGTATCCGCAGTTTATGTGACGAAAAAGATATCCTGCTGATCCTGGATGAGATCCAGTGCGGAATGGGAAGGACCGGCAGCATGTTTGCTTTCCAGTCCTATGGAGTTATGCCGGATATTATGACCTGCGCCAAGGCTCTGGGCTGCGGTGTGCCGGTAGGGGCCTTTGTGTTAAATGAAAAGACGGCTGCAAATTCCCTGGTGCCTGGAGATCACGGCACAACTTACGGAGGGAATCCCCTTGCCTGCTGTGCTGTGAGCAAGGTCTTCGACATATTTGAAGAGGAAAAGATCCTGGAACATGTTCAGGAGGTCGCACCTTATCTGGAACAGAAGCTGGACGAGCTGACAGAAAAATATGAATTCCTTACAGAAAGAAGAGGAAAAGGGCTGATGCAGGGCCTGGTAGTCAGCGGCAGATCTGTGGGAGAGATTATAAATAAGGCTATTGAAAATGGACTTTTTGTACTTTCTGCGGGAGCAGATGTGCTGAGGTTTGTTCCGCCTTTGATCATCACAAAAGCCGATGTTGATGAGATGATAGAAAAACTGGAGAAAGCCTTATCCTAGTTGTTTTTTGTGTCTGGAATGAAAATCTTCCTTATGGGAAAATATATCAGAGAAGAGACGGTTTCTGACAGGAAGCCGGCCTGCAAAGGTATTTTGGATCATAAGGAGGTATGAACTGTGTGGGGAATTTTAATCGCCCTTTTGTCCGGCGCGCTGATGAGTATACAAGGTGTGTTTAACACAGAAGTGACGAAACAGACCAGTCTGTGGGTGTCTACCGGCTGGGTGCAGTTTTCTGCTTTGCTGGTGTGCATCGGCGCCTGGTTTTTTACGGGCAGAGAAAGGATTGGGGAACTGGCTATGGTAAATCACAAATATCTTCTCCTGGGAGGAGTGATAGGTGCCTTTATTACAGTGACAGTTATCCAGAGTATGTCGGCTCTGGGACCAGCCAGATCAGCTATGCTTATCGTAGTAGCACAGCTTGCAGTGGCCTATATCATTGAACTTATGGGACTGTTTGGTGTGGAAAAGTCTCCTTTTGAATGGAGAAAACTCATAGGTATGGCTATAGCGGTCACAGGGATTGTAATCTTTAAATGGGAATAATGTACAAAAAACAGCTCCGACATGGAGCTGTTTTTTGGTTTGCCATTTTTGGGAGAGAGTGCTATACTGAAGCTACATTTCAAGAAACTATTTCCGGCGTGTCAGCCATATATTTCCAGAAAGAAAGATCAGCAGACAGTCATTCAGCGGCTTTGGGAGAATTGTAAAGGATTTTATAAGAACTTGAAAATAGATATTGTAAAGCGCCCATAAATTCGTTACAATAAATACAGTTGTACATACTGGACTGTTTCTGTCTGACTGAGGCATGAGGTATGTAGAATGAAAAAAATAAAAAATTATCTGCCGATGATTTTTCTCTGGACACTGCTTTGTCTTCCCTCCTGCGGAAGTGGAAAAGAAGAGATCGTCATTGGACAGTCAGGGGAGGTCTCCGAGACAGAAAACCAGGAAGCTGCAGAGAAAGAAGAGGAGAAAACGGAGGACTCTGATGATGGGAGGGAATCCCCTTCCGGAATCTGGGTGGATGTTGGCGGGGCAGTGAAAAATCCAGGAGTCTATACCCTGGAGGAAAATGCCAGAGTTTTTCAGGCCATTGAAGCAGCGGGCGGATTTACAGAAGAGGCGGATACGCAGTATCTGAATCAGGCGGCCACTGTTTCCGATGGAGAGAAGATCCTGGTTTATACAAGAGAAGAGACCCAGGCTCTGAAAGAACAGGGAGTTCTTTCGGACCAGACAGCAAAGGGGAATGGGGAGGCAGAGAGTGGAAAAGTCAACATCAATCAGGCTTCCCTGGAGGAACTGCAGACGATCCCCGGAATCGGAGAAGTACGGGCTCAGGCCATCATTGATTACAGAGAAGAGACCGGCGGTTTTGGAAGTATAGAGGACATTCAGCAGGTTTCCGGAATTAAAGGAAAGACCTTTGAAAAGATAGAAGCATATATAACAGTGGAATAGGAGATAGAAGATGAGCAGAAGAGTGTTGGTTGTTGATGACGAAAAATTAATCGTAAAGGGGATCCGTTTCAGCCTGGAACAGGATGATATGGAGGTAGACTGCGCCTATGACGGAGAGGAAGCCCTGGAAAAAGCAAGGACAAAAGAATACGATATGATCCTTCTGGACATTATGCTGCCCAAGATGACAGGGCTGGAGGTGTGTCAGCAGATCCGGGAGTTTTCCAGTGTTCCTATTATTATGCTTACTGCAAAGGGAGAGGATATGGATAAGATCCTGGGCCTGGAATACGGGGCAGACGATTATATAACCAAACCCTTTAATATCCTGGAGGTGAAGGCCAGGATCAAAGCGATCATGCGCCGGGCCAGCAAAGACGAGAAGAAGGAAAGCGGGGAGAAAGTCCTGATCAGCGGAGAACTGAAGCTGGATCTGGAGGGCAGAAGAGTTTTCATAGGAGATAGGGAAATTAATCTCACTGCTAAGGAGTTCGACCTTTTGGAGCTTCTGGCCAAAAATCCTAATAAAGTATACAGCAGAGAAAACCTGCTGAATCTGGTATGGGGATATGAGTATCCCGGGGACGTTCGGACAGTAGATGTACATATCCGCCGTCTGAGAGAGAAGATTGAGACAGTGCCCAGCGATCCTAAGTATGTCCACACCAAGTGGGGAATCGGATATTATTTTCAGGGATAGAATATGGAATCCGAGAGCTGCCGGCGTCTGTTTGCAGGCGGCTCGTTTTCTTTTATCAGAAGAGAGGGGATTGAGCAGATGCGTATAAAGCTTAAACTGTCATTTTTTAAAAGCCTCAGATTTCGTATCATGATCATTATGATCATGATAGGGATTATTCCCGGATTTATTGTAGAAGGGATGCTGATAGGATCTTATGAAAACAGAGCAGTAGAATTGAGACAGATTAAAGTAAGGAACCAGTGCGATATTCTGGGAAATCAACTGATGAAGGAAGGGTATCTTCAGGAAAAATCAGAGGTCATAGACGGTGAACTTTCTATGATCTCTTCTGTTTTCAGCGCCAGGGTCCTGATCATCAACAGGAATGGAAGGATTGTGGAGGATACCTATGATATCGATGAAGGAAAGTATGCCTTTTCCGAGGAAGTGATCCAGTGCTTTGAAGGTGTAAATACCAGCTATTATGACGAGGAGAATACTTATATAGAACAGACGATCCCTCTGACTAATGGAGAATCCGGCCAGATTGACGGAGTTATGCTGGTCAGCGCTTCTACCGCAGAAATTCAGGATACTATTGAAATCCTGTCTCACCGGGGAAATCTTCTTATGCTGATCATAAGTATGATGGTGATTTTCTTGAGTTTTGTGATGTCCAAGATTTTGGTTAAACCTTTCTCCAGAGTCAGCAAGGCTATCGAGGAGCTGACAGACGGTTATCTGGACGAAGAGATATCGGTTACAGACTATACGGAAACTGAGATGATCACAAATGTATTCAATAAATTGCTGAAGAGGATGAAAATCCTGGATGACTCCAGACAGGAGTTTGTGGCAAATGTGTCCCATGAGCTGAAAACGCCCATGACTTCCATCAAAGTTCTGGCAGACTCTCTGGCAGGCCAGGAAGAGGTCCCCGCAGAGCTGTACAAGGAATTTATGCAGGATATCACTGTGGAGATAGACCGGGAGAATAAGATCATCACAGATCTGCTTGCCCTGGTAAAGATGGATAAAAAGGCTTCAGATCTGAATATTCAGAAAGTAAGTATCAATGAACTTCTGGAAAATATTTTGAAACGGTTGAAACCTATCGCAGATAAGAAAAGGGTCGAGCTGGTACTGGAAAGCTTCCGGCCGGTGGTGGCAGAGATCGATGAAGTGAAACTGAGCCTGGCTTTTTCAAACCTGGTGGAAAACGGCATTAAATATAATGTGGAGGACGGATGGGTGCATGTGACCCTGAACGCAGATCACAAATACTTTTATGTAACAGTGGCAGACTCTGGAATCGGTATTCCGGAGGAGTCTATTGATAAAATATTTGAGCGTTTTTACCGGGTAGATAAGTCCCATTCCCGGGAAATCGGCGGTACCGGCCTTGGCCTGGCCATTACCAGAAATGCCATTGTCATGCACAGAGGTGCGATTAAGGTAAAGAGTGAGGAACATCAGGGAACTACATTTTCTGTGAGAATCCCTTTGAATTATATTGCATAGGGGGTATTGGATGAGAAACATCAAAAGAATACTGGCAGTTTTTTTGAGCTTTTGCCTGCTGACGGCAGCAGGATGCAGAGAAAACCAGGAAGAAAAGACAACAGAATATTCTATGTATTACCTGGCGCTGTCGGAAACGAAGCTGGAGACGGTTCCTTATGAACCTTCAGAGCAGTCTGCTGAGACGATGGTGGAAGAGATATATCAGCTGCTTTCCCAGCCCTCTGATTCAGAGGAATATCTCAAGCTGCTTCCGGAGGAGGTTTTGATGAAGAATTATACCTTTGAAGGACAGACCGTGACTCTGAATTTTGATGAAGCATACAAAAAGATGAATAATGTCAGAGAAATTTTAGTGAGGACAGGAATGGTCCTGGCTTTTACACAGATTCCCGGAGTGACTTATGTGGAATTTTTAGAGAACGGGAATCCCATGACAGATTCTGATGGTAATGAGCTGGGGCGTATGGAACGAGGCGACTTTGTGGAAAATGAAGGAAAGAATATTAATTCCTATGTGTTTGCTGATCTGAATCTGTATTTTGCAAATGAAGATGGAGATCACTTGGTCAGAGAGGCCAGGAGGATTCATTACAGCAGCAATGTTCCCCTGGAAAGAGTCATTGTAGAGAAACTCTTAGAAGGGCCCAAGGAGGATGGCATGCTGCCTGTTTTATCATCCAACACGAAAATTTTAGGTGTATCTATTGTAGAGGGAATCTGCTATGTGAACTTTGACAAAAGTTTTCTTACAGAGACTATGAGCGTTCAGCAGGAGCTGCCGATTTATTCAATTGTAAATTCCTTGACTGACGCCTGTAAAATCCATGGCGTACAGATTTCTGTGGAGGGTGACACTAAGGTAACTTTCAGAGAAAGTATGGGGCTGGATCAGATTTATCAGGCAGATTACAGCTATCTGGGGTCTGAGGATGAGAGTTAAGAGACCTCTGTGCATTGCCGCCTTCATCTGGGCGGCAGTGCTGTGGATTTTGGGAAGAGCAGGAATCCCCTTTTTTTCCTGCTCTCCTCCAAAGTTTCCCGGGGGAGTGAAAGATGAAAATATCCTGGTTACAGGAATTATCTATCAAAAAGATATCTATGATACCATTACAAATCTATATCTGAAAAATACAAATCTTATTGTTCGTGAAGAAAAATATCCCATAGATCGTATAAAAGTAACAATAGAAAATGAAATCCTTTCAGACAGTCCCAGACAAGGAGCCCTTGTGGCAGTTTACGGAAAGCTGGAAGAAATTCCTCGGGCAGCAAATCCTGGACAGTTTGACGAACAGTCCTACTACTATGCGAGAAATATCAAATGGTATATGGACGGAAAAGAAATGCAGGTCCTGCAGAGTAAAAAAGACCGTATTCTGGCATTTCAGGGAAGAATAAAGGAAAAAATCGGAAAAGGCATCAGGAGGACCTTTGGAGAGGAAAAAGGCGGCATCATGGAAGCAATGGTGCTGGGAGAAAAAGGAAATTTGGGACAGGACAGCAAATTGTTGTTCCAGATCATGGGAATTTCCCATATATTGGCGGTGTCAGGAACACATCTTTCTATTCTGGGCTGGGGGCTTTACAAAGTTCTGGTAAAATGCCGGCTTTCTGTAATGGTTTCGGGAATCCTGGCAGCGGCAGTCATGGTGTTTTATGGCGGACTTACAGGAAGTCAGGCAGCGGCCGTCCGGGCAGTGATCATGTTTGGAGTTTCTATAGGAGCAATGCTGGGGAAGCGTACCTATGACTTTCTTTCTGCCCTTGCTCTTGCGGCTATTTTCCTATTGGCAGAATCTCCCCTTTATCTGTATGACAGCAGCTTTCTGCTTTCTTTCGGGGCGGTTCTTGGTCTGGCAGCTGTCCACCCAGTTCTTTTTCCGGCGGGAAGCAAGAAAAAGAGCAGAAAGATATGGGACAGGATAAGAAAGGAACTGAAAACAGGAGCTGCTTCCAGTATTTCCGTATGGAGTATCCTGCTCCCGATTACTATGTATTTTTTCTGTGAGATTTCAGTCTGGGGATTCTTTGTGAATTTGCTGATACTGCCAACTGCAGGGGTATTGCTGATTTCCGGTCTTGCGGGAGGCGTTTTAGGGAGCCTTCCCATGGCATTTCTGGGTAAGATAGGAGCCTTGCCGGGTATCTGCCTTCTGGAATGCTATCTCCGGGGCGGAAAGCTTCTTCAGAATCTGCCGGTTTTTCTATGGATAACAGGAAGACCTGAGATATGGCAGTGCGGAATCTATTATGTGATTCTTGCAGGAGTTTTGGGAGCAAAGTATAAGAGAGGAAAAAGGGATTTCCGAAAGGGGAAAAAGGCTGCCGGGAAAGCGCTGGCTAAGAACTGTTTTCTGGCAGGCCAGATGACAGCTTTTGCGCTGGGACTGTTTCTTTTATTCCTGGATATCGGAGAAAGTGAACAAAAGGTTACTTTTTTAGATGTAGGTCAGGGAGACTGTGCCTGTATACAAAAGGATGGGGAAATTTGTTATCTGATAGATGGAGGGAGCAGTTCGGTTTCAAAAGTTGGTCAATATAGAATCCTTCCTTATTTGAAAGCAGAAGGAATCAGAAAAGTAGATGGGATTTTTGTTTCGCACATGGATGAAGATCATATAAGCGGCATTTTGGAATTATTGGAAATGTGCGCTGAAAAAAGAACAGGGCTGAAAATAGACAGGCTGTTTCTGACAAAATGCAGAGAAACAGATGAACAGCGGGAAGGATTAGAACAGGCGGGGAAAAAAGCGGGATGCCGGATTTTTTATATAAATAAGGGAAGTACTGTGACGATGGAAGACCTGAAGATCACCTGTCTGTCTCCGGAAAAAGAAACGATGGAAAGCAATGAAGGGTCTCAGGTGCTTTTAGCGGATATGGATGGCTTTTCTTTGCTGTTTACAGGGGATGTCGAAGGGGATGGAGAGGAACAGCTTCTGGCTGTGTGCAGAGAGAAAGGAATTTCCTGCGATATTTTAAAGGTGGCTCATCATGGCTCAAGAAATTCAACTTCAGAAAAACTTTTAGATGTTGTAAACCCCCGGGCCGCTGTAATTTCCTGTGGAGAAGATAATTCATACGGGCATCCTCATCAGGAACTGATACAGCGATTGGAAAACAGAAAGATCCATATTTTCCAGACCCAAAACGCAGGAGCGGTTTTTGCGGTATGGAAGGAAGAAAAAATTCGGATGTCTTTTCAGTATGGAAAATCCATGTTAGAATAGGACAGGAAAAACCTGAAAGGGAGAGCACAATGAAAAACTTACAGGAAGATATTCAAAATCAGAATTTTAAAAAAGTATATCTTCTCTTCGGAGAAGAGAAATACCTTTTGCAGCAGTACAGAAATAAGCTGGAAAAGGCCCTGGTCCCAGAGGGGGATACCATGAATTTTTCCCTTTTCCAGGGAAAAAAGACAGAGCCCAGAGAAGTGATAGAACTGGCAGAAACCATGCCTTTTTTTGCAGACAGAAGAGTGATTTTCCTGGAAGATACCGGATTTTTCAAGAATCAGTGTCAGGATCTTCCTGAGTATATGTCAGAGCTTCCGGATTACCTGTGCATGGTCTTTGTAGAAGATCAGATAGACAAGCGGAGCCGTATGTATAAAGCTGTAAAGAAATACGGCAGTATTGTGGAATTTGGCCAGCAGGATACAAAGACCCTGATACGATGGATATTGGGAATCCTGAAGAGAGAAGGAAAAAAGATCACTCAGAGAGATATGGAACTGTTTCTGGAGAAAACAGGAACAGATATGGGAAATATAGAAAATGAACTGGAAAAGCTTTTGAGCTATACCATGGGAAAAGAAGTGATTTCCGGCGAAGATATCCAGGCTGTCTGTACCGGACAGATTTCCAATCATATTTTCGATATGCTCCGGGCAGTCACAGAGAAAAAACAGAAAAAGGCTCTGGATCTGTATTATGATCTTCTGGCACTGAAAGAACCGCCTATGCGTATTTTATTTCTTTTGGCCAGGCAGTTCAATCTGATATGGCAGGTGAAAGAACTGGAAAAAGAGGGCTATGATCAAAGCAGGATTGCCAAAAGGACAGGCCTCCAGCCATTTGTGGTCCGTAATTACAGCGCTTATGGGAGAAGATACAGAGAAGAGGAACTGCAGAAGATCGTAAAAGAGTGTGTGGATACGGAAGAAAAGGTGAAAACCGGGCGGATCGGAGATACCCTTAGTGTAGAACTGCTGCTGATAAAATTCAGCAGCTGAAAAAAGCCTTCTGGCCGATGACGGGACAACCAGAAGGCTTTTATAATATACTTATATGTCTATAAAATTAAGCAAGTGTGTTTACGGCTTTTGCTAAGCGGGAAACTTTTCTTGCGGCATTATTCTTATGATAAACGCCTTTTGTAGCTGCTTTGTCAATTGTAGAAATTGCAACTTTTAATGCAGCAGCAGCAGCTTCCTTATCCTTTGCAGCAACAGCAGCCTCTACTTTTTTAATAGAAGTTTTTACTGCTGATCTGATGGATTTATTTCTCTCAGCTTTTGTTCTGTTTACTAAGATTCTTTTCTTTGCAGATTTAATGTTAGCCAAAGTGTACACCTCCAAATGTGATCATTCAAATTATTTTTACTGTTTTTATATTTTTATCGGAGAAGACACGGAACACTCCGATATAACATGCTTTTTCATTCTAGTGTATTTAGAGAAAAATGTCAATACATAAAATCTTTGAAATTGCAAAAAATATGAAAAAACAGGTGCAGAAAGGGAGCTTGGCAAGGCAATGGGAAGAATTCATACAGATTTGGCATTAGAGACAAAGGAAAAGTTTGAGGAGGATAATGTGGAGATCCGCGGGGTGGAAATCCAGGAGGACTATAGCGCAGAAAAGGATATCCGGACAACTGTAGTGAAGATTAAAACAGAAAACGGAGCCAGAGCCATGGGGAGGCCTCAGGGAGTCTATATTACCCTGGAGGCACCTAATATGTCTGTGCCTGATGAGGATTATCATCGGGAAATATCTCTGGAGGTTTCCAGACATCTGAGAAATTTATTGCCGGAAAAGGAAGATATGAAGATTCTGGTAGTAGGGCTGGGAAACCGCGACATTACTCCTGATGCCCTGGGTCCTGACGTAGTCGCAAATTTACGTATTACCAGACACATTATCAATGAGTATGGAATTCAGGGAATGGGGGAGGAACATGTACACAGTGTAAGCGGACTGGCCCCGGGAGTTATGGCCCAGACTGGTATGGAGACTATGGAGATTATCCGCGGGGTGATAGAAGAGACCAGGCCAGATGTCATTGTTGCCATTGATGCACTGGCTGCCAGAAGCATCCGGAGACTGAATCGAACGATCCAGATCACAGACACCGGTATTAATCCCGGATCAGGGGTTGGAAACCACCGCACAGGCCTTAACCGGGAGACTCTGGGAGTTGAGGTGATCGGTATTGGCGTACCAACAGTTGTAGATGGCGCCACTATCGTTCATGATGCCATGTCTCATCTTTTAGATACTTTGGAAGAAGCAGAGAAGAAAGAGTTTCTGGAAGAGATGATAGCACCCTCTCTTTACAGTATGTTTGTAACGCCGAAAGATGTAGATGAAACGGTGAAACGTTTAGCCTATACGATCTCTGAGGGATTAAATATGGCCTTTACCCGGGGAAAGGAATAAAAGGAAAGGATTGTCTCATATATAGATATGAGGTGATTGGGTGAAAAAAAGAGAAGCTGGAAAAGCTGTTTCTGCTGCAATATGGATAGGTATGCTGGTCTTAGCCGGATACATTGTAATAAAAGGGCTTTCATTAGATAAAGAAATCACGGAAAAGATCATGCTTAATGTCCAGCAGCAGGCCCTGGAGACCTATCTTCCAGGGACGGCCAGATCAGATCAGGAAGGGGACTTGGTGGCTTCCTGGATATTAAGGAAGATAAAAGAACAGATACCGGCGCTGGATTCTTATGAACAGGAAGATACGGTAAAAGAAGATCTGGCCACCAGCGCCAGGATCATGGAAGAAAACCAGGAATTCCTTGAGGCGAGACTCACAGAAGAGAATCAGGAAGCAGGACCGGACTCTTCTGGACTGGAGATTACAGGCGGTGAGGAGACAAATGCCAGCGAAGCTGCTGATGAGGAGACAAAAAGCGCAGCTGTTTCCCAAGAACGGGCTCCTTTGACGGATATTTCCCTGGAACAGTTTCAGGATTTTGATTTTGTACTGAACAATTTCTTTGCGGTAGACAGTACCACCAGTATTACCAGTGAACAGATGAATGCACCGGAATTAGTGCAGATGGACCTGAGAATGCAGACAGGCAATGATCAGCCTCAGATTCTGATCTATCATACCCATTCTCAGGAAGAGTTTATTGATTCAGTTCCCGGAGACGCAGCTACAACGATCGTGGGAGTAGGTGATTATCTGACTAAGATTTTGAAGGAAGATTATGGATATAATGTGATCCATGTAACAGATACTTTTGATATTGTAGATGGAAAACTGGACAGAAACCAGGCTTACAACTATGCACAGGAACGGATCAGCCAGGTTTTAGAGGAAAATCCCAGTATAGAAGTGATCATTGATCTGCACCGGGACGGAGTAGCAGATAATCAAAGGCTTGTGACAGAAGTAGATGGGAAACAGACAGCAAAGGTCATGTTTTTTAACGGGCTGAGCAGAACAAAGCAGAATGGGGAGATCACTTATCTGCCAAATCCTTATATTCAGGATAATCTGGCTTTTTCCCTCCAGATGATGCTTGCCTGTGAAAAATATTATCCGGATTTTGCCAGAACGATCTATCTCAGAGGTTATCGCTATAATCTGCATCTGCGGCCGAAAACCCTGCTGGTGGAATGCGGTGCCCAGACAAATACGGTAGAAGAAGAAATGAATGCCATGGAGCCGCTGGCAGATGTGCTGAATAAGGTTTTGACGGGGACTTGAGCGGGAATGCGGTATTAAAACGAAGAATTCCCACGCTGGTAAATATTAAAGATATGTGCTATAGTGAATAAACAGGCGGTTATTTACAGGCAAATCAGACGGCGTGGAGGTTTTCATGATAAAAGCTTTTTTATATAATACAAAAGACGCACAGAAAACTGCATATATCTGGAATACTTGGGCGGCAATGCTGAACTCTTTTCAGTCGGTACTGATTTTGATGGTTATTTCCAGGATCGATCCAGTTACGGATGCAGGAGTATTTACCATTGCATTTGCTATCGGAAATCTTATGTTAACCATTGGTCAGTATGGTATCCGTCAGTTTCAGGTTTCAGACGTTCAGGAAAAATATACTTTCAGGGAATATATAGGGGGCAGGATCATCACCAGCATACTTATGGTGATCGTTTCCTGTTTCTATGTAGGCCAGCATTACTATACAGGAGCCTATGATCTGGAAAAGAGCATCGCAGTTCTTTTCATATGCCTTTCCAAAACGATTGACTCGGTGGAAGACGTTTTCCAGGGACGTCTGCAGCAAAGAGACAGACTGGATATAGGCGCAAAGGCCATGACGATCCGGCTATTCGGATATATACTTACCTTTATTATATCATATATACTGTCGGAAACTCTGATCACGGCTTCTTTACTTGCATTTTTGCTTTCTCTGCTTCTGTGTATCATTTTGAACACCACAGCAGTGAAAAACTTTGAATCTACTGTTACTACATGGCGGGCGGGGAATATAAAAAATATGTTTATAGAGTGTTTCCCCCTTTTTTTGGCTGCCTATCTGGTCATCTATATAGGAAATGCGCCGAAATATTCTATCGATGCAGTACTCAGCAGTCAGGAACAGGCATGCTTTAACTATATCTTTATGCCTGTATTTGTGATCGGCCTGTTGAGCAGATTTATTTATCAGCCGTTGATCGGAAAAATGGCCCTTCTCTGGCATAAAGGAGACCTGCGGGCGTTTTTGTCTATGGTAGCTAAACAGAGCGCCATTATGGTGGGATTAACGATCTTTGTACTGGCAGGAGGATTCCTGCTGGGAATTCCTGCGTTATCAATTGTTTACGGCGTGGATCTGACAGGTTATAAGACAGAACTTATGGTCCTTTTGCTTGGAGGAGGATTTTTAGCATATACCAGTTTTTACCAAATGATCCTTACTGTGATCAGAAAACAGAACTGGCTGATCGCAGGCTATCTGGCAGGGTATGGATTGTTTCTGATAATGGGAAGAAGGATGGTGGAACAGGGAGGAATTCTGGGAGTTTCTATTTTCTACACATTTGTAGTGGCAATGATAGCGGTATATTTTGCTCTGGTGGTCCTGGCAGGGTATAAAGCCAGGAAAAAACAGCTGAAAAATCACGAAAACAGCAGTATAAACATGTAATATTTTGAATTGAAAAGCAGAATTGCATGTGCTATAATCAAAAAGATATATTACAGAGAATTATCCAGAGTGTTACAAAGGAGTAAATAGAAATGAAGTTAATCATTCAAATACCTTGTTATAATGAAGCGGAAACTTTGGAGATTGCATTGAATGATTTGCCAAAGCATATCGATGGGATAGATGAGATCGAATATCTGATCATTAATGACGGAAGCAAAGACGATACAGTAGAAGTTGCAAAAAAATGGGGCGTTCATTATGTGGTGAACTTCAAGTCAAACAAAGGTCTGGCCAGGGGATTTATGGCAGGACTGGACGCATGCCTGAGAAACGGAGCCGACATTATTGTTAATACAGATGCGGACAATCAGTATTGCGGCGAAGATATAGAAAAGTTGGTCCGGCCGATCTTGGAGGGGAAATCTGATATTGTGATAGGTGAGAGACCTATTGACCAGACAGAACATTTTTCTCCTCTCAAAAAGAAGCTCCAGCATATCGGAAGCTGGACAGTGCGGGTGGCTTCTCATACGGATATCCCGGATGCTCCCAGTGGATTCAGAGCCTTAAGCAGAGAAGCAGCGTTGAAAATGAATGTTGTAAACGAATATACTTATACGTTGGAGACTATTGTCCAGGCGGGAAGAAATAAGATGGCGATTACCTCTGTTCCAATCAGGACGAATCCGGAATTGAGAAAGTCCAGATTGTTTAACAGTATGTTCGGATATATTAAGAAATCAGTGCTGACGATCATCAGAGCCTTTATGATGTACAAGCCTCTGCGGTTTTTCAGCATTATAGGAGGCATTGTATTTGGTGTAGGTCTTCTCATCGGACTGCGGTTCCTGATATTCTTTTTCATGGGAAACAGTACAGGGCATGTTCAGTCTTTGATTCTGGCCAGCACATTGATGATCCTGGGATTCCAGACGATCATTTCAGGGCTTCTGGCTGATCTGATCGCTTCTAACAGAAAACTTTTGGAAGATACCCAGGAGAGGGTTCGCAGATTGGATTATGGAGCAGAGAAACATTTAAAAAAAGGGGAAGCGGCAAAAGAAGCAGAGAAGTAAATTCAGATCCAAGAGAGGATAGAAATGTTTGAAGAACTGAGAAATAAAAAGATCCTTTTTATTACCACGAAAAATTTAGATTATTTAAGAAATACCCAAGAAATCCGTCAACTGAAAGAAAAGACGGATTTTCTTTCGGTTATAGGAACAAAGGAGAAAAGCTATCCGGTACGCCTGCTGAAGGTATATTGGAAGATTCTTACCACGTCCTGTAAAAGGTACGACGCTGTTTTCGTAGGATTTGCTCCTCAGCTGGTAGTGCCTTTATTTAAATGGAAATTTAGAAAAAACAAACTCTATATAGACTTTTTTATTTCCATGTATGATACGCTGGCCTTCGACAGAAAAAAAATTAAGCCTGAGTCTATATTTGGAAAGATACTTGCCTGGCTTGACAGGAAAACTTTAAAAGCGGCAGACGGGATTATTGCAGATACGAAAGCCCATGCAAAATATTTTTCAGAAGAATTTGGAGCAGATCCCAAAAAGCTCCAGGTGATGTATCTGGAAGCGGACAGCAGTATCTATTACCCTCATAAAGTAGAGAAACCTGCCCAGGCAGAAGGAAAATATACAGTTTTATATTTCGGCAGTGTACTCCCTCTCCAGGGAGTAGATATTGTGCTTAAGGCAGCAGAGCTTTTAAAAGATAAGGAAGATATCTGCTTCTATATCATCGGTCCTATCGGCGAAAAAATGGTGAAACCTTCCGGCCCGAATATACATTATATTGAATGGCTCAGTCAGGATAAGCTTTCAGATTATATTGCTTTTTCAGACCTGTGTCTGGCCGGACACTTTAATAAGGAAATCAATAAAGCCAAGAGGACCATACCAGGAAAGGCCTATATCTACCAGGCCATGGAGAAACCTATGATTTTGGGAGAAAATCCCGCAAACCATGAATTGTATTCAGAAGATCAGCCAGGAATAAGCTTTGTTGAAATGGGGAGCGGAAAGAAACTGGCTGAGAAGATTCTGGAATGTATGAATACTCGGAGCAGAAATAATGGGTGATAATAGAGTGAAGAAATTTGCAAAAAAATATGGAATCATGATAATTGGAATTATAGCTACAATTCTGTTTTTATATTCAGACTGCATTTTTGGACAGTATCAAATATCTTTTACAAATTTAATGTATGAATCTTCACCCTGGAATATTTTCGATGTAGAGATAAAGGGGCCGGTGCTGTCTGATGTGATTGATTCTTTTACCACAGAACTTTATACGACCATTAAGGACTGGAGTATTGGAGGCTTGTGGGATCCGGACATAGCTTTGGGAGCTGAGAGCAATATATCCAGCTGGATGTATCCGTTAAACTATCTATATATGTTCCCGCTTAATGTTGCCACCGTTTTAAGGACAGGGGCAGAATTCCTGATCGCTTTTTTCGGTATGTATTTCTTTATGAGGAGTCTGGACTGCAAAAAGTTTCCTGCGGCAATTTCCGGAGTCACTTACTGCTTTTCATCTACGATCGTGATGTGGCTGGGATGGCAGCACAGTGATGTGGCGGCTCTTGCACCTTTTGCATTTTTCTTTTTTGAAAAATTCTTAAAAACTATAAAAATCAAATATTGCTTCGGGCTGATTTTAACAGTGTATTTTATGCTGGTGGCAGGAATGCCCACATATGCTGCGTATTTTTTGTACCTTTTGGCTGCATATGTGTTTTTTAGAACTATATGGATATACAGAAAAGAAGGCAGAAAAATTTTCTTTATATTTGCAGTAACATTTACAGCAGTTTTACTGGCCGTTGTCTGCAGCCTGCCGTATACGGGTTCACTTCTTTCAAATGTTGGAGGAAATGGATATGCAGGTTCAAGAGCCGGGAGGGCAGAAGAAGTGCTGCCCTGGGAATATCTGTTTTCTCTGTTTTTTCCATATGTCAGAACTTCATCAGGACTTCACATAAATGAATCTACGATTTATGTGGGACTGGCGGCGATCATAGTCCTTTTTTTCAGCTTTCTGAATTTTAAAAAGAAGAAAAATTCAAAATTCTGGCTGATATCGTTGCTGGTTATATTCTTACTTATTTTCACACACTTATTTGACGGTGTTTATAAACTGTTTCCTGCAGTGAACACATCCTCTAAATTCAGGATTATTACATTGTTTAATTTTGCCGGAGCAGTGGTGATGGGTTTGAACCTGCAGGATATTGCAGAAAATAGAGAATATTATCTGAAACATAAGTTCCGTTATCTCTTCTGTCTGCTGCTGGGAGGAGGGGCTTTGGCCTATGGTTATATATGGACCTACTCCAGGCAAAGCACAAGAGAATATTATGAAGACTATAAAATATATATTATTATTGCTGCAATTCTATTCTTGATTCTGATTACAGTCCTGATCAAAAGGATTCGGATGTCTTTGATAATGGCATCTTTGTGCATAGCTGTTGTCTTCAATATGGCATCTTTTTCTAAGGAATATTTTCCAGAAGTGGAAAAGGGGACAGCAGATATTCCAGAGGCTACAGATACAATCGAATACCTTCAGGATAATACAGGGTATGAAAGGGTTGCGGCTACAGGTTCCTGGACCCTTTTCCCAAATACAGGAGTATATTATGGATTAAATGATATAAGAGGTCATAATTTTGTGTTTACCAATGAAGATATGAAAACATATTATACTTCTTTAGCTGGAGAAGAAGGACTGGACAGCCCTACGAGATTTATATTGCCTACTGAAAATATTGGTAATATTAATGAGAATCTTTTAAAATATCTTGGAACGAAATATCTAGTAGTTGCCAATGAACATGCAGGAGATTATGAACTTCCAGGCTCTTTATCCCGGGATAACGAATTGAGACAGGAGATTCAGTTTCAGGAGGATTCACCTCAGGCTATTCGTTTACTGGCGGGAACATACCAGACGGAGTATGAAGCAGGGGACAGATGTATTCTGGAAATCCTGGACAGAAGTACAGAAGAACGAGTGTACAGCAATTCCTATGATATGAGAGATATCAAGGATAATGCTTCCTTTCTTATGGAATTGGGAGAGAATGACCTGAAGAAGGATACGGCATATATCCTTAGGATTACTACGAATACTTCTGAGGAAAAGCCTCTGACATTTTATCTGGACAATGATAACAGGGAGCTATCTAATGCATATTATAACGGCTTAGAAACAGATGCCCCTCTGGCAATAGAGATTTTTGAAAAAAGTGACTATATAGGAGAAGACGGACTGGTCTCAAAGGAGCTGGAGGAATACACAGACAGGGTGGAATTGGCAGATTCTATAGAAGTTTATGATAGTGATCAGAAGATCCTCCGGCGAATGGAGGAGTCTTTTGACAAAAATACAATATTTCTGGAAAAGACAGAAGCAGAGAAACTTTCATCTTGGACAGAGATTGACATATTATCAGAAAATGACAAGGCAGCGATTACGGAACATGAAGATGACAGAGTAGTTGTAGAGGTAACTGCCGAGACTCCTAAAATTTTAATGCTGAATGAATATTATGATTCTGACTGGAAAGTTTATGTGAATGGAGAAGAACAAGAACTTTTAAAATGTAATTACCTTTTCAGAGGAGTAGAAGTTCCTGAAGGTGAGAGCATGGTGGAATTTCGGTATGAGCCGACATCACAGTATATTCTTTTTGCATTGAGCTGCGGAAGTTTTGCAGTAATCGTTATACTGACAGGCTTTTCCATTCCCATACAGAGGCAGATAAATAAAAAGATATTTAAGAAAGGAAGACGCAAATGAAAATAGCAGTAGCGGGAACAGGCTATGTAGGGCTGGTAACAGGCGTTTGTCTGGCGGAGCATGGACATAATGTGACTTGTGTGGATGTGGATGAAAAGAAAATAGAGAAGATGCAGAAGGGGATTTCTCCAATTTATGAGGAAGGCCTTCCAGAACTGATGAATAAAAATATGGACAGGCTCACATTTACTACAGATTATAAAAAAGCATATGCAGATGCAGAGGTGATTTTTATCGGTGTAGGCACTCCGGAAAAGGTAGATGGTTCTGCAAATCTGAAATATGTCTATACAGTGGCGAGGCAGATTGCAGAATCTGTAGAAAGAGACTGTGTGGTAGTTGTTAAATCCACAGTACCTATCGGTACGAATGATAAGATAGAAAATTATATAAGAGAACACCTTGCCCATTCGGTAGAGATAGATTGTGTATCCAATCCTGAGTTCCTTTCCCAGGGAACTGCAGTGAAAGACACACTTCATGCTGCGAGAATTATTATTGGAGCAGAAAAAGAAAAAGCAGGGAATGTATTGATGAAAGTCTATGAAAATTTTGAAGCGCCTAAGATTCTAACCAATAGGAGAAGCGCTGAAATGATCAAATATGCTTCTAATGATTTCTTGGCTTTAAAAATATCTTATGTGAATGAAATTGCCAATTTTTGTGAGATTGTAGGCGCAGATATTGAAGATGTAGCAAAAGGAATGGGAATGGATCAGAGAATCGGTAATAAATTCCTGAAAGCTGGAATTGGGTATGGAGGATCCTGCTTCCCTAAAGATACGAAGGCTCTTCACTGGCTGGGTAACTATTATGATAATGAATTTAAGACAATTAAAGCGGCTATAGAAGTTAACGATAATCAGAAGTTGAAACTGATCAAGAAGGCAAGACAGTATTACAACTCTTTGGAAGGACTGACAGTAGCAGTCCTGGGACTTACCTTTAAGCCGGGAACAAATGATCTGCGAGAGGCTCCGTCGATTATTAATGTGGGAATATTGCTGGACGATGGAGCAACAATAAAAGCATACGATCCAGTGGCAGAGAAGGAATTTGACAGACTGTACCCAGGAAAAATAAATTATTGTGAAACACCAGAACAGGCTTTGGAGGGAGCAGATTTGTGTATGATCTTTACAGAATGGGATGGAATAAAAAAGCTTGATCCCCAGACTTTCTGTAATAATATGAAGAGGCCTGTGATTTTAGACGGAAGAAATTGTTTTCAGATAAAAGATTTAGAAGAACTGCCTTTGATATATGATTCTATTGGACGCAGGAAGGTCCATAACATATAGTCAGAATAAACAACAGGAGGAATATTTATGCCTGCAATAGACCAGAGCAAAATTCGTAATTTTTGTATTATTGCACATATAGACCATGGAAAATCTACCCTGGCAGACCGTATTATCGAGCGGACCGGTCTGCTTACCGAGCGGGAGATGCAGTCACAGGTTCTGGATAATATGGATCTGGAAAGAGAAAGAGGCATCACCATCAAATCCCAGGCTGTACGTACGGTATACAAGGCAAAGGACGGTCAGGAATATATATTTAACCTTATTGACACACCGGGACATGTAGACTTTAATTATGAAGTATCCAGGAGCCTGGCAGCCTGTGACGGGGCCATTCTGGTAGTAGATGCTGCCCAGGGGATCGAGGCTCAGACACTGGCAAATGTTTACCTTGCCCTGGATCATGATCTGGACGTATTTCCGGTGATCAACAAAATCGATCTGCCAAGTGCAGAACCGGACAGAGTGATAAATGAGATTGAGGATGTGATCGGAATAGAAGCCCAGGATGCGCCTCAGATTTCCGCTAAGACAGGTTTGAATATTGACGATGTGCTGGAGCAGATTGTAAAGAAGGTACCGGCGCCAAAAGGAAGTCCGGATAATCCCCTTCAGGCTCTGATCTTTGACTCTGTGTATGATTCTTACAGAGGTGTGATCGTATTTTGCCGTATCATGGAAGGCACTGTGAAAAAGGGAACGAAGATCCGAATGATGGCAACAGGTGCGGTAGAAGAAGTAGTCGAGGTGGGTTATTTTGGAGCAGGTCAGTTCATTCCCTGTGAAGAGCTGTCTGCGGGAATGGTAGGGTATATCACTGCCAGCATTAAAAATGTAAAAGACACCCGGGTAGGCGATACCATCACAGATGATGACAAGCCATGTGAGGAGCCTCTGCCGGGATATAAAAAGGTAAATCCCATGGTGTTCTGCGGAGTTTACCCTGCAGACGGGGCTAAGTATGAAGATTTGAGAGAGGCTTTGGAAAAACTGCAGCTTAACGACGCTTCTCTGTTCTTTGAGCCTGAAACTTCTATAGCCCTTGGATTTGGTTTCCGCTGCGGATTCCTGGGGCTTCTCCACCTGGAAATTATCCAGGAAAGGCTGGAGAGAGAATATAATTTAGACCTGGTGACCACAGCTCCGGGCGTTGTATATAAGGTCCATAAGACCAACGGGGAAGTGATCGACCTGACAAATCCCTCTAATCTTCCGGATCCTTCTGAGATTGACTATATGGAGGAACCTATGGTGAAAGCTGAGATCATGGTGACCACGGATTATATCGGTCCTATCATGGAGCTCTGCCAGGAAAGAAGAGGACAGTATCAGGGAATGGAGTATATGGAGACCACCAGAGCGCTGCTGCACTATCACCTGCCATTGAATGAGATCATCTATGACTTTTTTGATGCGCTGAAATCCAGGTCAAGAGGCTATGCTTCCTTTGATTATGAGATGCTGGGATATGAACAGAGCGATCTGGTGAAACTGGATATTCTGGTCAATAAGGAAGAAGTAGATGCCCTTTCCTTTATCGTGTTTGCAGGATCTGCCTATGACAGGGGAAGAAGGATGTGCGAGAAGCTGAAAGAAGAAATTCCCAGGCAGCTTTTTGAGATACCCATCCAGGCGGCGATCGGAAGCAAGATCATTGCCAGAGAGACGGTGAAGGCTTTGCGGAAAGATGTGCTGGCCAAGTGTTACGGCGGTGATATTTCCCGTAAGAGAAAGCTGCTGGAAAAGCAGAAAGAAGGCAAGAAGAGAATGCGCCAGATCGGAAATGTAGAAATCCCTCAGAAGGCTTTTATGAGTGTGCTGAAATTGGATGATAAATAAATTCCGGGAGAAAAGAAATGAAGAAAGATTTAGGATTATATATCCATATTCCCTTTTGCGTTAAGAAATGTGCTTACTGCGACTTTTTCTCCTGGAGCGGAGATCAGGAACAGAGAGAAGCCTATGTCCGGGCAATGGAACAGGAAATAGACAGTTACCGGGAATTCGCCAGGGATTACCGGGTTTCAACAATTTTTTTCGGAGGAGGAACTCCTTCTGTTCTGGAAGGGGAGCAGATAGAAAGGATACTGAAAAGGATCCGGGATATTTTCCAGATGGAGAAAGATCCAGAGATCACTCTGGAAATGAATCCGGGAACTGCCGAGAAAGAAAAGCTGAGTCTGTACAGAAAAGCAGGGATCAACCGGCTGAGTATTGGCCTTCAGTCTGTTAAAAATGATAATCTGAAACTTTTAGGGCGGATCCATACCTATGAAGACTTTCTGGACAGCTGTCAGATGGCCAGAGAGGCTGGCTTTGACAATATCAGCGTGGACCTGATTTCTTCTCTTCCGGGACAGACACTGGAAGAGTGGAAGGAAGAACTGGAGATCTTAATGAAGACTCCTCTGGAACATATTTCTATATACCAGCTGATCATTGAAGAAGGAACGGAATTTTACCAGCGCTATGGCAACCACCAGGAGCTTTTGCCGGACGAGGAGACCAGCAGAGAAATTTATCTGTGGACGGGAAAATATCTGGACGGGCAGGGCTTTGAGCAGTATGAAATCTCCAACTATGCCAGAGCCGGCCGTCAATCCAGACATAATCTCCGCTACTGGGAAAGAAAAGATTATCTGGGGCTGGGGATGGGAGCAGCTTCTATGATCCACAATATACGGATGACGAATACCAGAAACTGGGAGAAATATACAGCGGGCTGCAGGGATCCCAGAAAAATCCGGGAGGATGTGGAATTTTTGGAGGAGCCTCGTCAAATGGAAGAGTTCATGTTTTTAGGTCTCCGAAAGACCAGAGGAGTATCCAGAAAGGAATTTCACAGGATATTCGGAAGAGATCTGGATATGGTTTATGAGAAAGCCCTGAGCAGACATCTGGAAAACGGAATGATGAAAGCTTCCAGGGACAGGATTTTTCTGTCAGAAGAAGGCGTTCTGGTGAGCAATCAGGTACTGTCTGATTTTTTATTTGATTGTTAAAATACCTAAAAAAAGGCTGAAATTAAAAGGTTCTTTATAGAATTTTAATAAATGTTTATAGCTTTTCACTGGATTTCTGCCTTTGAATGTGGCAGAATAAGAAAAGAGTAAATGATGTGGAGGGTACTATGAATATATTATTTTTTCTTACCCCCAAGGAAGATGTTACATATATACATGATTCTTATACGCTGGGACAGACTCTGGAAAAGATGGAGGAACATAAATTTTCCTGCATTCCGATTATTAACGACAGGGGAAAATATGTAGGGACTCTTACAGAAGGAGATATGCTGTGGGGTTTGAGAAACCGCAGTTCTCTGAATATGAAAGCTGCAGAAGAGGTTCCGATCACTTCTTTTAAACGGCGCGCAGATTATGCGCCTGTCCGAATAGATTCTGATATGGAGGATCTGCTGGAGAAAGCTATGCGCCAGAATTTTGTTCCGGTTGTGGATGATCAGAAAAATTTCATTGGAATTGTGACCAGAAGAGACATCATGCAGTATATATGTTCATCCTGTGGTAAGGAACCAAAGGAAAAGTAGAGCGCAGGAGCGAATCTTGAATTTCCGGAGCTGCTTTAGGGCAGCTCCATTTTTGACGCCGGAAACAGAACAAATGTTTGAAAGGCAGAAGTATATATGATATAATAAGCGGGAACTATAAGAGAATACAGATGAAAAGATAGTGAGGAATGGATATGGCAGTGAAGATGCAGCCAAGGCAATTTATAAAAATAAGAGGGGCCAATGAAAATAATTTAAAAAATCTCGATGTGGATATTCCCAGAAATGAGCTGGTAGTGCTGACCGGACTCAGCGGCTCGGGAAAGAGTTCCCTGGCCTTTGATACGATCTATGCGGAAGGACAGAGACGGTATATGGAGTCTCTCTCATCCTATGCGAGGCAGTTTTTGGGACAGATGGAAAAGCCGGATGTGGAGAGCATTGAGGGGCTGTCTCCGGCGATTTCCATTGATCAGAAATCTACCAACAGAAATCCTCGTTCTACAGTGGGGACTGTGACAGAAATCTATGATTATTTCCGTCTTCTCTACGCGAGGATCGGCATCCCTCACTGTCCGAAATGCGGACGGGAGATTAAGAAACAGACCGTAGATCAGATGGTGGACCAGATCATGAAGCTTCCGGAAAGGACCAGGCTGCAGCTTCTGGCTCCTGTAGTCAGGGGCCGGAAAGGAACCCATGCAAAACTTCTGGAGCAGTCCAGAAAGAGCGGCTATGTGAGAGTGCAGATAGACGGAAGCCTTTATGAACTCAGCGAGGATATCCAGTTAGATAAGAATAAAAAGCATAATATAGAAATCGTCGTGGACCGTCTGATCGTGAAAGAAGGGATAGAAAAGCGCCTTACGGATTCCATTGAAACGGTATTGAATCTGGCAGAGGGACGCCTTATGGTGGATACCATGGACGGCAATATCCTGAATTTCAGCCAGAGTTTTGCCTGCCCGGACTGTGGCATCAGTATTGATGAGATCGAACCCAGAAGCTTTTCCTTTAATAATCCTTTTGGCGCCTGTCCTTCCTGCTTTGGATTGGGATACAAGATGGAGTTTGATGTAGACCTGATGATCCCAGATAAAAGTCTGAGCATACAGGAAGGTGCCATTACAGTCCTGGGCTGGCAGTCCTGTACAGACAAGGGGAGCTTTACCAGAGCCATCCTGGACGCCCTGGCAGAAGAATACGGATTTGATCTGGAGACGCCTTTTGAGCAGTATCCTCAGAAGATACAGGACATTCTGATTTACGGAACCAACGGAAAAGAAGTGAAGGTCCGCTATAAAGGCCAGAGAGGAGAAGGAGTCTATGACGTGGCCTTTGAAGGACTGGTCAAAAACGTGGAGAGACGGTACAAAGAGACTGGATCAGATGCAATAAAACAGGAATACGAAACTTTCATGAGGATTACGCCCTGTCCTTCCTGTAAAGGCCAGCGCCTGAAACCTGAGGCACTGGCTGTGACTGTGGGAGATAAAAATATATATGAAGTGACCTCTCTTTCCATCATTGCTCTTCAAAATTTTATGAATGACCTGGAATTGACGCCTACCCAGCAGATGATCGGTGAGCAGGTTCTGAAAGAAATCCGGGCAAGAGTAGGATTTTTGGTAAATGTGGGACTGGAATATCTTACTTTATCAAGGGCTACAGGGTCACTTTCAGGAGGAGAGGCTCAGAGGATCCGTCTGGCAACTCAGATCGGATCCGGACTGGTAGGTGTGGCATACATTCTGGATGAACCAAGCATCGGCCTTCATCAAAGAGATAATGACAAGCTGCTGGCTACATTAAAACATCTCAGAGATCTGGGAAATTCGCTCATAGTGGTAGAGCATGATGAGGATACCATGAGAGAGGCAGACTGTATTGTGGATATTGGACCAGGGGCCGGAGAACATGGCGGGGAACTGGTAGCTATCGGAACTGCGGAAGAGATCATGAAGAATCCAAATTCCATTACCGGTCAGTACTTAAACGGAAAGAAAAAAATTCCTGTTCCGGAAGAAAGAAGAAAGCCTGCCGGGTTCCTTACAATAAGAAAAGCAGCGGAGAATAACCTGAAAAATATAGATGTTAAGATTCCTCTGGGAGTAATGACCTGCGTCACTGGTGTTTCCGGTTCGGGAAAAAGCTCTCTGGTCAATGAGATTTTATATAAAAGTCTGGCGAAAAAACTGAACCATGCCAGAACAATCCCCGGAAAACATAAGTGCATTGAAGGCACAGAACAGCTTGATAAAGTTATCAATATAGACCAGTCGCCCATCGGGAGGACACCCCGATCAAATCCGGCTACTTATACAGGGGTATTTGATCAGATCCGGGATCTTTTTGCGGCTACGGCTGATGCAAAGGCCAGAGGTTATAAAAAGGGAAGATTCAGCTTTAATGTAAAAGGCGGCAGATGTGAAGCCTGCAGCGGAGATGGTATCTTGAAGATTGAAATGCATTTTCTGCCGGATGTCTACGTGCCCTGTGAAGTATGCCATGGGAAAAGGTATAACAGAGAGACCCTTGAGGTAAAATATAAAGGAAAGAACATTTACGACGTATTGAATATGACGGTGGAAGAAGCACTGGATTTTTTTGACCATGTACCGTCGATTAAAAGAAAAATCCAGACACTGTATGATGTAGGTCTTTCCTATATCAGGCTGGGACAGCCATCTACGGAGCTCTCAGGAGGCGAGGCCCAGCGTATCAAACTGGCCACTGAACTGAGCAAAAGGGGTACAGGAAAGACCATTTATATTCTGGACGAGCCGACGACAGGGCTGCATTTTGCAGATGTGCATAAGCTGATCGAGATTCTCCGAAGACTGTCAGAGGGAGGAAATACGGTAGTTGTCATTGAACACAACCTGGATGTGATAAAGACGGCAGACTATATTATTGATATCGGCCCTGAAGGGGGAGACAAAGGAGGTACGGTGATCGCCAGCGGAACTCCTGAAGAGGTTGCGAAAAATCCAGTCTCCTATACGGGTCGTTATGTGTCAAAATATTTGAGATGATTGCCCCTTTTCAGCAGGGGACAAGTTGGATATAATAAAAAGCGAATACGGGAATAAGAGAAGTTTAGAAAGGGGCAGTGTAAATGGCAGCTTCAGATATTGGAATCGATTTGGGCACAGCCAGTATCCTGGTGTATGCGAAGGGAAAAGGGATTGTGCTGAAAGAGCCTTCCGTAGTTGCATATGATAAGGACAGCAATAAGATCAGGGCTGTAGGGGAAGAGGCACGTCAGATGATAGGCAGAACGCCGGGAAATATTGTGGCAGTGCGTCCTCTGCGCCAGGGTGTAATTTCTGATTACGAGGTTACAGAAAAGATGCTGAAGTATTTTATATCGAAAGCCATCGGAAAAAGGGCGTTCAGAAAGCCGCGGATCAGCATCTGTGCCCCCAGCGGAATCACAGAAGTAGAGAAAAAAGCTGTAGAGGAGGCCACTTATCAGGCAGGAGCCAGGGAAGTATCTATCATTGAGGAACCTATTGCAGCAGCGATAGGAGCAGGGATCGATATCACCAAGCCTTTTGGAAATATGATCGTTGATATAGGAGGAGGAACTACCGATGTGGCGGTCATCTCTCTCGGCGGAACTGTTGTGTCCACTTCTATAAAAGTGGCAGGAGACAACTTTGATGAAGCTATTATGCGTTATGTAAGAAAGAAACATAACCTGATGATCGGAGAGCGGACCGGAGAAGATATTAAGATTCAGATTGGTACTGTTTATTCTCAGCCGGAACCAAAGACTATGGAAGTGAAGGGGAGAGATACGATCACGGGTCTTCCCAAAAGTATTACAGTGACTTCTGAGGAAATCCGGGAGGCCTTGAAAGATGCGGCTACTCAGATCATGGAGACCATACACAGTGTTCTCGAGAAAACACCGCCGGAGCTTGCCGCTGATGTGGCAGAGCGTGGGATCGTGCTTACCGGAGGAGGGGCTCTTTTGGGAGGACTGGAACAGCTTATCGAAGAAGAAACCGGTATTAATACGGTAGTCGCTGAGGAACCGGCTCTTGCAGTTGCAATAGGAACCGGACAGTATATGGAGCTTATGAGCAAGCTGGAGGGAAAATAATTCTGAAAAGAAGGTACGGAAGGAAAAAGGCGTGGAAGAAACGATAGAAGGATATGTGGATCATATTATATACCAGAACCAGGATAACGGATACACGGTAGTCTGCCTGGTTTCCCAGGGGGAGGAGATCACCTGTGTGGGAAATTTCCGCTTTCTGGGCGAGGGAGAGACCATACGGGCCAGAGGTACTTATACAAGACATCCATCCTATGGAAAGCAGTTTTCCGCGGTTTCCTATGAGACCGTAGTCCCTCAGGATTCTGTGGCTATGGAGCGTTATCTGGGATCAGGGGCAATAAAGGGGATCGGGGCAGCTCTGGCTGCCAGGATCGTAAGAAAATTCGGAGATGATACCCTGAGGATCATTGAAGAAGAACCGGAAAGACTGGCGGAAGTAAAGGGAATCAGTGACAGGAAGGCAAGAGAGATTGCAGAACAGGTAGAGGAAAAAGCTGATCTGCGAAAGGCTATGATGTTTCTTCAGCAATATGGGATCACCCAGAGCCTTGGCATGAAAATATATCGGCAGTACGGTCAGGAAATGTACGGAGTGCTGAAAGAGAACCCATATAAGATGGCAGAGGATATTCCGGGAGTAGGATTTAAGATCGCAGACGAGATTGCCGCAAGGATCGGTATTCATACAGACTCAGATTACCGTATACGAAGCGGTATTCTATACATATTGCTTCAGGCTTCGGGAGAAGGCCACGTTTATCTTCCAAAAGAGGTACTCCTTCGCCGGGCACAGGACCTGCTGGGAGTAGAACAGGGATATATGGAAAAACATCTGGCAGATCTGTCGATCGAGAGAAAAATTGTGATCCGGGAGATCGAAAAAAGTAATGAACAGCCGCAGCTGGCAGTATATGCCTCTTCCTATTATCAGGTAGAGCTTCATGTGGCCCAGATGCTTCATACTCTGAACCTTCAGGACACAGTGAGAGAGGACATCCTGGATGAAAAGATAAAGAGAATCCAGCGGGGAACAGGAATAGACCTGGATGAAAAGCAGCAGGAAGCGGTACGTGAGGCGGTGAGAAACGGCCTTTTAGTCATTACCGGAGGTCCGGGAACTGGTAAGACCACTACCATTAATGCTATTATCCGGTATTTTGAGATGGAAGAACTGGACATTTGCCTGGCAGCTCCTACAGGAAGAGCAGCTAAAAGGATGACAGAGACTACCGGATATGAGGCGAAGACCATACATCGTCTGCTGGAGCTTAGCGGTGGACCGGAACAGGCTCAGGAGAGCGTGAGGTTTGAGAGAAACGCGCAGAATCCTTTGGAGGCAGATGTGATCATCATTGATGAAATGTCTATGGTGGATATTTTTCTGATGCATGCGCTGTTGTCAGCAATTGTGTCAGGAACCAGACTGATCCTGGTTGGAGATGTAAATCAGCTTCCAAGCGTAGGTCCCGGAAGTGTATTAAAAGATATTATTGCTGCCGGATGCTTTCCTGTTGTGGAACTGGTGAAAATTTTCCGCCAGGCCTCCCAGAGTGATATTGTCGTGAATGCCCATAAGATCAATCAGGGAGTTCCGGTAGTTCTTGACAATAAAAGCAGAGATTTTTTCTTCCTGAAAAGATATGACGCCAATGTGATCATCAGTATTGTGATAACATTGATACAAAAGAAGCTTCCAAAATATGTAGAGGCTTCTCCATATGAAATACAGGTCCTTACTCCGATGAGAAAGGGGCTTTTGGGCGTAGAACGCCTGAACAGGATCCTCCAGCAGTATCTGAATCCTCCCGGACAGGAGAAGAAGGAAAAAGAACATGGGCAGGGCCTGTTCCGTGAAGGGGACAAGGTAATGCAGATAAAAAACAATTATCAGCTGGAATGGGAGATTCGGGGAAATTATGGGATACCAGTAGAAAAAGGCGTAGGAGTTTTTAATGGAGATACTGGTGTTATCTGTGAGATTAATCATTTTGCAGAAACGGTGACCGTGGAGTTTGAAGAAAAAAGATTTGTGGAGTATTCCTTTAAACAGTTAGAGGAACTGGAGCTGGCCTATGCAATTACGATTCATAAAGCTCAGGGCAGTGAATATCCTGCTGTGGTGATCCCTCTACTCCAGGGGCCCAGAATGCTGATGAACCGGAATCTTCTCTATACCGCTGTGACAAGAGCCAGGAAATGCGTTACGTTGGTAGGAGACGAAAAGACTTTTTATGAGATGGAAAACAACAGGATGGAGCAGAACCGCTACACAGCGTTAGATGTGAGGATTAAGGAGATTCAGTGAGAAAAAATGAAAAAATTATAAATACATTTCTGGATATTCTGTATCCCCGGCGATGTCCGGTATGTGATGACATACCGGTGCCCAGGGGACGGAAAATATGTGACGGCTGTAAAGACCGGCTGATACCGATCACAGGTCCCAGATGCTGCAAATGTTCCAAACCTCTGAAAAATTCAGAGCAGGAATACTGCAGGGACTGCAGCCGCCGGACACATCTGTTTGATCAGGGAATCGGAATATTTCCCTACAGTACACTTCTTCAGGAATCCCTTTTTAGATTAAAATATGGAAAGCGCCAGGAGTATGGAGCCTTCTATGGCGAACTGGCAGCTTTTTATGCCAGAGAGCAGGCAAAAAAGTGGAAGATCGATTATATCATACCAGTCCCCCTTCATAGGAAACGCCTGGAAAAGAGAGGCTATAATCAGGCAGAAATCATAGCAGAGGCATTTGGGAAAAAATTAAACCTTCCCGTGAAGAAAAATCGGCTGAAACGAAAGGTAAACACGAAGCCCCAAAAAGAACTGGATCCTGCGGAAAGACGAAAAAATATGAGGGGAGCCTTTACATTTGAAGGAAAACTGGAAGGGGAAAAGATCCTTCTCATAGATGATATTTATACGACAGGTTCCACATTGGATGAGGCAGCCCGGGCTCTTAAAAAGGCGGGGGCGGGGAAAGTGTACTTTCTGGTAATTGCCATTGGGTCAGAGGGCTAAAACTCTTGATTCACTTCCTAAGCCTATGTTATAATGCAGTATGTATGAGTATAGAAAAATATAGAAAAGAGGAAACAATATGCTTGACGTCCAGAAAATAAAAAAAATGCACAAACTGGCCGTATATGAGTCAGGAGAAGGAAAACAGCATCTGGCTATCAGCAATTATTATAGAAGCGACTATATCGGTCTGGCTTTGATCAAGAATTTCTTTCTTACCACAATTGCGTATGCACTTCTGCTATTAGGCTGGGCCGGATATAAAAGTGATTATCTGATGAATAACATACACCGTATGAACATCACTTTGCTGGTAGTTGCGGCAGTAGGGGGATATATCATTTTGCTGGTTGTGTACAGTGTGCTTACCTATATTTACTGTACCGTAAAATATTCAAAGGCCCAGAAGGGAATTCAGGAATATTATAAAAACTTAGGACATCTGAAGAAAATTTATGACAGAGAAGAGAAAAGAAACGGAAGAATTACAGGAAGGAGAAACTAGCTGTGACAACATTATTGGAAATGAAACAGAAAATAAAAACCTTTTATGGAGAGCATGATACCTGGCTTCTTCCCTTGCTGAAATTTCTTCTTGCTTTCCTGGTATTCCAGAGCATTAATTCTACTTTGGGATTCTTAGAAGCTTTGGACAATATCTTCATAGTGCTGATCTTATCTATAATTTGCGCTGTACTGCCTCTTAACGGCATGGCAATTTTAGGATGCATTATGATCATTGCCCACTGTTATGGGGTCGGAGTAGAAGTAGCAGCCTTTTCAGTTCTGCTGCTTTTGCTGCTGATGATCCTGTTCCTGAGATTTACTTCCCGGGATAATCTTGCGCTGATATTAACACCAACGGCCTTTTTCCTGCATATGCCGGCGGCTGTTCCTGTGGGAAGCGGGCTGTTAAGAGGACCTTCCTGTGCAGTTCCTTCCTGCTGCGGAGTGATCTTATACTACTTTATGAACACTGTCAGTGAAAGAAGCACAGTTCTTCAGGGAAAAGAAACAGAATCTGTGCAGAAACTTCAGATTCTTCTGGATGCTCTTATTAATAATCAGGAAATGTGGCTGAATATTCTGGCTTTCGTGGTGGTCCTGATGGTGGTTTACCTGATTTCCAGAACTTCCGCAGATTATTCCTGGAGAATCGGAGTTGCCGCAGGAGCCGTGGTCTATATTCTGATCATGATACTGGGCGGTATGTTTTTAAGTGTAAACATCAATATAGGCGGGGTGATTCTGTCTGGTGTGCTGGCAGCGGTAGTAGGACTGATCATTGAATTTGCAGCATTGGGAGTGGACTATTCCAGAAGTGAGACTACCCAGTTTGAAGATGATGAGTATGTATATTATGTAAAAGCTGTTCCAAAATCCTTTGTGGCTCAGGCAGAAAAGAAAATAAAAAATATTTCTTCGGAATCTGTGGAAAAACCTGATGAAGAGGAAGAGGCTGCTCCTGTGGAAAGAGTGGAGGAGACTACTTTTGACTTTGAGAAGCAGCTGGAAGAGTCACTGAAAGATTTATAGGGGATAGATTTTTAAATTACAGGGCGCCGGGTGTTTTTTGCAGCGGAGAAGATCCGGCAGGAAAGGGGGAGAAGAAGTTTTGGGCAACTTTTTAAAAAATCTTCATGATTATCTGGGACAGTGGACATTGCCCAATAGTATACAGTGGAATGATATTGTGGAGATCCTTCTGATAGCCTTTTTTGTTTACCAGTTTATGCTTTGGATCAGAAATACAAGAGCTTATTCTTTGCTGAAGGGAATCCTTACAGTTTTGGTTTTTGTGGGCATTGCTTACATTTTTGAAATGAATACTATCCTCTGGCTGGTTACGAATATGGGCGGATATGCGATCACCGGTATTCTGGTTATTTTTCAGCCTGAACTGCGGAAGGCCCTGGAAGAACTGGGACATAAGAAGATCGTCAGTAATCTGATTCCTTTCGATACCAGTAAGAAAGAAACAGAAGGACGTTTCAGTGACAGAACCGCTAATGAGATTGTGCGGGCAAGCTTTGAGATGGGGGCTGTGAAAACGGGAGCACTGATCGTGATCGAGGAGGAAACCGTTCTTAATGAATATATCAGGACTGGGATCACTCTGGATTCTCTTGTGAGCAGCCAGCTTCTTATAAATATTTTTGAGCATAATACACCTCTTCATGACGGGGCAGTTATCATAAGAGGGGACAGGATCGTAGCTGCCACCTGCTATCTCCCTTTGTCTGACAATCTGGATTTAAATAAAAATCTGGGAACAAGACACAGAGCGGGAGTAGGGATCAGTGAAGTAAGCGATGCATTGACGGTGATCGTTTCTGAAGAGACCGGTCGGGTTTCTGTGACAAAAAACGGAGAAATCCATGTTGGATTAAACAAGGAGGAGTTAAGGCAGATACTGGAGCAGGAACAGAATAAGGTAAAACAGGAAAATACGAAACACAGACTGTGGAAGGGATTGGTGAAGAATGAAAAAAAATCTGATGAATAAATTTACACTGAAGATCCTTTCTCTGGCAGTTGCTATTCTGATCTGGCTTTTGGTAGTGAATATTGAAGATCCTGTAAGATCGGAAACCTACTGGGAGGTGCCGGTTACCATCGTAAATGAGTCTTATCTTACCAGCGACCTTCAGATCCCTCTTCTGGTAGATGGAAGCGATACAGTAACGGTCAGGATCCGGGCTACGAATTCCGTATTAAGATCTATTGACCGGAACAGTATTACTGCAGAAGCAGACATGACTCAGATCGTTTCTATGGATACAGAGCCATATATGGTGCCAGTCCGGGTGGTCTGCCCGGGAGTCTCTGAGGAGAATATTACGGTGACTCCCGCCAATATTTCTATTGAGACAGATGAACTTACCAACCAGGCCATGACGATTTCCGCTTCTGTAGGAGGGACAACTCCCGATGCAGGCTATGAAGTCGGAAAGCTTACGGTAAACCCTGAAAAGGTGACGATTTCAGGTCCAAAGGATTTGATCAATAAGCTTGACCGGGTAGTAGCAGATATAGATGTAAGCGGAATGGATCAAAGCGGCAATGTCTCCGGGTCCTTACATATTTATGATAAAAACGGTGATGAGCTGACAGAAACTCAGATGTCATATCTGAATCTTCAGGACATCGAAAATAATACAGTGGGCGTCTATGTGGATCTATGGAAGGTTCGGACAGATATTGCCATTCAGGCCGAATATTCCGGGAATCCTGAGGAGGGATATCATGTATCGGATATCAGTACGGTTCCAAATACCATCAGTATTGCTGGAACGGATGAGGCTTTGCAGGAATTGGCTGAAAATGGAAACACCATTGTTATTCCTGCTTCAGAAATTGACGTGTCCGGTGAAAATGCAGATTTTGAACAGACCGTGGACATTGAAGATCTGCTGCCTGAGGACACTATGCTGGCCAGAGATATCAGCAGCTCAGTGATCGTTTCTGTGGCAATTCTGCCCTACGACAGCAGGGAGTATACGATACCGGCAACTAGTATTGACAGAAGCAGACAGCCGGAAAATATGACTGCTGTTATCACAGATGACAGTGTGACAGTCCGGGTAAGAGGTTCTGAAACAAATCTGGATGCCTTAAAAGAGAGCGATATAAAGCTGTCTATAGACACCTCGAAGTATACGGATGAAGGAGAATACAATGTTCCGGTAAGCGTAACACTTCCTGAGGGATATGAACTGGTGGAGGAGGTTACAGTAAGAGTTACTCTGACTCCATCAGCAGAGAGGCAGACAGAATAATAGGTAAAAGATAGGAAGTGAGAAAATGGTCAGTCAAAAGGTGACTATTAAAAATCCCACCGGGCTGCATTTACGGCCGGCAGGCATACTCTGCAAAGAGGCTATGAAATTTAAGTCTTTGATTACTTTCCGCTTTGCAGGCGGTTCTGCAAATGCAAAAAGTGTATTAAGTGTTCTGGGAGCCTGCGTAAAATGTGGAGATGAAATTGAGCTGGTTTGCGAGGGAGAAGACGAAGAGACTGCTCTGGAAACCCTGGTTACAGCTATTGAAAGCGGATTGGGAGAATAGGATACAGGCTGCCGTATTAAACAGTGCACAAGACAGATTGTTTAATGCGGCAGCTTTTCGTATGATATTGGAGGTAAAAACTACATTATGGTACATAATAAGATAAAGGCGGGACTGCGTGACGGAATACCAATTGCTGTCGGATACTTTTCTGTAAGCTTTACCTTTGGTATGCTGGCAGTACGGGATGGGATTTCCCCTTTTCATTCAGTATTGATATCTTTGCTGAACCTCACCTCAGCAGGCCAGTTTGCCGGGCTTACCGTGATCGTTTCAGGAGCCTCTCTTTTAGAGATGGCATTGACACAGCTGGTTATCAACATCAGATATGCTTTGATGTCAATTTCTCTTTCACAGAAACTGGACAGCTCTGTGAAATCATTCCAGCGCATGCTGATCGCCTATGGGAATACAGATGAAATTTTTGCAGTAGCCAGTTCAAAACCGGGAAGCGTAGGAAGCCGGTATATGTATGGCCTGATCGCCCTTCCAGTGCTGGGCTGGGTGGGGGGAACTCTGACGGGAGCTGTGGCCAGTACACTTCTTCCGGCAGCAGTGATCAGCGCACTTGGCGTGGCCCTTTATGGCATGTTCATAGCAATTGTGGTTCCAGTGGCAAAAGAGAACAGGGAAGTTCTTATTGTAGCAGGATCAGCTCTGCTATTCAGCACAGCCTTTTATTATCTTCCAGTGCTCCGGGAGATTTCTTCCGGATTTACGATTATTATCTGCACAGTGGCAGCGGCGGGGATAGGAGCGGTTTTATTCCCGGTTAAGGAGGAGACTGTATGATATATGCATATATTTTTGTTATGGCAGGAGTGACCTATCTGATCCGTATGCTGCCTTTAACACTGATACAGAAAAAAATAACAAATGTTTATGTTCGTTCATTTTTATATTATATACCCTATGCATGTCTGACTGCCATGACATTTCCGGCTATTCTTTATGCGACCCAGTCTCCGGCTTCTGGGTTTGTGGGGCTTATCATTGCAGTGTTTTTTGCTTTGAAAAAGAAGAGCCTGATTGTTGTGGCAGGATTTGCCTGCATAGGGGTATTTTGTGTAGAGCGGATATTAGAAATGTTGTAAAATAAGAGAAATAGTGATATTATAGAGAGCAGTAAACCTATCAAAGAATGAAGAAGGGAGAACTTTTGTGACGCAATATATACAAAATTTCATTAAGTTTCGGCCACTATTGAAAGAACTGGTGACCAGAGATATAAAGACAAAATATCGTCGGTCTGTATTGGGAGTTTTATGGACACTTTTAAATCCATTGCTCATGATGATCATTCTTTCTATTGTGTTTTCGAATTTATTTCGATTTCAGATTGAGAATTATCCTTTATATATTTTAAGCGGCCAGCTGATTTATAATTTTTTCTCAGAAGGTACATCACGTTCTATGTCGGCAGTGATCGATAATGCATCTCTAATAAAAAAGGTGTATATTCCCAAGTACCTTTTTGCGTTTTCTAGAATACTGTCCAGTTTTATTAATTTAATGGCTTCTTTCTGTGCATTGATCATAGTTATGGTTTTCACAGATGCAAGGCTGTACTATACAGTTATTCTGGCAATAATACCAATCTTTTTGCTTGCAGTATTCGCTACGGGAATAGGCCTGATTTTAGCCGCTGTTGCTGTTAAGTTCAGAGATATGATACATTTGTACGGTGTTTTGCTTGTCGCACTGAACTATCTGGCACCGATCATCTATCCGATGGCTATATTGCCAGAAAAAATAAATTTACTGGTAAGATTGAACCCTATTACTCAGATTTTGATGGTATTTAGAGAAGTGGTAATATATGGACAATTGCCAAGTGTTGGATCCGTAGTTTATTCACTGATTGCGGCACTTATCTCCTTGGCGGTAGGTCTGTATGTGTTTTATAAAAATCAGGATAATTTTATTTTAAATCTTTAGGAGTGGAAGTATGTCAGATATTGTTATTGAAGTGCATGATGTATCCATGAAATTTAACCTGTCCAGAGAAAAAATTGACAGTTTAAAAGAATATATCATAAAAAGAATAAAACATAAAATCTCCTACGACGAGTTTTGGGCTCTTCAGGGAATCAATTTAACCGTAGAAAAGGGAGAGGCAGTGGCACTTATTGGACTTAACGGCTGTGGAAAGAGTACATTGCTGAAAACAGTAGCAGGGGTTTTAAAACCGACAAAAGGATACGTTAAAACCTGGGGAACTATTGCGCCTCTTATTGAACTTGGGGCTGGATTTGATATTGATCTGACTGCGAAAGAGAATGTTTATCTAAATGGTGCTATTCTTGGATATTCTCATGATGAGATGGAGACTCACTATCAGGATATCGTAGACTTTTCGGAACTTCATGATTTTATGGATGTACCGCTTAAGAATTTCTCTTCAGGTATGCTGGCTCGCTTGGCATTTGCAATTGCCACGATTGGAACACCGGATATTTTAATCGTAGATGAAGTTCTGTCCGTAGGTGATTTTAAATTTCAGCAGAAGTGTGAACAGCGTATTAAACATATGATGACGAAAGATACGTCTATATTATTTGTATCTCATAGTATAGAGCAGGTAGAGAGCCTGTGTACAAGGGCAGTATGGATTGAAAAGGGGCATATTCGGATGGATGGCCCGGTACGGGAAGTTTGTGAATTATACAGGCAGATATAGTCAGGGGAGAAACAGTATGAAGAAAGTGATAAAACCGATAATTTATGTTTGTGTCATTTTGGCAATTTCTCTGATCAGAAGCTTTCTGGGATCTTGGGAAGTATCCATCTATGATTCAGGAGTTAATGGAAGCGCATATGGAAATTTTGGCAGACTAAGCGGCAATAGTTATATTGAGCAGAGTTTTTATTGCGAAATGGATGGCTTGGAGGGTGTTCTGGTTCAACCTGTAACATTTGGGCAAACAGACAACGGAGCTTTGGTCTATCAGCTTATCGATGCGGAAACTCAGGAAACAGTAGCGGAAGGAAGTGTGGCTACTGCTGGATGGGAGGATGCAAAATTTACAGAAATTCCATTTAAGAGAATAGAGCAGAGCAAAGACAAGGAGTATATTTTGAGAATACAGGCAGACAATACTCCTGATGACAGAGGAATTTCTTTCTATACCACGCAAAAGCAGGAGAATACCTCTTTAAGCTTAAATGGAGAGGACAGAGATGAATGCTTGGTGCTCAAAACGGTACACAAAACATTTAATTTAGAAGAATTTATTGTTTTTGCCGGTCTGTTAGCTTATATCCTGCTTTTTATTAAACTTTTGTATAAATTTTTAAGATAGGAGATACATGAATGAAGAAAATAAAGTTTTGCGTGGATCAGATTGTGTATAAAAATATTCCCGGACACCGTTATATAAAAATCAATGGCTGGATACTTTCTACAGAGACGGATACAGTCCAGGTTTTTTCTGTGCTGAATGGAAAACAGATTCACCATAAAAGGTTTGCTGTGGAGCGTCCTGACGTTCAGAAGAAATTCAAAAGGAAAAATGTCCGTCTTAAATGTGGATTTGATATCCAGATTGACCTGAAGGAAACTATTCCAAAAGAGTATGTACTTTACGTAAAGAAAAATGGCGTTTTACAGAAGCTATATAAATTAGGTGGCAGTGATTTTGCAGAAATAGAAGATACGAAAAGTTTAACATTAAATATTGATGGCATCTATATAGATAAAAGCCATATTGTTGTAAATGGATGGAGTGTATCTCAGGCAGACAGGGATGTGCAGTATAAAGTTACTGATAATCTGGGAAATGATGTAGAGGTTTCTTTGGAGCTGCGAAAACGGCAGGACTTATATAAACTTCGTCTTACAGATAAGAAACATATTTTATGTGGTTTCAAGGCCACTTTTCTTTATGATAAAGATAAAAAATATGTATTTGAAGCTACAGACACAGTGGATAAGAAGGATGTGCCTTTAGTCCCGGATGAATTGTGGAAAGCGCATAGGTACGAAGCAAGAAAGGGATTTATCGTTCAAGCACTGAAAAAGGCAAAGGTAAAAAATTTCTATAAAGTATATAAATATATTGCAGAGAATGGTGTAAAGGGGCTGAGAGGTTATCTGATAGAACGGATCAACAGTACCGTAAAGCCTTATGATGAGTGGTTTAAGGAACAACAGCTCACAGAGAAAGAGATAGAAGCTCAAAAGAATAAAAAGTTTGATTATCAGCCAAAGATCAGTGTTATTGTACCGACTTACAATACGCCGATGAAATTTTTGAGAGAGATGATAGAGTCCCTTCAGAACCAGACTTATGCAAATTGGGAGTTGTGTATCGGCGATGGAAGCGAGGGAAACCAGGAGCTGGAGGAGGCACTTAGACTATACCAAGAAAAAGATAGTAGGATCAAATACAAAATCCTTCCGAAAAATTTAGGAATATCCGGTAATACCAACGGTGCTTTGGAATTAGCTACAGGTGAATATGTAGGCCTTTTGGATCATGACGATGCCTTAGCTGTAAATGCTTTATATGAAGTTGTGAAGGCTTTGCAGGAAACGGATTATGATGTGCTTTATACGGATGAAGACATGACTTCATATGACATGAAAGTTCATAAAGATCCGAAATTTAAGCCTGATTTTAGTATGGATCTTCTGTGCTCCCACAATTATATTACGCACTTCTTTGTTGTGAAGACGGAGATCATAAGAGAGATCGGAGGCTTCCGCTCAGAATTTGATGGTTCACAAGATTATGATCTTATTTTCCGCTGTGTGGAACGTGCAAAGCAGATCAAACATATTCCTAAAATTTTATACTATTGGAGAATGCATGAGAATTCGGTAGCAGGAAATCCGGCCAGCAAGATGTATGCTTATGAAGCAGGCAAAAGGGCCATCGAAGACCACCTGAAAAGAGCAGGTGTGCCGGCAAAGGTAGAGCATACTGAGCTGTGGGGAATGTACCATGTAATTTATGACACCCCTGGAGATCCTCTTGTATCTATTGTGATTCCCAACAAGGATCATATAAAAGATCTGGAAAAATGTGTATCTTCGATACAAGAAAGAAGCAGTTACCGGAATATAGAGTTTATCATTGTAGAAAATAACAGTGAACAAGATAAGACCTTTGCCTATTATAAGGAACTGGAGCAAAGATACAATAATGTAAAAGTCGTGTATTGGACGAAAGAATTTAATTATTCTGCAATTAATAATTTTGGCGTTCAGTATGCGAAAGGTGATTATCTGCTGTTTCTCAATAATGATACGGAAATTATTAATGAAACAGCCATTTCTGAGCTGCTGGGCTGCTGCATGAGAGAAGATGTAGGTGTAGTGGGGGCTAAACTTCTGTATGAGGATGACACTGTTCAACATGCAGGCGTGGTAATCGGTATAGGCGGATTTGCCGGTCATGTATTTGTAGGACTGGACAAAGATGATTATGGCTATATGGTGCGCCCAAGGATTAACTGTAACTATAGTGCAGTAACAGCTGCATGTATGATGACATCAAAAGAAGACTTTCTGTCAGTGGGCGGCTTTACGGAAGAACTGGCAGTTGCCCTTAATGATGTGGACTACTGCCTGAAAATTAGAGAAAAGAAGAAATGGGTGGTTTATAATGCTTTTTCTTTATGGCATCATTATGAATCAAAGTCTCGAGGATATGAAGATACTCCGGAAAAGATCCGCAGATTTGAAAATGAAATAATGAGATTCCGGAAGAGATGGAGTGAGATTTTAGAAAAAGGAGATCCATTTTATAACCCCAACTTTTCTCTTGAGAAAGAGCCTTTTAATTTATAAAGACAAAAAAATTCCCCTTGGATGTTTTCCGAGGGGAATTTTTTTACTGCCCAAAGAAGCTTATGGTCAGCTGTTTTTTTTCCTTCGTTTTATCAGATAGAAAGCAATTACAGAACACTCTGCGATACAAAGTATTCCCAGAATACAGAGCATGCCAGGAAAAAGAAGATCGATACCGTTGATCTGATAGAACACCGGAGCACTCGAAGCAGTAGTTTCATTTGAGGAAAAAGTTATGGGGAGACTGACCTGAGTGCTGTATAGCTCTACCCCTTGATAGGAGTATGAACGTGTACGGGTATTATCGCTGTCCTGGTCCGTGACGGTGAGGACATTGCTTTCCACACCTGTGGGAAGGATCACATAACCGGCAGGCTCCTCTTCGTCCAGCCAGTACAGGGGAGTCCGATGAAAATTGTTAAAGCCGTAGTCGAAAAGACTGACCGTATCTATAAAACGGTCCTCACCTTCTGAGCGGAGGACTACGCATACCAGAGTCATATCATTTTTGGAAGCGGCTGTAACCAGAGTGTTTTTGGCTGCTTCTGTGTGGCCTGTTTTTCCTGCTATGACACCTTCATAATGATACTCGCCGTCTTTGATCAAAGCATTGCTGTTTTCCAGATTTCTGGGTGAAGAAGTCATGTTCGTTGCAGGAATAGTATAGGCGGCAGAGCCGGAAATCCGGCAGAAGTCCTCATTTTGGATGGCTGCGGATAGGATCAGAGCCAGATCGTGAGCGGTAGTGTAATGATCTGGATCCGGCAGTCCGTTGGCATTTACAAAGTGTGTATTCTGGCAGCCGAGCTCTGCCGCACGATCATTCATCATAGATACAAAATTCTCTACAGATCCGGCCACATAGACGGCCATCTGGGTACAGACTTCATTGGCAGACGCCAGCATGATAGCATACAGACACTGCTCCACAGTGAGCTGTTCTCCCACCTGGGCATTGATGGTGGAATTTCCCGGCTCCAGGTCAGGAGTGATCACGTCTGTGAAGGTTACCACCTGGCTGAGATCCTCTACATTTTCCAGGATCAGCAGGGCTGTCATTACCTTGGTAGTACTGGCAGGATAACGGATTTCATCCATGCCTTTATCAAAAAGTATCTGTCCTGTAGAAGCTTCCATTAAGACGCCGGTTTCCTCGGAAATTTCAGGGGCCTGAGGCCAGCTTTCAGGAAGTTCTGCAGCCAGTACAGTGGAAAAATTATAAAATAAGAGAACAAAGGCAGAAAAAATGCCAAGAAGCGCTTTCCGCAATAAAAATCGATTCACTGAAGTTCCTCCTTAATATGAAATGAAACATATAGAACGGCCTTTAGAGGCAGTTCCTGCTCATTATAACATAATAAAGGTTTTCTTTAAACAGAAAATGTGATAGAATAAGCAGATGAATGAGAACAGGAAAGGCAGGTGAAGGGTAATGCCTACTGGAAAATTGGAATGGGGGAGAATTTTAGGGAGGCTTTCGCCGTATACCATTCAGAAGGGGTTTCGCTATTTAAAACATTATGGGCCAAAAGAATTCTGGATAAGACTTCATGAGCGCTTTGAACCGGAAGAAGTTCCCTATGGGCCCTGGTATGAGGATTACAGACCTGACAGTGAAGAACTGGAAAAACAGAGAAGAAAAAAATGGAAGTATTATCCCAAGATCAGTATTGCAGTGCCAGCCTACCGGACGCCGGAAAAATTTCTCCGTCAGATGATGGATTCTCTGCTGGAACAAACCTATGAAAACTGGGAGCTTTGTATTGCTAATGCCAGCCCTAAGGACGCTTCCATGGAGTATGTTCTGATGGAGTATGCCAGGAAGGATTCCAGGATAAGATGGAAAAAACTGGAAGAAAATAAGGGGATCGCGGAGAATACCAACGAAGCTTTAGCTATGGCTGAAGGGGACTATATAGGTCTTATGGATCATGATGATCTGCTGGCGCCGAATGCTTTATATGAAATAGCGAAGGTTTTAGAAACTGAACCAGATACCGATGTTATCTATACGGATGAAGATAAGGTAAGAGGAGAGGACTTAGAACATTTTCAGCCTCATCTGAAGCCGGATTTCAGTCCGGACCTTTTGAGATCAAATAATTATATCTGTCATTTTTTTGTGGTAAGAAAAACAATTGCGGAAAGGATCGGAGGATTTTTCCGGGAATATGACGGAGCGCAGGATTATGATTTTATTTTCCGCTGTACTGAACAGGCGGGAAAAATCCGGCATGTTCCTGAAATCCTTTATCATTGGCGGACGCATGAAGCTTCTACGGCAGATAACCCGGAGAGCAAACTCTATGCTTTTGAAGCAGGAAAGCGGGCGATCGAGGCGAACCTGAAGAGATCCGGACTGAAAGGAGAGGTGACCCAGACAAAGGACTATGGATTTTACCGGGTGAAATATCCGGTTGCGGGGAAACCCATGGTGTCGATCATCATTCCCAATAAGGATGCCAAAGAGGATCTGGAAAAATGCATAAATTCTATTCTGGGGAGAAGCAGCTACAGCAATTATGAGATTCTGGTCGTAGAAAACAACAGTACTTCCCAGGAAATCTTTGAATATTATAAGCAGCTGGCCAAGAGGCCTAAAGTGCGTCTACTCAAATGGAAAAAGGAATTTAATTATTCTGCAATTAATAATTTTGCCGCTGCCAGGGCAAAAGGGGAATATCTTCTTTTCCTGAACAATGATACAGAGGTGATCACCTCTGACTGGATAGAAGAGATGCTGGGCTTTTGCCAGAGACAGGATACCGGTATTGTAGGGGCAAAACTCTATTATGGCAATGATACGATCCAGCATGCAGGGACCGTCATTGGCATCGGGGGAATTGCGGGCCATATGTTCGTGGATCTGCCAAGGGAAAGATCCGGGTATATGCACAAAGCTTCTATCATACAGGATCTCAGTGCGGTTACTGCTGCCTGTATGATGATAAAGAAGCAGATCTTCGATGAAGCACAGGGATTCGAAGAGGCACTAAGTGTTGCGTTTAACGATGTGGACTTGTGCCTGAGAGTCAGAAAACTGGGGTATCTGGTAGTATATGACCCTTATGTAGAATTATATCATTACGAATCCAAAAGCCGCGGTGCGGAAGACAGCAAGGAAAAAGTCCGCAGATTTCAGACGGAAATAGAATTTATGCGCTGCAGATGGGAAAAGCTTTTAAAAGAAGGAGATCCGTATTATAATAAAAATCTCTCTCTGACAAAGTGGAACTATTCTCTACGTCCAAAAGACTGAAAGGTAGGAGCATGTGTAAGGTTTCGGTGATCATTCCTAATTATAACGGAAAAAAATACTTAAAAGACTGTCTGGATGCAATGGAAAACCAGAGTTTTCATGATTTTGAGGTTTTGCTGATCGACAATGGATCCACAGATGGAAGTCAGGAATATGTGAGAACAAGTTATCCCTGGGTGAAGTTGATCTCCCTTAAAGAAAATACGGGATTTTGCGGCGCTGTCAATCAGGGGATACGAAATTCCCGGAGTCCTTATGTGATCCTGCTGAATAATGACACGATAGCGGAAAATAAGTTTATAGAAGAACTGATAAAGGAAATTGAAAGTAAGCCTAAGGCTTTTTCCTGTCAGGCCAAGCTTCTGGAAATGAAGCATCCGGACAAAATAGATGACGGGGGAAATTATTACTGCGCTTTGGGCTGGGCCTTTGCCGACGGAAAAGGAAAAAAAGAAAGCAGCTATAACACAGAAAAACAGATTTTTGCTGCTTGTGCAGGAGCGGCGGTCTATCGCAGAGAGCTGCTGAAAAAGACCGGATTATTTGATGAAGAGCACTTTGCCTATCTGGAAGACATGGATATCGGATACCGGGGAAGGCTGCTGGGATATGAGAACTGGTTCTGTCCAAAGGCCAGAGTGCTTCATGTGGGAAGCGGAACTACTGGTTCCAGATATAATTTGTTTAAAGTCAGATATTCTTCCAGGAATAATATATATCTGATTTATAAAAATATGCCCCTGCTGCAGATTATATGGAATGCCCCGTTGTTCTTTCTGGGATTTGCGGTAAAGCTGGTATTTTTTACAGCTAAGGGTTTCGGAAGGGAATATGCGGCAGGACTGAAAAACGGAATTACAATCTCTATAAAAAACAAAGGGAAAAAATTTCGGGCAGATTCTGCAAAAAGATATGTAAAGATCCAGATGGAATTATATAAGAACCTGGGCAGATTCCTTTTGAAATAAGCGATCTTAAGGGGAGGATATTTTGGAGACTTAATCCATTGTTGCGTTCTGAGTGGAACTATGATATATTATTAAGAAAATATTACATGTGTTACATGTTTGAGCAAAGGGTGATAAAACCTTGATAAAAGAAAACCAGAAGCATTTTAACCGCCTTCATGTAGTGTTGGATGCTTTTGTTATTGTGATTGCCTATCTGATTGCATGGGTGATCAAATTTCTTTTCCTGGATCAGGACGTGGGAGCACTTCCTTTCAGGACATATGCCGTGGCCATTCTGCCAATTGTTCCGGTGTATCTGTTTTTATATTATCTATTCAGTTTATATACGCCTAAGAGGGTACAGGGCAGACGGCTGGAAATGTGGAATATCGTCAAGGCCAATACAGTCGGGATTGCTTTGATCCTAGGTGTGTTGTACCTGATAAAGATGATGCATTTTTCCAGAGAGCTGCTGGCTATTTTTTATTTTGTGAATATCCTTATGGAAACCGGGCTTCGGAATCTGATCCGGTATTTTCTCAGAAGCATGAGAAAAAAAGGATATAATCTGAAGCATATACTTCTTGTAGGATACAGTCATGCAGCAGAAGAATATATTGACAGGATCATAGCAAATCCTCAGTGGGGATATAAGATCCGGGGAATTCTGGACGATCATATTGAGGCGGGAACAGAATATAAGGGAGTAAAAGTTCTGGGAAGAATTGCAAACCTTATGGTGATCCTTCCCCAGAATCATCTGGATGAGATTGCCATTACTCTGGGATTAAATGAATATTACCGGCTGGAGGAGATTGTAGCCCTCTGTGAAAAGTCAGGAGTGCATACAAAATTTATTCCTGACTATAATAGGGTTATACCTACTAAACCTTATACGGAAGACATTCTGGGGCTTCCGGTGATCAATATCCGGCATGTGCCGCTGACGAATACTTATTATGCAGTGCTGAAACGGATGATGGACATTGTAGGATCCCTGTGTGCGATTGTTATTTTTTCGCCGGTCATGTTATTTTCCGTGATCATGATCAAGCTTACGTCACCGGGACCGCTGATTTTTAAACAGGAAAGAGTGGGACTTCATAACCAGCCGTTTATGATGTATAAATTTCGTTCCATGGAAGTCCAGGCCCCGGAAAAAGAAAAGACCAGATGGACAGTAAAGGACGACCCGAGAGTGACTGGCTTTGGAAAATTTATGAGAAAGACCAGCATTGATGAGCTGCCTCAGCTTTTTAATGTACTAAAAGGCCAAATGAGTCTGGTGGGCCCCAGACCGGAAAGACCTTTTTTCGTAGAAAAATTCAAAGAAGAGATTCCAAGGTATATGATCAAGCATCAGGTACGGCCGGGAATTACCGGCTGGGCTCAGGTCAATGGGTACAGAGGAAATACTTCTATCCGGAAAAGAATAGAATATGATCTTTATTATATTGAGAACTGGACACTTGGGCTGGATATAAAGATCTTATTTTTGACGGTTTTTAAAGGCTTTGTAAATAAAAACGCTTATTAAAGATAAAGGGGAACAAAAATGTCTAAGATGAAAAAAAAGAAGAGACATATAGGGAGGAAGATCCTTTTCGGATTTGAGATTCTTGTACTGGTCCTGCTGGTGGGAGTTTTGTTTATTTATACGCAGATTAATAAGAGGATGGATAATCTGAATTTTACTCAGGCGACAGATGATCAGGAGGTACAGATCAATGAGACTGTAGCGGGAAGTGAAGTACTCAGCGGCTATACCAATATTGCCTTATTTGGCGTGGATAAGCGGACGGAAGATGAAGGATTGTACGGCAACAGCGATACTGCCATTATTGCCAGTATTAATAACGATACAAAAGAAATCCGTCTGGTGTCCCTTTACCGAGACACCTACCTGCGGGTAGATGAAGATGAGTACGGAAATGGCATTTATAATAAGTGCAATTCTGCCTATCTTCGGGGAGGTCCGGTACAGGCAGTGAATATGATGAATACCAATATGGATCTGGATATTGAAAATTATGTGTCTGTAGATTTCAGCGCTATGGCTACGGTGGTAGACTGCCTGGGCGGCTTGGATATTCCTATGTCATATGAAGAAATCGAGCATATGAACAATCATTGTGTAGAGACGGCAGAACAGACAGGTATGGACTATACACCTATTGAAAAGCCGGATCCAGCTCCGGATGATCAGTCACAGATCTTAGGAACTTATCACTTGAACGGGGTTCAGGTGACTGCCTACTGCCGTATCCGTCAGACTGCTTCCGGGGATCAAGGAAGAACGGAGAGACAGAGACTGGTACTTGACATGCTGGCAGATAAGGCCAAATCTGCCGGATTCGGAACATTGAATGATATTGTGGACCAGGTGTTCCCCCTTATACAGACAAATTTTTCAAAATCAGAGCTTATTAAGCTGGGAATGAGTATTATGACCTACAGCATGGGAGAGAATACGGGATTTCCTGTGGACTATGTGATGGGAGCAGAGCTGACCCAGCCAGTTACCGGACTGGACTGTATCATCCCTACAACCCTGGAGACCAATGTAAAATATCTTCATGAATTTTTATTTTCCGATGAGGATTATCAGCCTTCCGAGACAGTTACGGTACGCAGTGATTTTGTTGTAGACCGTACTGGTTTTGGGGAAAGCTATGTGGCGGACGAGAGAAAATATCTGCTGGATGAGGGAGACTCTTCCACCCAGAGCAGTGATGGATCAGAGAGTGACAATGGTTAAGAGGATACATCAGAAGAGGATTCCTGCTATTTAAAAACTACTGTCCCTTTATCAAGAAAAGGAAGCAGCTTCGGTGTGCTTCCTTTTCTTGCGCTTCTGACCGCCGGGGCAGAGGAAAAAGGTATCCGTAAACCAGGAAATTATATTTTTAACAGGAGATAATTTATGAGTGTGACTGTGATCGTGCCGACTTATAAGCCGGGTGATAAATTTTCTAGACTGATAGAGGGGCTAAAAAAGCAGACAATTTTTCCCGACAAAATCATTATCATGAATACTGAGGAAAAGTTTTGGAAGGATTCTATGATCAGCGGAGCCAAAGGGGTCCAGGTCTTTCATATTTCCAAAGAAGAGTTTGACCATGGAAGAACCAGAGCGCAGGCAGCAGAAATGGCAGACAGTGAGTTCCTTATATTTTTTACACAAGATGCGGTGCCGGCAGACAGATATACGGTGGAAAATCTGTTGAAGCCCTTCAGGGATCCTCAGGTGGCAGCGGTATACGGCAGACAGCTTCCCGATCAGGACTGCCGGATGATTGAGAGATATACCCGTTCTTTTAACTATCCTGAAAACAGTTTGAAGAAAACAAAGAATGATATATCCAGACTGGGAATCAAAACTTTTTTTTGTTCAAATGTTTGTGCGGCATACAGAAAAAGCGTTTATGAAGAACTGGGAGGCTTTACATTTCCGGTGATATTTAATGAAGATATGATCATGGCGGGCAATATGGTGAAAGCAGGCTACGGGATTTTTTATGCAGCAGATGCCTGTGTGATCCATTCTCATAATTACAGCTGGATTCAGCAGTTTAAACGGAACTTTGATCTGGCAGTGTCTCAGGCGGATCATCCGGAAATCTTTAAGGGAATGCCTTCTGAAGGTGAGGGCATCCGTCTGGTAAAAAGCACCGGGAAGTATCTGCTGAAGAAAAGGAAACCCTGGCTTCTTCCCCAGTTGGTCATGAGTAGCGGGTTTAAATTCCTGGGATACAGAATGGGAAAAATCTACAGGAAGCTTCCGATGGCCCTGGTGTTAAGGTTTACCATGAGTCCGGGATATTGGAAGAACAGAGAATGATTTTCACGTTTTCTTTGTTTTTTTATCACAATTTGAACACAATTGGTTGGTAGACTTAGTCATGTAAAAAGAAAAAGAGATCATTTGAGGAAAGGAAGCATGAGTTATGAGTGACGAATTTAAAAATATAAATGATACAGGCAGTGAGCCGGAAAAGAATACGGAAACATCTGCGGAGAATTCCAGGGAAGACGCTTTTATGCGGGGAGATTCCTTTGTGATGAAGAACTCTGGGGAGACAGAGAAGGCTTCACAGCAGCAGCCTGTCCAGGAACCTCAGGAGGCTCCAAGTGAGGAAAATCCTTATTATGCCCGTACCTACAGAAAAGCCTCAGAAGCCCGGCAGGAGACCACAGGAAGCTCTGAGGAAAAAAACACAGCAGGCGGGAAAAAAGAAACTGAGGGAAGTAAAACGAACCGTTACACTTCCTATCAATTTGCATCACCCGTTCCGCCAGAAAAGAAAGAGAAGAAAAAACATGGCTCAGGCCCAGCGAGAAAAATTGGTTTGGCAGCAGCCTGCGCTGCAGTATTCGGTTTGGTGGCAGGCCTGGTGTTCCAGGGCGTAAACTATGTGGGCGGACAGCTGATGCCGGAAGAGAATACACAGATTGCACAGGCCCAGCTGACGAACACAGATAGCGGTACCTCTTCTGCTTCATCTTCTGCCCAGGGAAGCGTTTCTCAGGTAGCGGAAAACGTTATGCCTTCTGTTGTAGCGATCACAAGTATCAGTGTTCAGGAGATCCCGAACTATTTTGGATATTATTTCGGATTTGGCGGAGAAAGCCAGGAACAGCAGACTGAGAGCAGCGGTTCTGGTATTATTGTAGGACAGAATGATACGGAACTTCTGATCGCCACAAACAATCATGTGGTAGAAAATGCTACCAGCCTCAGCGTATGCTTCACGAATCAGGATGGTACGGCGGCCAGCTCTTCAAATGATGTGACAAATACAAGCGCAGATTCGGAGGATAGCAGTACAGATTTGGAAGGCGGCACAGCAGTGACAGCACAGGTGAAAGGGACAGATGTGGACAACGATCTGGCAGTAGTATCTGTTAATATCTCCGATATACCGGAAGATGTCCGTGGCCAGATTAAAGTTGCTAATCTGGGAAGCTCAGATGACTTGGTAGTTGGAGAACAGGTAGTGGCCATCGGCAATGCTTTAGGCTATGGACAGTCGGTAACATCAGGTTATGTAAGCGCTTTAAATAAGCAGGTAAATTCTGAGGATGTAAACGGTACTTTTATCCAGACCGATGCTGCAATTAATCCCGGAAACAGCGGCGGAGCTCTGCTGAACATGAATGGAGAAGTTGTGGGCATTAATTCCTCTAAGATCGCCTCTGATTCTGTAGAAGGCATGGGATTTGCCATTCCTATCAGTCGTGCAGAACCAATCCTGGAAGAACTGATGAACAAAGAAACAAGAGAAAAAGTGGAAGATGAAAGCCAGGCAGCATATCTGGGGATCACCTGCCTTGATGTTTCCAGCAACACAGAAGAAATGTATAATATGCCGGTAGGTGTCTTTGTACGCAGCGTTGAGGAAGGAGGACCGGCAGACCAGGCGGGTATCCTGACAGGAGATATCATTCAGAAATTTGACGGTACTACCGTACAGACATATGATAATCTTACGAATCAGTTGTCTTATTATAAGGCAGGTGAGCAGGTAGAGATTGTAGTCGCAAGAGCAGAAGGCGGCGAGTATAAGGAACAGACCTTAACGATCACCTTAGGCGCAAAAAGTGATGCACAAAGCTCATCTCAGAGCGGCGAATAAACCGTAATAAGAAAAAGAAACAGACAGCGGCCAGGGAAGAGGCAGAACTATTTCCCTGGCTTCTGTCTGCTTTTATATATGCTGACAACAAGGGCAGGGAAGAGCTGGTTACACTGAACAAGGGGAACTTTGGCTGGTTTATAAAAAGTTTACTTGTTGGATAAGTGGTTTTATGATAATATACTGACGTTAAATGCTTTTAGGGCGCCGGGCGCCGACTGGAGCAAGACGTCATAATTTGAAAATTGTAGCAGTTTAGGTAAAGGAAAGAGAGAGGGTACAGATATGCCAGATGATAAAGAATATTTAGAGACAACCTCTTCTGCTGATAAGGAAGATAAGGAAAAAAAAGATACTTATGAAAAAATATGTTTTATGTGCAGACGGCCAGAGAGTAAGGCAGGCAAAATGATCGATCTGCCAAATAACATCCATATCTGCACAGACTGTATGCAGAGAAGCTTTGACACAATGAATAACAGCAGCATCAACTATGATGAGCTGATGAAAAATATTCCCAACATGCCGAATATCAGCATGATCGATCTAAGCTCCCTTCAGAATCAGATTCCCGACAGACAAAAAGTTAAAAAGAGACAGGAGAAGCCAAAGGAAAAAGTAGCGCCTAAGGTGTTTGATATCAAGAGTATTCCGGCTCCTCACAAGATCAAAGCCAGTCTGGATGAGTATGTGATCGGACAGGACCATGCTAAGAAGGTTATGTCGGTAGCAGTTTATAATCACTATAAAAGGGTGTTTGCCGAGAACACGGATGATGTAGAAATTGAGAAATCCAATATGCTTATGATCGGTCCTACAGGAAGCGGTAAGACTTATATGGTAAAAACTCTTGCCCGGCTTCTGGACGTACCTCTGGCTATCACGGATGCCACCTCTCTTACAGAGGCAGGCTATATTGGCGATGACATTGAAAGTGTAGTCAGCAAACTGCTGGCCGCCGCAGACAATGACGTGGAGAAGGCAGAGCATGGGATTATTTTCATAGATGAGATTGATAAGATCGCCAAAAAGAAAAATACGAACCAAAGAGATGTCAGCGGAGAGGCAGTACAGCAGGGAATGCTCAAGCTTCTGGAAGGAAGTGAAGTGGAAGTACCAGTAGGTGCAAACAGTAAGAATGCCATGGTTCCTCTTACAACCGTAGACACCAGAAATATTTTGTTTATATGCGGCGGGGCGTTTCCAGATTTAGAGGAGATCGTGAAAGAGCGTCTGAATAAGACTGCTTCTATTGGATTCCAGGCAGACCTGAAAGATAAGTATGACCATGACGACAGCCTTTTGGAGAAGGTAACGGTGGATGATCTGAGAAAGTTTGGCATGATCCCGGAATTCCTGGGACGTCTCCCGGTTATTTTCGCTTTAAAAGGACTTACCAGAGATATGCTGGTAGAGATTCTTAAGGAGCCGAAAAATGCCATTTTAAAACAGTATCAGAAGCTTCTGGCCATGGATGAAGTGAAGCTGGAGTTTGAACAGGGAGCTTTGGAGGCTATTGCAGATCTGGCAATGGAAAAACATACCGGAGCAAGAGCATTAAGAGCGATTCTGGAAGAATATATGCTGGATATTATGTATGAGATTCCCAAAGATGACAGTATCGGAGAGGTGATCATTACCAAAGAATATATTCAACATACCGGAGGTCCGAGGATCCTGCTGCGGGGGCAGGAGATGCCGCAGCTGGAAATGCACTAAACATAGAAAGACCAGTTCCTTGAGCGAAACGCTCAATACGAGAATATAGAAATAACCTCAGGTAAGTGAACTTCCCTGAGGTTATTTTTATATTCTCTGTGCATTTAAAGAAAAATCCAGCCATGCAAGCATTATACCGCAATAGCGGCATAATGCTTGAGCTAAACGCCCTATACAGTTAATTAAAAACAGCCGTAGATGAATAAATTCCCCTTCGGCTGTTTTTAATTAACTGTGCATGGCTGGATTAATAACAAAAAAAAGATGCAGGAGATGGGACTTGAACCCACACGATATTGCTACCACAGGCACCTGAAGCCTGCGCGTCTGCCAATTCCGCCACTCCTGCATTTCTGATATTTTATTGTGTGCTCTTGAGCACGAAATAAATAATACACGATAAAAGAGAAAATGTCAATAGAAAATTTGAATTTTATTTTCGGAATTTATCAAATGTTTTTGAAATTTTGAAAACAGTGAAAGTTTAGGGCTTTTATTCTATAGAGCAGTCAGAAGGACTTTACTGCAGGATAAAAAAGAATCTCAGTACCTGATAACTGAGATTCTTAAAGCGTGCAGGAGATGGGACTTGAACCCACACGATATTGCTACCACAGGCACCTGAAGCCTGCGCGTCTGCCAATTCCGCCACTCCTGCATTTCTATGAAGTTTTGCGTTTTCGTAAGCGCAAAATATATATTATATGATTTGTCTTAAAATGTCAAGAAAAAAATAAAAAAAATTTAGCAAAACCTATTCTGTAAAAAAGGTTGAAAAAAATAGTGTGTTATGATACACTTTTTACAATTTGGGGTATTTTAGGGCTTTTTAGGGAAGCCGCTGTGCCAGGAGATTTTGCTAAGCCCCAGATCCATAAATTTGCAGAAAGGCTTGAAAGATAGGGCCTTTTAATCCTGGCTTTGTAAAATATAAAAGAACAGAAAGGGAGACAGGTGAGAGAATGAAAGCATTTTTGATACTGGAAGACGGAACTGTCTTTACAGGTACCAGCATTGGCTCCAGGAAAGAAGTCATCAGCGAGATTGTTTTTAACACCTCTATGACTGGTTATCTGGAAGTACTTACAGACCCTTCTTATGCCGGACAGGCAGTCTGCATGACATATCCTTTGATTGGCAATTATGGTATCTGTTATGAGGACCAGGAGTCTTTAAGACCATGGCCCGATGGATATATTGTAAGAGAATTATCCCGTATTCCAAGCAACTTCCGCTGTGAAGATACAATTCAAAATTTTTTAAAACGATATGATATTCCGGGTATTGCAGGAATCGATACCAGGGCCCTTACAAAGATCCTCAGGGAGAAAGGGACCATGAACGGTATGATCACCACAAATCAGGATTTTAAACTGGAGGAAGTAATTCCAAAACTTCATGCATACACTACGGGAAAAGTAGTGGAGAAAGTTACCTGCGAGGAAAAGACAGTTCTCAAAGGCAAGGGACCCAAGGTGGCCCTTATGGACTTTGGGGCTAAGGAAAATATCGCAGAGTCTTTAAATAAGAGAGGCTGCCAGGTTACGATTTATCCAGCGTTTACAAAAGCAGAAGAAATCCTGAAGGAGCAGCCGGACGGCATCATGCTTTCCAATGGACCTGGAGATCCTAAGGAATGTACAGAGATCATAAAAGAAATTAAAAAATTATATGATTCTCAGGTTCCTATTTTTGCCATCTGTCTGGGACATCAGCTTATGGCTCTGGCCACAGGCGCAGACACCAAGAAAATGAAATATGGACACAGAGGAGGAAATCACCCGGTAAAAGATCTGGAAACGGGAAGAGTATATATTTCCTCTCAGAACCACGGCTATGTAGTGGATACAGAGACTTTGAATCCTAAGATCGCAGTTCCGGCTTTTGAAAATGTAAATGACAAGACAAACGAGGGACTGAAATATGTAGGGAAAAATATCTTTACCGTACAGTTCCATCCGGAAGCCTGCCCTGGACCTCAGGACTCCGGCTACTTATTTGACCGTTTCATTAAAATGATGGAGGTGACAGAGTAATGCCAAGAAATCCGGATATTAAAAAAGTATTGATGATCGGCTCCGGCCCTATTGTGATCGGACAGGCAGCAGAGTTTGACTATGCGGGGACCCAGGCCTGCCGCTCTCTTAAGGAAGAGGGAATCGAGGTTGTTCTGCTGAACTCCAACCCTGCCACCATTATGACCGATAAAGACATCGCAGATAAGGTATATATAGAGCCACTTACCGTAGAAGTAGTAGAGCAGCTGATCCTGAAAGAGAAACCGGACAGCGTCCTTCCAACTCTGGGTGGCCAGGCCGGATTGAATCTGGCTATGGAGCTGGAGGAGAGAGGGTTCTTAAAAGAGCACAATGTCCGCCTGATCGGAACTACTTCTGAGACCATCAAAAAAGCAGAGGACCGTCAGGAATTTAAAGATACCATGGAAAAGATCGGAGAGCCCATTGCCGCTTCTTTAGTAGTACGTAATGTAGAAGACGGTATTGCGTTCAGTAATAAGATCGGATATCCTGTGGTACTGCGTCCTGCTTACACTCTGGGAGGAAGCGGCGGCGGTATCGCCAACAATGAAGAAGAGCTGATCGAGATCCTGGAGAACGGTCTTCGTCTTTCCCGTGTAGGGGAGGTTCTGGTTGAGCGCTGTATTGCCGGCTGGAAAGAAATCGAATATGAGGTAATGCGGGACAGCGCCGGAAACTGTATTACTGTCTGCAACATGGAAAACATTGACCCGGTAGGCGTTCATACAGGAGACAGTATTGTTGTGGCTCCTTCTCAGACTCTGGGAGATAAAGAATATCAGATGCTGAGAACCTCTGCGCTGAACATTATCACAGAGCTGGGTATCACAGGCGGCTGTAATGTACAGTATGCCCTGAATCCGGACAGCTTTGAATATTGTGTAATCGAGGTAAATCCCCGTGTATCCCGTTCTTCTGCACTGGCTTCCAAAGCTACAGGATATCCGATTGCTAAAGTAGCTGCAAAGATCGCGCTGGGATATACCCTGGATGAGATCAAGAATGCCATTACAGGAAAGACCTATGCAAGCTTCGAGCCTATGCTGGATTACTGTGTGGTAAAGATCCCAAGACTGCCTTTTGATAAATTTATCAGCGCTAAGAGGACCCTTACTACCCAGATGAAAGCTACGGGAGAGGTTATGAGCATCTGCAATAGCTTTGAAGGCGCTCTGATGAAGGCTATCCGCTCTCTGGAGCAGCATGTGGACTCTCTGATGTCCTATGATTTTACAAAGCTGACAGAAGAAGAATTGCTGGAAGAACTTCACATTGTAGATGATATGCGTATCTGGAGGATCGCTGAGGCTGTCAGAAGAAACATTTCCTATGAAACCATCCATGATATTACAAAGATTGATATCTGGTTTATTGATAAGATCGCCATTTTGGTGGAAATGGAGCAGGCTCTGAAAGAGCAGGAGCTGACAGAAGAACTGCTGAGAGAAGCAAAAAGGATCGAGTTCCCGGATAATGTGATCGGGCAGCTTACCGGCAGGACCACAGAGGATATCCATAAGCTGAGAAAGGAGTGGGGAATTACCGCTTCCTATAAGATGGTGGATACCTGTGCGGCGGAATTCGCTGCAACGACTCCTTATTATTATTCGGTATACGGAGGAGAGAATGAGGCAGACGGAACTACAGATAAGAAAAAGGTTCTGATCCTGGGCTCCGGACCGATCCGTATCGGACAGGGAATCGAGTTTGACTTCTGTTCCGTACACTGTACCTGGGCCTTTGAAAAAGAAGGTTATGAGACCATTATCATCAACAACAATCCGGAAACGGTAAGTACAGACTTTGATATTGCAGATAAGCTGTATTTTGAGCCCCTTACACCGGAAGATGTGGAAAATGTAGTAGACATAGAAAAACCGGACGGAGCTGTGGTCCAGTTTGGAGGCCAGACCGCTATCAAGCTTACAGAAGCCCTTATTAAAATGGGTGTGAAGATTCTGGGAACCTCTGCAGAAAATGTAGACGCAGCAGAAGACAGGGAGCTCTTTGATGAAATCCTGGAGCAGTGTAATATTCCAAGACCTAAGGGACATACAGTATATACTGCAGATGAGGCTATCAGGGCTGCCAATGAGCTGGGATATCCTGTTCTGGTACGTCCTTCCTATGTCCTTGGCGGTCAGGGAATGCAGATTGCCATCAATGATCAGGATGTGGATCAGTATATCGGCATTATCAACCGGATCGCTCAGGAACATCCGATCCTGGTGGATAAATACCTCCAGGGAAAAGAAATCGAAGTAGACGCTGTATGCGACGGAGAAGATATTCTGATCCCTGGAATTATGGAGCATATTGAGAGAGCGGGCATCCATTCCGGAGACAGTATTTCCGTATATCCTGCCCGCACTATCAGCGACAGTGCAAAGCGGACTATCGAGGAATATACCAGAAAGCTGGCGAAATCTCTTCATGTACTGGGCATGATCAATATTCAGTTTATTGTCTGCGGAGAAGAAGTATATGTAATCGAGGTAAATCCCCGTTCCAGCCGTACAGTGCCCTATATCAGCAAGGTAACAGGAATTCCTATTGTTCCCCTGGCTACCCAGGTGATCCTGGGCCATAAGCTGAAAGATCTGGGATATACCCCTGGACTTCAGCCGGAGGCAAAACATTATGCGATCAAGATGCCGGTATTCTCTTTTGAAAAGATCCGTGGAGCAGATGTAAATCTGGGACCGGAGATGAAGTCCACAGGAGAATGCCTGGGTATTTCAGAAAGCTTTAATGAGGCGCTGTATAAGGCATTTCTGGGAGCTGGCGTGAACCTGCCGAAACACAAGAATATGATCATAACGGTAAGGGATGAAGATAAACAGGATATTATTCCTATTGCCCGCAGATTCCAGAACCTGGGATACAAAATCTATGCTACAAGGAGTACTGCAAAAGTTCTTAATGAAAACGGGGTTAAGGCTGTCCGCACCAACAAAATCGAGCAGCCTTCACCAAATCTCATGGATCTGATCCTGGCCCATAAGATCGATCTGGTCATCGATACCCCGTCTCAGGGTGTGGAGAAGGCTAAGGATGGCTTTATTATCCGGAGAAATGCTATTGAGACAGGCGTAAACGTACTTACCGCTCTGGACACAGCGGAGGCCCTGGTGACCAGTCTGGAAAATACAGATATTCAGAAACTGAAACTGGTGGACATTGCTGAGATCTAAGGAGTAAAAAATGGAAAATTTTATTGAGATATTAAAAGTAATTTTCCTGGGCATTGTAGAGGGAATTACGGAATGGCTTCCCATAAGCAGCACCGGACATCTGATCCTGGTGGAAGAGTTCATAAAACTGAATGTATCTCAGGAATTCTGGGATATGTTTATGGTGGTGATCCAGTTAGGGGCGATTATGGCTGTAGTGGTCCTTTACTGGAAAGACCTGTGGCCCTTTCGGAATAAAAAGCCGAAACATCAGAATGTGACCAATGTGGAAAAAGCAGCAGGAGTACTCTGTCGTTTTGTGAAGATTGACAAGATGATCATGTGGTTTAAGATCCTGGTATCCTGTCTGCCCGCTATCATCATTGGCCTGCCCTTTAATGATTTCATTGAAGAAAAGTTTAACAACTGGTTTGTGGTTTCAGTAATGCTGATCGTTTACGGCGTTATGTTTCTCATTGTGGAGGACTACAATGAGAAACGCCAGGCAAAATATAACTCCATCAGTGAAATTACCTGGAAAACAGCCTTGATCATAGGTATTTTCCAGGTCCTGTCCCTGATTCCCGGAACCTCACGTTCAGGAGCCACTATCATTGGCGGTATCCTGGTGGGAGCCTCCAGGACTGTAGCGGCAGAATATACCTTTTTCCTGGCAATCCCGGTGATGTTTGGCGCCAGCCTTTTAAAGATCGTAAAGTTCGGGCTGAATTTCACTTCCTGGGAAGTGGTGATCCTTCTGACAGGCATGGCAGTTTCCTTTGTGGTTTCTGTTTTGGCTATTAAATTCCTTATGGGATATATTAAGAAACATAATTTTAAAGTATTTGGCTGGTACAGGATCGTTTTAGGTATTATCGTGATCTTATTTTTTACAATTTTCAGATAAGCTGAAATTGCGGAACTGCTTCACAGAGCCTTTGAGGCTTCAGAGGCGGTTCCGTTTTTCCTTTTTGGGGCATCCTGAAAAGAGGAGATGAGAGTAAACATACAGGAGGAAACAGGACAGTGGAAAATCAGGATAAGGAAGTGCTGGATCTGGCCATGGAGGCCGGGAAGATTCTTCTGGATGCAGGGGCAGAAATCTTCCGGGTAGAAGAGACCATACAGAGGATAGCAAAGGCTTTTGGAATTGAGAAGTGCAGCACCTTTGTGCTGAGTACGGGGATTTTTATTACAGCGGAGAATCAGGAAGGACAGATATACGCCAGTGTAAAGCATATTCCTATAAGCGGGGCAAAACTTCATCGGATTGCAGCTGTGAATCAGCTTTCCAGAGAAATCGAAGAAGGAAAATATTCTGTGAAAGAAGCAGGGGAAAGGCTGGAGGTTATTAAGCATATGCCGGGAAAACGGGGGATTGTGCGGATGCTGGCCTCGGGAATCGGCTCCGGCAGCTTCTGCTATTTGCTGGGAGGCGGACTGGAGGATATGGCGGCGGCCTTTCTGTCAGGCTTTATTCTTTACGGACTTCTGCTTATTTTTGAGAAAAGGGAGAAAAAAACTTCTAAGATTGTGAAGAATATGGCAGGGGGATTCTGCGTTTCCTTTTTTGCTGTGCTTTTATATCGCTTAGGACTGGGAAAAACACCGGGGAGTATTTTGGTAGGCTCTATTATGCCTCTTGTTCCCGGAGTTTCCCTGGTAAATGCAGTCCGGGACTTCGCCGACGGCGATTATATCGGAGGAGGCGTCCGGTTTCTGGACGCACTTATGGTAGCATTGGGAATTGCTATGGGAGTAGGGATCATGTACTTTCTTTACTATTATCTGACAGGAGGGATACTCTTATGATCGTGGAAGGAATCTTACAATTTTTGGCGGCAGGAATCGGAACCGTAGCCTTTTCTGTACTGTTTTCCGTTCCAAGGGAACACTATCCTCTCTGCGGCTTTATCGGAGGGACAGGCTGGCTGATCTGCTGGACTTTTGTTCATGGGCTGGGAGCAGGCGCCATAGTTGGAAATTTTGTTGCTACTGTATTTATTACGCTGGCTTCCAGAATCGGGAGTACGGTGAGAAAATGTCCGGTGACGCTGTTCCTGATCGCAGGAATCTTTCCGGAAGTCCCTGGAATCGGTATTTACAGGACGATTTATTATACACTTTTGGAAAACAACCGGCTGAGCCTTCACTATGGAAGAGAGACTCTGGGAATTGCTATTGCCATGGTGCTGGGAATTATTTTGGTCTTTGAGATTCCGCAAAAAAATATTAACCGGATCTTTCAGAAAAGGTCCGGTTAATGGTCAGAAACAGAAAATAAAATATTTTGTGTTATGCAGTAATGATGGTTCCGGTCTTACCCAGATATCCTTCTTTGGCTTTTCCGATAGAGGTGATCACTGCTCTTCTTTCGGGATGACCTTCCACGAATTCTACAGACGCCTGGATCTTAGGCAGCATGGTATTGTCGCCGAAATGTCCTTCCTCCATATAGGTTTTAGCTTCCTGGACAGTGATCTGGGAAATGTATTCCTCAGAATCGGAACGATAGTTTACCGATACCTTTTCCACACTGGTAAGGATCAGTAATTCATCGGCGTTTAAAGCCTGAGCCAGCTTGCCGCTGGTAAGATCCTTTTCAATGACAGCACTGGCGCCAATAAGTTCTTCGTCTCTTTCTAATACGGGGATTCCGCCTCCTCCGCAGGCAATTACGATCTGACCTGCATCAGACAGCGCTTTAATGGCATCGATCTCCACAATGCTTTCCGGCTGAGGAGCAGCCACGATCCTGCGGTATCCATGCTCTGTCTTTACTACATAATTTCCCTTATGCTCTTCAGCTTCGGCTTCTTCCTCAGTGAGAGTCCTTCCTATGACCTTCACTGGTTCATGGAAAGCATCGTCATAGGGATCTACAGTTACCTGGGTGAGAACCGTACTTACCGGTTTATAGATGCCTCTGCGGAGAAGCTCTGCTCTAAGTGTATTCTGGATATCGTAGCCGATATATCCCTGGCTCATGGCAGAACATACAGACATGGGAACCGCTGTATAGTCCGGATGTAATTTTCCAAATTCATTCATGGCTGTATGGATCATGCCTACCTGAGGAGCGTTGCTGTGAGTAATGATGATATCCGCTCCGGCTTCTACCAGATCAGCCAGGATCTTTGCAGAGGCCTTTACCGCAGTCTTCTGTTCCGGCAGGGTAGTGCCCAGTGCTCTATGGCCTAAAGCCACTACTACTTTTTTTCTTGTCATAGTGTCATACCTCTTTCTTCTATGATAGTTTGATAGCTTTATATGTTATGCACCCAATTTCCTCTCATTGCCAGAAAGCCCTCGTGAGAGGAAGATAAGAACATTATATCTGCTGAAGATGAGAAAAGCAACAGAAAAAAACCCGATACACAAGGTACCGGGCTTTTTCAACTTGAGGGGGGAGATAGTGAGTGGTTTATCAACTATCCAAGATTTATTATAAAAAGAAAATGTGAGTAAATTATGTCCCTTTTATAAAATAATTAGAAAATATCTTAATAAAATTTAAAGTATATCTATCCTAAATATCCTTTCAACAAAAGAAAGGTATTTTTTACGCCGTCTGCATGACTTCTCTCATATCCATGGGAGGCATAGACACCCGGGCCGATCAGCCCATGCCGGACGTCATAGCCGGCCCTCAGCCCTGCTTCTGCATCTGAACCATAATGAGGATATACATCTACAGCGAAATCCAGCTCCTCATTTTTGGCAGTGGTAATGAGCTGGGATACCAGATCATAGCTGTAAGGACCGCCGCTGTCCTTGGCACAGATGGATACCTGGTGTTCTTTACAGTTCAGACCTTCTCCCACACATCCCATGTCTACGGCCAGAATCTCTGTAACCCCCTGGGGAACAGAGGCGGATCCGCCGTGACCTACTTCTTCATACACAGTCAGATGCTGATATATCTTCCTCTCCGGAGTGATCTCGTTGGCTTTCAGATATCTGGCATATCCCAGAAGAATAGCAGCACTTAACTTGTCATCCAGGAAACGGCTTTTGATATAGCCGCTTTGAGTAATCCGGGTCCTGGGTTCAAAAGCTACTACGTCTCCCTCCAGGATTCCCAGGGCAAGTACATCCTCCCTGCTGGAAACCTTTTCGTCTAAAAGGATTTCCATAACAGCAAAGCTTCTGGAAGTTTCGTCATATTTCCCGTTTACATGAACAGAAGCGTCTGTGAGCTGGCAGGTACCTTCATAAATACCGTTAAATCTGGTGATGATCCGGCAGTTTTCTGCTTCAGCATTGTTTGCATTCATTCCGCCCAGAGGGGAAACGGCCAGACGGCCGTTGGACTTTATCTCGGACACCATAGCACCCAGGGTATCCACGTGAGCTTCCAGAAATACAGCATTTTCTTCCTCTTTACCGCCTAAATCGGTGAGAACGCCTCCCTTTACGGTCCTCTTAGGAGTATATCCCATTTTTTGATACTCTGCCATAAGGTAGTCAGACACATTTTTTGTATAGCCTGTGGGACTGTCAATGGACAGAAGATTCTGAAGCTGCTCTAAAATATATTTTGTGATTTCTTCCATTATAATACCTCCTGATCTCAGCATTTATTGTATGCTGTTGACCTAATTTCGTCAAGATTTTCTTCCGGCACAGAAATTTCCTAAAAAACCAGTGGAAAATTTCTTTCAACCCATATATAATAAAGTCGGTATAATATTTCACAGCCGCAAGGAGGAAATAGATTTATGTATGATATGAAGATTTCAGATTCAGTTGTGTATATTGGCGCAGATGATAAAGACATCGATTTATTTGAAAGCCAGTACCAGGTGCCAAATGGCGTTACCTATAATTCTTATGTGATCTTGGACGAGAAAATCGCCGTTATGGATACCGTTGATAAAAGAAGAACTCAGCAGTGGATGGACAACCTGGAAAAGGTTTTGAACGGGAAAAAACCGGATTATCTGGTAGTATCTCATCTGGAGCCGGATCATGCTTCCAATATCCAGCTTTTGGCAGAGAAATATCCAGACATGCAGGTAGTCTCCAATGCAAAAGTATTTTCCATGCTGCCCCAGTTCTTTACCCTTGATTTTGCTCCCAGAAGTGTGGTAGTGAAAGAAGGGGATACACTCAGCCTCGGAAAACATACGCTGCAGTTCTTTATGGCTCCTATGGTCCACTGGCCGGAAGTCATGGTAGAATATGAGCAGACAGAGAAAATTTTATTCTCAGCAGACGGATTCGGAAAATTCGGTGCTTCTGATGTGGAAGAGGAATGGGATGACGAGGCCAGGAGATATTTCATCAACATCGTAGGAAAATACGGAACGCAGGTACAGGCCCTGCTGAAGAAAGCCGCTACTCTGGATATCCAGATGATCTGCCCTCTTCATGGCCCTGTGCTGAAAGAGAACCTGGGCTATTACATTGGAAAGTACCTTACGTGGAGCAGCTATGAGCCTGAAGAAGAGGGCGTGGTAGTGGCTTACGCTTCTATCCATGGAAATACCGGCAATGCGGCAAGAAGAATGGCGGAAATCCTTAAGGACAACGGAGCACAGAATGTAAGGGTATTTGACCTGGCCAGAGATGATATGGCAGAGGCAATTTCCTGTGCTTTCCGCTACAGCCGTCTGGTGGTTATGGGAGTGACCTATGACGGAAATCTGTTCCCCTGCATGGAGGATTTTCTGTATCACCTGAAGATCAAAACTTACAAAAAGAGAAAAGTAGGAATCGTAGAAAACGGCTCCTGGGCGCCTATGTCCGGAAAATTAATGAAAGCATACTTTGAGAGTATGAAGGATATAGAAATCTGTGAGCCTGTAGTCACCATTAAGTCTGTAATGAAAGAAGCTGACGAAGCAAATATGGAGACACTGGCCAAAGCGGTTCTTGCATAAGGAGGATCATTATGAAGTGCCCGTTTTGCAATCAGGATAACACCAGAGTCATTGATTCCAGACCTGTTCCGGACAATAATTCAATCAGAAGACGGAGACAGTGCGACGAGTGCGGAAGACGGTTTACGACTTATGAAAAGATAGAGACTATTCCTCTGACTGTGATCAAGAAAGATCAGAGCCGGGAGGAATATGACAGGAGCAAGCTTCAGAATGGAGTTATGCGGGCCTGCTATAAAAGGCCCATTCCCGTGAAAAGGATTGAAGAGCTTATTGATGAGATAGAGACAGAGGTTTTCAATAAAGAAGAGCGGGAAGTCCCCAGTACGGTGATCGGCGAGATCGTTATGGAAAAGCTGAAAGATCTGGATGCAGTGGCATATGTAAGATTTGCTTCTGTTTACCGGGAATTTAAAGATATTGACACCTTTATGGACGAACTGAAAAAAATGATGAAATAAAAGAAAGAATCCTGCAGAGCCAGGATTCTTTCTTTTATTTCATGTTACAGAAGAAATTCTATAAGATTCTCGTATATACTCTGACGCTTTTCTTTCCAGTTCAGACATACGGCTTTAGCAGCTTCCTCGGTGGGAACAGCAATGGTGAGATCCACAAGGGGAAGATTATCCTGACGGAGCCGGCACCGCACCTGGTAGCCCTCCTCCTGCCCTTTGTAATAGTCAGCTACAGCTAAGAGTTCTTCCCGGATCTGAATGATATTTTCCTTAAAGAAGTCTGCAATATCCTTTTTTATTCCGTCAGAAATCTGATCCTCAAAATAAGACAGAGTCTGCTTTCCCTGGGGAGTGATCCGGAAGTAAGAAGAGTTCCGGACGGTTTTTGCTTTTATAAGTTCAGAGTCTGTCAATTCCGAGATTGCCTGCTGCAGGTGAAAATAAGTAGTATAGCCTTTATCCAGAATGAAGCCGGAAATCTGGGCGTTTGTCAGAGGAAACTCGGATTTTTCCAGCATATAAAGGATCATCAGCTTGTAAAGTGTGAGAGGTTCTGCCATGATCTATTCCTCCTTATATAATCTTCCCTGGTATGCATGGCGCATTTTGCATTTATGGTGCAGGGTGTTTAAAACCGTCCGTTTTCTGCTGCTCCACAGCGGAGCGATCAGCAGGTCTTTTGGCCCGTCTCCGGTGAGACGATGGATCACGATATCCGGAGAAAGATGTTCCAGACAGTCGATAAGGATGTCCAGATATTCTTCCATGGTATAGACGGAAAATTTCCCTTCCAGATAATCCCGGGCCAGATCCGTACCTTTTAATATATGCAGAAGCTGAAGTTTGATTCCCTGGATATCCTGATGGTTCAGATATTCCATAGTCTCCAGTATATCCCGGCGGCTTTCACCGGGAAGCCCCAGGATGGTATGGACAATGACTTCCAGATCCCGCTGCCGAAGAGCCTTTACAGCCTCTTCAAAACAGGAGAGAGGATATCCTCTGCGGATATATGCCGCAGTCCTTTCATGAATGGTCTGAAGCCCCAGTTCTATCCATACGGGTTTTATCTGATTCAGCTCTGCCAGAAGAGCCAGTACATCTGGCCCCAGACAGTCCGGACGGGTTCCAATGGAAACAGCCGCTACCTGAGGATGATTTATGGCCTCTGTGTAGATTTTTCTCAGATATTCCACAGGGGCGTAGGTGTTGGTGTAGGCCTGAAAATAAGCAATAAAAGCAGAGGCGTTTCTTTTCCGGGCCAGCTTTTCTGCCTGTTTATTGATCTGTTCTGTGATAGAGTCCCGGCGGTCTCCTGCAAAGTCTCCCGAGCCTCCCTGACTGCAGAATATACAGCCCCGCTCTCCCAGGGTGCCGTCCCGGTTGGGACAGGTCATGCCTCCGTTGAGAGCTGTCTTGTATATCTTGCAGGAAAAGCGTTCCTTCAGCATGTAGTCAAAAGAGTGATAAGGTTTTCCATTCCAGCTTTCCATAGTTTCATTCTCTCCTGAAATATTTCCTTTATCATACCATCTGAAAAAATCTTTTACAAGTGCCGGGTATTCCCCGGTGCATTGACAAAGGGAAGGTTACATGATATTGTTTTCATGACAGATTGAAAAAATTGGAGAAAACTGTATGAAAAGAGTATTGAATAGAGGAAGTTTTTTACTTCTGCTCAGCCTGCTTCTTTTGTCTCTGTCTGGGTGTTCCCTGGCTGGAAACAGGGAAACCCTGGAAAATGACGTGCTGCGGGTGGGAATGCATCTTGGCATTGAAAAAATGTGTTATCTTTCTTCGGAAGATAATCAGCCGGAAGGCTTTGAGGTAGAACTGGCAGGGCTTTTGGCGGACAAAATGGATATGGAACTGGAAATCGTAGACACATCAGAGGAAAATCTTCTGAAGTCTCTGGATGGGGAAGTCTATGACTGTGTGTTATCTTCCGTGGGTATCAGTCAGTGGAATACTATACATTACGGACATACAAAGCCCTATCTGGATATTTCCTCTGTGCAGGACCAGATCGGAGCAGAAGAGGAAGAAAACCAGATTGCCGCATTTACCAGAAAGGAAAATTCCCTGGCAGATACATTAGAAGAAAATCTGGAAGAACTGAAAGAAGACGGAACTCTTTCGGAGCTTTCCGATAAATACTTTGGAAAAGATATTACGATATAATAAAGAGAGCTTTGAAGCTGCCTGAAAGTGCAGGCCTGTTATAGTCAGAGAATCAAATGTTCTGGCATGACAGGCCTGCTTTCTTTATATACCGGAATCGCTGCAAAAATAAGATATTTTCCTAAAAAACAACTTGCTTTTTTTCTATAGAGATGGTAGCATAAAGATATAGTTTAATGACTAAACTAATTAAGGAGGTAAGTTCCAGATGGAAATTTTAAAAGTAACGGACAAAGCTTTCCGGGCCTATGGAAAAGTGATCCAGGGAATCGATGTTTCCGATCTGCTGGAAGCTCTGAAGGAAACTCCTCAGCCGGAGGACGTGGTTTACGTAGCTTCAGATGAGAAACTGGAAGCATGTCCCTGTGTGGAGAAGATCGGTTACAGCCTCTATGGAGGAATGCCTGTCCAGGTTGGCTACTGCAATGGAAATAATGTACTTTTAAATGCAG